>CAZLTI010000183.1:3890-6207 GCA_964562335.1 uncultured Pseudomonadota bacterium | reverse complement strand
CCAGTTGACTACAGATTCCCGCCTTCGCGGGAATGACGGTTCTGGGATTTTTTACCGGTTCATCATGAATGACGTTGTCATGTCGTCCGCTACGTGGAATAAGAAAACGGCAGATACCTCCCTGAAATTAGGAGAATAGCATAATGAAAGTCAGTAAATTAAAAATCGAAAATTTTAAGCGTTTTAAAAATCTTGAAATAGAATTTGTCAACAAACTCACTGAAGATATTTCCGATCAATTTCTCCTACTTGGCGATAACGGCACTGGAAAAACTACTATTTTACAAGCGATTGCACTCTGCCTTGCCATGTGTTCGGGAAAAATCAGAAGTGTTTCCGATTTTTCCTGGCAGGGATGGATTCCCGACCGGTACGAAAAATGGGGAACACCGCTTATTGAGCTTGATGTCTCTTTCACGAACGAAGAGATAGACTCGACAATAGAAGTCGCGAAGAAATGGCTTGAGTTTAAAAAACCCCAAAGCAACATATTGCCGGGAAACAGCAAAAAACTGAAACTAAGATTGAAAGGCGAATGGTATGACGTTTTGGATGAAAACGGCAAAAGATCCAAAGCCAGTCTGTTTCAATTAAAAGGCAGGTCATACGCGACTCAATTGATCCGCACGTCACCTGGGGCAAGAGTTTTTTTTGATACGTTGCCAGGTTTTTTCTGGTTCGATCAATTCCGAAATCTAGCATCGACTCCAATTCAAGGAGACAATAATCATCCGAATAAAGAAGACAATAGTCATACCGGTAGAGTATTCGTCGATATTGGCGTTTCCCATCTTCGCAGATACTTGAACGGCTGGAAGCTAAATCAAATGGCAGGCGAGGTTGGCGGCAAGGATTGGCTATTGGAATTGGAAAACAGCTACAAGAAAGTATTTCCCGGTAGATCGTTCAAAGGACTTGAACCGATGCATAGAGGGGGCGTGCCTGCTCCCGAAGACTATTTTTTTACACTGTCGGATGGGAATCGGTCCTACGATATCGAAGAGATGTCCGCAGGTGAACAGTCGGTATTTCCGATGTTGTTTGAGTTCGTCAGAATGCAGATTCGAAATAGCATTGTACTGATAGACGAGGTAGACCTCAATTTGCATCCTCCTCTTGCGCAATCTCTTGTCAATGCCCTACCCGTACTTGGCAACAACTGTCAGTTCATTCTGACCACGCATTCGGAATCGGTTTCGACCATTGTCAGTCCGGAGGAGGTCTATCGCATCAAAGGAGGCAGGCTATGCCTCTAGCGCAACTTCTTTGCGAAGGCGGAAACAACAGCCCGGACGTGCGTGTGCTCGGCAAACTTTTATTCGGGATATGCCAGGTAAAACCGCAGGGCGGAAAATATGGCATGGGCGCTAAAATTATTGCCCGCCGCGAAGCATTCGGACAGAACTGCGTCTTCGGAATTCTGGACGGTGACTTTGTGAAAGACTGGCAGGAACCCTCCGACAAACCAAAGGAATGGAAAACGAACGATGGTTCCGTTCATTTTGGTTGGCGATGGGAACGCAAGGAGATCGAAAACTATCTAATCGATCCGATTGTCGTCGGAAAAGCCTTGGGTGAAAATTCCCTTGACATCCTCCAATACGGAACTGCGCTCGAATTGACTAAAGAAAGAATTTCCATTTATCAGGCTGCAAGGACAGCCCTGAGCATCAACCGTATCCGCTTTGAGGATATTCCATCGGCATTTGGCCATCCTCGCGGCGAAGAAAAGCACCTTTTTCCCGATGCTTTGGATCAAGATTCCTGTGCAACTGAAATAGGGAAGATTGTTCATCGACATCAAGAAACCCAATTGGTTTCTCCGGAAGCTGTAACCTCCTCCTTCAAAGACCTTTTACCCGAATGTACAGAGGGAGGTATGCGGAATCGATATTATTTGCAGGCTTTTGCCGGCAAAGATTTACTCTGGGGGATGGATAGGTGGTTCGATGCCAACGGTTTTCGAGGGGCTTGGGCATTTCGGGAAAAAGTACTTCTGGGTATTCGGAAAACGACCGACGATATTGCAGACTGGCTGCCCGAGTGGACTAAGTTGAGGGAGTCGGTCGACAGACTATAAAGAAATAGCCGTACAATCTTAATGCAAAAAAAGCTCGATTGATCGTCTCAACAGGTGGGGCGAGATGATCCATTTCGAGCCGAGCGGCTTTGCTGGCGTTCGAGGCTGGATTGCGTCCAAGGTGCATATCCTAAAACCATTTGTGCAAACAGGAAAATGAGCCGACACCCGGATTTTACCAAAATCGCCTATCGTCCGCCTTCGGAGAGGGGAGATACGGGCGGCTGGAGGCGGAAA
>CAZLTI010000183.1:0-3875 GCA_964562335.1 uncultured Pseudomonadota bacterium | reverse complement strand
TTCGAGAGGGAATCGGGCGGTTCCCCGTCGTCGCAGGTCTGGACCTCGCTGGAGCAGATCGACATCAAACCGCTGTACAGGAGGGAGGATCTGAAGCAGACCGAGCATACGCGGTTTCTCTCCGGCATTCCTCCCTATCTCCGGGGACCCTATCCCACCATGTACGTCACGCGGCCCTGGACGATCCGGCAGTATGCCGGGTTTTCGACGGCGGAAGAGAGCAACGCCTTTTATCGACGCAATTTGGCGGCCGGGCAGATGGGGCTCTCGGTTGCCTTCGATCTGCCGACCCATCGCGGATACGACTCGGACCACCATCGTGTCGTCGGAGATGTCGGCAAGGCCGGAGTGGCGATCGATTCGATTCTGGACATGCAGACCCTCTTCGACCGGATTCCGCTAGACAAAATGTCGGTATCGATGACGATGAACGGAGCCGTGCTGCCCATTATGGCCTTCTACATAGCTGCGGCAGAGGAGCAGGGAGTAAAGCCCGGGCAATTGTCCGGCACGATTCAAAACGACATTTTGAAAGAGTATATGGTGCGCAATACCTACATCTATCCGCCGACCCCTTCGATGCGCATCGTTTCCGACATCTTCTCCTATACGTCGCGGCACATGCCGCGTTTTAACAGCATCAGCATTTCCGGCTACCATATGCAGGAGGCGGGAGCCACGGCTGACCTGGAGATGGCGTATACGCTAGCGGACGGCTTGGAATACGTGCGGTGCGGTTTGAACGCGGGAATCGATATCGACGCCTTTGCCCCGCGGCTCTCCTTCTTCTGGGGCATCGGCATGAACTATTTTATGGAAATCGCCAAAATGAGAGCCGCACGGGTGCTCTGGGCGAAACTGATGCATCGATTCCAACCCAAAAACAGCAGGTCCATGACGCTGCGTACCCACTGCCAAACCTCCGGTTGGAGCCTTACCGAGCAGGATCCCTACAACAATGTGGTGCGCACCTGCGTGGAGGCGATGGCGGCGGCGATGGGGCACACGCAGTCGCTCCATACCAATTCGCTGGACGAGGCCATCGCACTGCCCACCGACTTCTCGGCCCGTATCGCCAGAAATACGCAACTATATCTTCAGCACGAAACCGGCATATGCGCATCGGTCGATCCCTGGGGCGGATCGTACTACGTCGAATCTCTTACCCACAGCCTTATCCGCCGCGCCTGGAAGCACATAGAGGAGGTAGAATCGTTGGGAGGCATGACGAAAGCCATCGAGGCGGGACTGCCCAAGATGCGCATCGAAGAGGCGGCGGCCAGGCGTCAGGCCAGGATCGACTCCGGCCGGGACGCAATCGTCGGTGTCAATAGATATCGAACCGACCAAAAAAACGAGATGGAGATTCTGGAAGTGGACAACAGAGCTGTTCGCGAGGCGCAGGTCAAACGATTGCGCCGACTGAAATCGACCAGGGACGAAGAGAAAACACGGGGAGCGTTGGAGGCATTGAAGCGAAGCGCGGCGTCCGGGGAGGGAAACCTGCTGGAGCTTTCCGTGCGGGCCGCGAAAGCGAAAGCCACGTTGGGTGAAATCTCCCTGGTTATGGAGGAGGTCTTCGGCAGACACCGGGCGACGGTTCGGTCGATTTCGGGCGTATACAGCGCCAATTTTGGAGACCGCTCCGCAATGGAGAGAATTCGAAACCGTACGGATCGATTTGAGGCGGCGCAAGGCAGAAGGCCGAGAATTCTCGTCGCCAAAATGGGTCAGGACGGCCACGACCGAGGAGCAAAGGTGATCGCAACCGCATTTGCGGATTTAGGATTCGACGTGGATATCGCGCCTCTTTTCCAGACACCGGACGAGGTGGCGCGGCAGGCGGTTGAAAACGACGTCCACGTAGTGGGAATCAGCTCGCTGGCCGGAGGCCACAAAACGCTCCTGCCGCAGTTGGCGGAGGAGCTGAAAAAACTGGGACGGGACGACATTGCGATAACCGTCGGAGGGGTCATTCCCGCGCAGGACTACGGTTTTCTGAGGGATTGCGGCGCTGCCGCCATATTCGGCCCCGGCACGAAAATTCCGGATGCGGCCGCCGAAGTATTGAGGCATCTGTTTCATCAGCATGGAATATGAAAGGAAGAGAGCCGACCGTCCGGGAGATCGTCGCGGGCGTTCTCGCCG
The DNA here is from genome assembly GCA_964562335.1 of uncultured Pseudomonadota bacterium. Classification (GTDB taxonomy): domain Bacteria; phylum SAR324; class SAR324; order XYD2-FULL-50-16; family XYD2-FULL-50-16; genus CAZJUM01. The sequence continues at coordinate 1,727 of CAZLTI010000183.1, read as the reverse complement.
GAGACCGGGTCTGGCTGGCGCGGGCGATCACCCTGATCGAAAGTAATGCCCGCCCGCACCGAGAGCAGGCCCAGGATGTGCTATGCCGAATACTGCCGAAGACGGGAAACTCGATTCGGCTAGGAATCACGGGCACTCCCGGTTCCGGCAAAAGCACGATGATCAATGCGCTGGGCCGTTTTTTGTGTCGGCAGGGACTGAAGACGGCCGTGCTCGCCATCGACCCCAGCAGCTCCGTCACTGGAGGCAGCATCTTGGGGGACAGAACGCGCATGGCGGAACTCGGACGGGAAAAGAACTGCTTCATCCGCCCCTCTCCTACCGGCGGCAAGCTCGGCGGAGTCGGCCGCAAAACGCGCGAAACCATCCTGCTCTGCGAAGCGGCGGGATACGAGGCGGTTCTCGTCGAAACCGTGGGAGTCGGACAGAGCGAATTTCTGATCGGCTCCATGGTGGATATCGTACTGCTTTTGCTCCTCACCGGAGCGGGAGACGAATTGCAAAGCATCAAAAGGGGCATTATGGAAATTGCCGACATCCTGTTGATCAACAAAGCCGATGGAGACAACAGACAAAAAGCGGAGCGCACGGCCAAGGAGATGGAGAGGGCACTGCGCTACTTTTCCGGCGGCCGAAAAGACCGCGTAGCGGAAGTCTTGAGCTGTTCGGCGTTGGAAGAAAGGGGCATACGGACCCTGTGGCGGTCGGTCGGTCGGCTGAGGGAGCGACGGATACGCGCCGGAACATTCGAAGCCAATCGACAAAATCAGCTGATAAAATGGCTGGAGGACGATATCGTCGAAAGACTCAAATCGGATTTTTTGGAAAACGAACGGATTGCGCACTCCCTACCCCGGATCAGGTCGGATATCCTTAACGGAAAGACGACCGTTTCGGCCGCTGCCGAATCCCTCATCGAACTGTACGGAAACCATGATAAATAAGATCGACCATATCGGCATCGCCGTAAAATCCCTGCGGGAGGCGATCCCCTTCTACGAGAAAACGCTGGGTCTGGAATGCGAGGGAATCGAAGAGATTGCCTCCCAAAAGGTCAAAGTCGCTTTCTTCCGCGTTGGCGAGGTTCGTATCGAACTGCTGGAACCCACGGCAGAGGAAAGCCCCGTGCGGAAATACCTCGACAAAAGGGGAGGCGGCATCCATCACATCGCCTATCGAAGCGACGACCTTGAAAGGGACCTTGCCCAAGCCGGCGCATCCGGCTGCCGACTCGTCGACGAAACCCCCAAGGAGGGGGCGGGAGGGAAGAGGATCGCCTTTTTGCATCCCAAATCGACGGGAGGAGTACTGACGGAGCTTTGCGGTAGATAAGCGCTTGGAGAGAGGATTGGGTCGCTACCAAGCCGATGGATGAGGAGGCTTCGCTATCGGGTCGAGCCCATATTTCGTTTTTTTAAGCTGCGAAACAATATATGTTATCGCAGATCCGCCGCGTGGCTCCGCGACTATGAACTGTACTCATATTGATAACGCTGAAACAAAACCTCTAATACGTAGCGTTTGCATAAACGAAGGACATAAGTACCCGGAGATTTGCACGCCACAAGAACTAATGGGAGAGAAATATGGACGAGATCCTGTCTGACGTAAGAAGAATTCGGAATCAAATTGTAGTGGAATTCAATTACGATATTCATTCATTGTGCGAGGCGATGAGAAGCAAAGAGCTAAAGCATAAAAACCGTATAGTGAACTTGGCTATGCAA
>CAZLTI010000182.1:0-6221 GCA_964562335.1 uncultured Pseudomonadota bacterium | reverse complement strand
CCGACCGTCCCGGCAGCGAGGCGGCAAGAATCCCTTCGAGAGGAGAGCTCTTCATTTGCTTGACTGATTGTATAGGATCTCGAACATCCGGCGATGGTGTTTCACGATCGTATCGAGAATCAACCCGCTGGAAAAGGAGACGGCCGAGAGAACCATGCAGCCCGTGGCGAGTATGGCGGAGGGAAACTTGGGAACCAGACCCGTTTCGACAAAGTCGACGATAACGGGAATCCCGACGCCGATTCCCGCCAGCGCGAGCAGCATCGCAGCCGTCGAGAAAAAGACGAAAGGTCTGTAGTCCTTGTAGAGCCTGAATATCGTCAGCAGCACTTTGAAACCATCCGAAAGCGTGTTGAGTTTTGACAGGCTTCCCTCCGGTCTCTCCCGAAACCCGATCGGAATCTGGCTGATCCGCAATTTGTTGTGTAGCGCGAATAGGGTAATTTCGGTCTCGATCTCGAACCCGTCGCTGATGATTGGGGCGGTTTTGACGAATCTTCTGGAGAAGGCCCTGTAGCCCGACATGATATCCTTCATATCCGCGTCGAAGAGCCGATTGATCAGTCTTTTGACCAGGCTGTTGCCGAACGTATGGAAGAGCCTTCTATTCTCGTCTTCGTAGGAGCCGTCGGTTAGACGGTCTCCTATGCAGATATCCGCCTCTTCGTTTTGTATGGGAGCTATTAGCTTGTGAATTTCGCCGGCCGGATAGGTGTCGTCTCCGTCTATCATCACATAGATGTCGGCATCGACCTGTCGGAACATCGACCGCACCACGTTTCCTTTGCCTCGCTTGGCCTCCTTGCGGACGATGGCCCCCGCCTCTTTCGCCAGCTCGGCGGTCCGATCGTCGGAATTGTTGTCGAAAACGTAGACTGCCGCTTCCGGCAGCTCCTTTTTTATATCTTCGACGACCCGCCCGACGGTTTGTTCCTCGTTAAAACAGGGGATCAGTACGGCAATAGTCATTACGTTCCGAAGAGAAATCACGGTTGCGGAAGATAGACGGATAGCTCTCTAACCGGGTTTCCATTGATTGCAGTTTTTACGGTTTTCAGCAATTCGAATCTCTTCTGCAGTCTCTTCTCGGCTTTTCGTTTCGTCCCATCGCACTCCGGCGGGGGACAAAAAAGGGCGTATCGGGATATCTTTACCCTCTCGACGGGGCTCCAGCTGTTTCGTTCCGGCTTTTCGATGGAGTGGGAAAGCGGCATGGACTTCAGGTAGAGTGCCAACGCCCCTCCCAGTTGGTATTCTCTCGTCACCACATAGTCGAGCCGTGCGATTCCCTCCTTTGCCAGTACCTCCTCGATCTGCTCAGCCGTCCGTTGCCAGCCGATAAGCTTTTTTGAGAGATCGTACTCCTTGGGAATCGGCAGAAGGGAGTAGTGGACCTGGAGCAAAGCGACTGCGAGCAAAATCGCGTTATAACCGAAAGCGAGAGCGAAACCGATGCCGTAGGAGCTATTCGAGGGCGAAACCGTTTGCGCCTTATCCATGCGGTGTGCCAGCAGCAAAAACATGCTGAAATAGCATACGTTCAGCCAGTGCGGATCGGCAATCGTTCCGCGCAGGCTGCTGAAAGAAAAAAAGAGGAACGGCAGCAAGCCGGTGGCCAGCAGCAGACTTTGCTTTTCTGAAACGGGTCGCACCACCAGTTTTTTGGAGAACAGCAATGCCCAGACGAGAAGCGTAAATATGGGGGAGAAGATGAGAAGATGTCCGATTGTCAGCTCCGGAAGATTGCCGAAATGGGACATGCCGCTTAATCCCCTGCCGAGCTGAAAACGGAAGGAGATCCAATCGCGTTGGGCATTCCAGAGAATCACGGGCAAAAATAGCAGCAGGGAAATCAAACCCGCACAGTAGCTTTGCCAGCATGTCAGCAGGTATCGAAATCTCCTGTCGAAAAAACACCAAAAAGCCAGACCGACATAAAACAGGACCATGATGTATTTGGAAACCGCCCCCAAGCCTGCAACGACTCCGAACAGCAGTATCCACTGCCGATTTTTGCTATCGACGAACTTTGAAAGAACGAGGAGGCCGCACAGCCAGAAAATCATATAGGGCTGATCGATGTGCCAAAAGATGGACCCAATGGAAAAGTAGGGGGCGGCCTCCAAAAGGAGGATGTAGAGCAGGGCCGTTTTCCGCGAGAAAAAAGAGAGGGCCACCCGATAGGCCAACCAGAGAATCAGGGTGGATATGGCGACGGATCCCAGTTTCAGGGTTACGGTAGGATGTGCGGGAACCGTTGCCGTGATCAACCGCATCATCCAGGCTACCATCGGCGGGTGTTCGTAGTATCCCCAGTCGAGATAGCGCGACCAGACCCAATGATCGGCCATGTCGGGATGGATGTCCAAAGTAAAGGCTACCCCCGTCCAGAAGAGGAAGTGGAGGGAGAGTAGCCATCCCGCCGCATGTTTTAGGTTCATCCATTTTGCGATCATTTTGCCTGCCGACGCGTGTGATGAATGAACAGGGGCCGCTCTATTTTCATTTCAAAAAGCGTTTAAAGTCTTGAAACATGCCGAGTATCTTGGGCGTGTATTCCGTGATGATTGCATCCGGATTTTCGACCTTATTGTCGTCGAAATCCGTTACCCCGTATACCGAAATCAGCTCGTTCGGCGTGTAGTCGATTTTGTATCTGCCGTCCGTCAGTACCCGGTTTGCCATTCCGCCTGCCAATATATAGTCGCGCGGCGAGGGATCGAAAAGAGATTGTCCTATGCTGTGCAGTTTGGCGTCGAACGATTCGCCCAACAGCTCCAGGAGTGTCGCTGGCAAATCCATATGGGAAGTAATCCTGTCGATATCCTTCGCCTCCACGCCGGGGTAGTAGAAAACCATGGGAGTTCGCAACTGCTCGTTGGTAAAGGCACTGGCATGACCCCAGTGGCCGTGCTCATATTTTTCGGAACCGTGGTCGCCGGTCAGAAACAGAATGGAATCTTCGAAATAGCCGTGATCCTCCAACTCTTTCAACACCTTTCCCAGCAGGTGATCCACATAGTAGACCGCGTTTCGGTATTCGTTGAATCCCCGCTCCCTCGATTCGGCATCCGACGGGTCGAACAGGACTCCCGTATCGGAGGGTTGAAACTTGCGAAACTGCGGATGCGAGAAGTGCGGCAGATGCGGCGAGTCGTAGAACAGCAGCAAAAAAAGCGGTTTCGAAAACTCCTTTTTGTGGTTTTTGATTGTTTCGACGGCGATGTCCGTCAGAATAAGATCGCTCTCTACGCTACCGTCGGCTAGCTTGTCGACGATGTGCTCCTTTACGGTGGAAAACACCACCTGGTCCGCTCCGAACCAGCCAAGGTTTTGGGAACCGAATATCTTGATGCGATAGTCGTTTGCCAGCAGGGCGTCGAACAGTACGGGAGAAACTTCGGCTTTGGCAAAATACCGCATGTACGAAGGCGGCAAACCGTACAGCATGGAAAACAGACCCTCCGTAGTTCCGTTGGAACCGGAAAAATGGCGGGGGAAATTCGCCGACCGATGCTTGAGAAAACGGTAGGCGTTGGGCATGATTTCGGCAGTGAACGCGTCGTATCGCAGGGCGTCGGATAGCAAAAATATGACGTTCGGCAGACTTTTCGGATCCTGTTTTGCCGGTTGATAGGGTTGCAGCGGATAGCGAATATTGGTCTTGGCGATTTTCAGCGAGGGGTGGGATTTGTCCGGTATCCTGGGTTTCAAGCCCAGATCTTCAAACATTCCCCCCGCTTGGGCGGATACATAGAGCGGAACCCGTTTCGATAGAATGTAGACCGATGAGCTCTTGTTGTACAAAAGCCAGGCGAAGGTGAGTTTGTCCAGGCACATGAGGAAAAGCAAAATCGCGACGAATCCCGCGATTCTTCTCCCGTTGCGCAGCCTGCGGTCCGTCCATTTCTGCAGCGGAGACGACCGTATGGCTAAAAAGAGCAACCAAGCCAGCAGCGTACCGAAAACGACGGTCGAAAAGATAAAGATAAGTTCGCGGGTTCCGATGCCGAGTACCTGCAACGCTCTTTCCTGTCGAAATATCTTGAGTACGAAACTGTTGATGTGGAATTTGAATAGGTTGAAAACGATTCGGTCGATGAAAATGTACGTTCCGTATATGCCGATCAGGGGAAAGAAAAGAAGTTTGAACAGCAGTTTCGGTAGAGCCTTGTAGAGCAGGTAGAAAAGCGGAAACAGCAGCGATACGAGATAGATAGGATTCAACAGGGTGCTGACGACCAGGTAGACGTTCTCCCAAACCGATCCTTGGAAGAGTTCCTCCGTAAGAAACGAAAGACTGAAAAGGAAGGTGAAAATCGCCACCCCGTATAAAGTCAGCAGAACCGTAAGGCCGTTTTCCGAGGAGGGCCTGTAAAAAATTCTGTTTGTTTTTATCATGTTATTCGACAATCATTGATGAAGCGGTAAAAAATCGAAAATTGCGCGGATTGTCATTCCCGCGAAGGCGGGAATCTAATAAAACCAGTTGACTACAGATTCCCGCTTTCGCGGGAATGACGGTTCTGGGACTTTTTACCGCTCCGTCATCATTAACTGGCTGCGGAATCCCTGGCCGGGAGTCCGATTCGTTTTTTGCCGTCTTTTCGGCCCATGGCAAACGTTTCGTATGTGCAGGAAATCGGCCATTGCGTGTCTGGACACCGATGAAGGGTGCCTCTCCGTATGCCGCAAGTCGCCTCCTGTACCCAATCTTTTGAAAACAGGGAATGCGCATTTTAAGGCATCATTTTAACGTCTGCTGTTTAATTGCGGCAGTGTTTGTTCTCCACTCCCTGTTTGCTCTGTTTCCTCCTTTGCAGGGGGACGAGGCTTCGTTTTGGGAATGGTCGAGACATTTGGCGTTCGGCTACTACGCCCATCCGCCAATGACGGCTTGGCTGATCGCTCTGACTACGGGCCTGTTCTCCACCACGCAATATACGGTTCGCCTGACTTCGATATTGCTGCACATCCTCACGCTGATTTACGTCTACAGGTTGGCGCTGGATATTAGCGGGAAAAAGGAGTTCTCCTTTGTCGCGACTCTGATCTGCTCGCTTATGCCGATTTCGGTGCTTTTTGGCACCGGAATTACCACCGACTCCAGCCTCGTCTGCTTCTATACGCTGGCGGTTTTCTACTGCAGAAGAGCCGTTGTGGAAAGCGACGGACCGTCCTGGTATCTTGCCGCAGCCGCTTGCGGGGGAATGCTGTTGAGCAAATTTATGGCGTTTCTTTTTTTCCCGGGCGTTTTTTTGTTTTGTCTGCTGAACCGGCGGTTTCGCCATCTATTGCGCTCCAAGGAGCCCTATCTTGCCTTTCTGCTCGCTTTTTCCCTATTTAGTCCCTTTCTGATTTGGAACTATCAAAACGATTGGCTGACCTTTCAGTTCAACTTTCTGGTCCGGCACCAAGACCGGGGGTTCGAGCCGATAAAGCCTCTTCTCTATTTTGGCGGGCAAATGCTTGCGGCCTCGCCGATGCTCTGGATCGTCCTTCTGCTGTCTCTCTTCCGAGTGTTCCATCCGCGAAAAGATCGCTCCCCGAAAGCGGAAGAGCCGGTAGGGAGGTCATTGGCTTTTGTCGGGTACGTCACCGCTTTTCCGCTGCTCTACTATTTTGTCCTATGCTTTACGATTCGCATTGGAGCCCATTGGGCAGCCGTCGTCTATCCGTCGGGGTCCGTCTTGATCGCCGCCTGGTTTTATACCGGCAGGGAAGGCGTGCGTTTCGTTGGCGTCTCCCGTCCCGCCGTTTTCAAACTCTCCCTGGCGACTTCCGTTCTTCTGCTGGTCGCCATTGTGGCACCGGCGATCAATCCGGCTCTTTTTTTCCCGGACAGGTTGCTCTATACAGAAAGGATCGGGGAGAATCAACCTCCGATCTCCCACTATTACGGATGGAATGCCGTCGGCAAAAGGATTCGGCAGTTGGAGAGGGAGTGGGGAGAGAGACCGGAGGGGTTCTTTTTCACCGCCAAGGACTACAGCATTGCCTCTATGTTGGGATTTTACACTCCGGGTCGCCCACAGTTCTATTTGATGAATTTCCCCAAGGACGGTATTCACGGCAAGGATTTCCTCATCTGGGAAAAGGGCAATAAAAAGATCGGCGCAAACACGATCTACGTAACCGATACGTTCGATTCCTATCGCGATCGGCTGGAGGGATTTTTCAAACGAATCGAGGAGCTGCCTCCCTTTGTCGCGAGGGATCGC
>CAZLTI010000181.1:311-6303 GCA_964562335.1 uncultured Pseudomonadota bacterium | reverse complement strand
ATTGTCATTCCCGCGAAGGCGGGAATCCAATAAAACCAGTTGGTTATAGATTCCCGCCTTCGCGGGAATGACGGTTTGGGGACATTTTACCGCTTCATCAAAGTATGATGTTACTATACACAACACCGGCGAAAATTCAAGGGAAATGATTTTAAGCCCTCGGAAACCGGCAATTTCCATTGAAAGAGAGATGCCGTTCGGGCAATTCGTTTTGCTATTGACAATTTAACCGAGCGGCGCGACCATCTACGTCGTTCTCCTTCACAACAGTACACGAAATCATGAATAATTTCATTTTATTGACTGTTTTTTTGTTAACTTCTCCACTAACAAAACCGCAATGACCGAACAACCAGAAAGCCAGGAATTCGACGGAAAGATCGAATTTATCGACGAGGAGTTCGATCTCGAACAGGAAGTAAGCAACCGACTGGAAAAAATCAAGGAGCTGAAAATCGTCAAAGGCCGCGTCACCCACATGTCCAAGGATTTTGTCACCGTCGATTTCGGCTACAAATCCGAAGGGCAGATCCCGCGCCAGGAGTTCACCAACGAGAACCATGAACTGACGGTACAGATCGGCGACGAAACCGAAATCTACCTGGAGCGTTTCGAGGACGAACATGGGCAGGTGGTCGTCTCGAAGGAAAAGGCCGACAAACTGCGCGTTTGGGAAGAGGTAGGAAGAGTTTTCGAGGAGGAGGGAACCGTCTCCGGAGTAATCACGGCCCGCATTAAAGGAGGGCTCTCGGTCGATATCGGCATCAAAGCCTTCCTGCCCGGTTCGCAGGTCGATCTGCGGCCCATACGGAATCTGGACAAGCTTCTGGGGGAACGATTCGACTTCAAAGTGTTGAAATACAACCCGAAAAGGGGGAATATCGTTCTTTCAAGACGCGCCATTCTTGAGGTCGCAAGAGCGAAGCAGCGCGAGAAGACTCTAGAGCTGTTGAAGGAGGGTGCGATAATGAAAGGGACGGTGAAAAACATTACCGATTACGGCATATTCGTCGACCTTGGAGGCGTCGACGGACTGCTTCACATTACGGACATGACATGGGGCAGGATCGTCCATCCCTCCGAAATGTATTCGATAGGGGACGAAATCGAAGTGATGGTTCTAAAGTTCGACGAAACCAGCGAAAAGGTCTCCCTGGGACTGAAGCAAAAAACCGCCAATCCCTGGGACAGCGTAAAGGAGAAGTACCCCGCCGGCACCGAGGTTCAAGGAAAGGTGGTCAGCCTGACCAACTACGGCGCGTTCATCGAAATCGAAGAGGGCGTGGAGGGATTGATTCACGTTTCCGAAATGTCCTGGACCAGAAAAGTCCGTCAGCCCTCGATGGTGGTTTCGATGAACGATATCGTCACCGCCGTGATCAAGGATTTGGATACCGAACAGCGGCGCATCTCCCTCTCGATGAAGGAATCGATGCCGAATCCGTGGCAGGAAGTGGCGGAAAACAATCCGCCGGGAACCATTTTGCGCGGAAAAGTCCGTAACATTACCGACTTTGGCATCTTTGTCGGACTCGAAGAGGGCATAGACGGTCTCGTGCACGTTTCCGACATGTCTTGGAGCCAAAGACAGCGCAATCCGGGATAGTTCTACAAAAAAGGCGACGAAATCGACGTCAAGGTTCTTCATATCGATGTGGCCAGCCAAAGACTGTCTCTCGGCATCAAACAGTTGAGCGAGGATCCATGGCAGACCTTGGGCGACGAGATTAGAGAGAACGAGGTGGTCACGGGAAAAGTCGTTCACATTGCGGATTTTGGGGTATTCCTGGAGATCAAACCCGGTGTGGAGGGCCTGATTCACGTGAGCGAGATCAACAGGGAGGTGAATAAAAAGAGCCTGGCCAAGTTTTATCCTATCGGAAGCGAGATTCAGGCAAGGATCATCAATCTCAAAGTGAACGAACGTCGCATGGGACTGAGCGTGATCGACCTCGCCGAAGAGGATGGCAGCGCTTTGGATATCGATACGGATGAAGACTTCGACGGCACGGAGGCGGAACCGGCAAACGAAACGCCGGAAATCGAGGAGGATTCCGCAGAGGAGACCGACCAGCCAAAGTCGGCCATTTCATTGAAACCCGAAACCGAAGAAAAACCGAAGAAGAAAAAGTAGGCTTTTTCCTATATCCCCATACCGATCTCGTCCGCCGTTCTGCCTGTTGCTGCCGCCTTTCGGATGCAATGGCACTTGGTTCGGCGGAAGCCCCAGGGTGTATCTTCGAGGTCGATCCCTCCGCCCAGGGCAGGGAGGAAAAATACTCGTTTCGGGAGCTTTCTGTAGACGGAACTCCAACGGAGATGTCGCTTCGAACCTCCGTTCGGTACCAATGTCGTTCGGAAGGGAGCGATTCGGTCAACTGTCCGAAGATGGGGGGCGGGATTTCCTATAGTGCTTCTCTGCTTCCTATCGGCCTCGGAACCTTCCGCGAAACTGCTATTTCTTTCGCCCAGGGTTTTTTCACCGTGATCACGTTCAGCGGCGAAATCACTTTCAGCGCTTTGGGCAGCAGGGTGAAGGATGCGGGCAGTCTCCCGATGTGTATTCCGTCGGAAATCAGATTGTTGTCCTTGCCCAGTCCGTGAATTTCGATTTCGCCAAACTGCCGGTGCATCAAATTTCGGTTGTCGCTCTGCGAAAATTTGGAAAAAATACCGGCGAGCGGCGAGACGATATCGTAGGCCGACCGTGCGTTCAGTTGAAAATAGTCGAACGCCTTCAAATTGATTCTTTTCCTTTGAACGATTTTGGGTCCGTGCGTAATTCCGCTTCCCAACAGAATCAACGAGACGACATACCTTCCTCGATAGACAGTCTTTCTGTTCCGCAAAAGAGAAATGACGTTCCTGTTTTCCGCAAGCGTCATGTAGAAACCGCTTTTCAACAGTCGGTAGACGGTTCTCAGCAGCAGGGGAAACCGCCGAGAGGAGATTCCAATCAGAATATCGTTCAAGACGAGGCAGTTCGTCGGCAGCCCCTGTTTGTCGACGTAATGGCAGCGAATCAGATCCAGAGGAATCGTCTGCCGACATTTGATAAGATCGATGATTTCGGAAGTTTTGGTCGGCATCTGCAGACCGGTAGTAAGTGCCGACCCCTTCCTGTCGGGGATAAAGGCAATCGCCGTATCGGTCAGCCGATGGAAAAAGCAGTTTACGACGCGATGAAAGAAAGAAACGTCCCCAACAAGAACGACAACCTCCCGTTTGTCGATGTCGATAGGGGTCTGCGGCTGGTCCGAATCCAAAAAATAGAGATCGGCATCCGTCAGTTCGGACAAAATCAGCGCCCTATTCTTTTTCCAGAATCTCGATGTGCGGGCCGATAGATTCTTGTTTACCAGAATCAGATATTTTGCATCCACCGATCGAATACCATTCAAACGACTGTTTCAAAACCGTTGCGCAACGGAGCAACCGCTGGAATTCAACCCTCAAATGGGCGGAACGGTTTTTGGTTCTTTTTCCGTAACTCTACCCGGCGAAGCGGAAGGTGACAAGTCCTATTGACGGGGAGTTCCCACCGGCCCTCTTTCCAACGCGCTTTTTGGGAAATCCGGCTACATGGATTTTATACTCAGAAGATTGCGCCGACGTCCGAAAAGAGTCCTGCTGTCCAGAACGGACCGTATTGGCGATTTCATTTTGACTTTGCCTGTTTTGGAGGCCATGAAACGTCATATTGGGATCGACTTTGCCGTTTTGTGCCGGGAGAGCGTGGCCCCGCTACTAGAAGGAAATCCGCACTGCGGCCGGGCGATCCCGATTCGTCAAGGAGATTCTCCGCAACGAACCCTTCGGGCCATTCGAGAGGGACAATTCGACTGCCTGCTAGTTTTGGTCAACGATCCGACCATCCGGAAACTCCTGCCGGAATTGAGGCACATTCCCAACAGAATCGGACCGCTGAGCAAACTCCAAACCCTGCTTCACTATACCCACCCGATTCTGCAAAAGCGCTCGAAATCGATCAAAAACGAGGCGGAGTACAATATGGATATGCTCCGTCTGTTCGATCGAAAGACGGACTGGAAGATTCGCCCCAAACTCTACCTGAACGAAGCCGAGATTAAAGAGACCAGATGTAGATTTTCCGCACCGTTCCGTTCCCCGAAACCGAAAATCGTTCTGCATGCCGGAATGGGCGGCTCCGCGCTGAACTGGCCTGAGTTTCGTTACCAAAAGCTGATCGAGCGGCTAGTCGAACTGGACAACGTCGTCATACTGACGGGAGCGGGTCGGGAAGAACGCAAAGCAAACGAACGTTTTATCGGCAGTCTAAATGGCAGATTCAAGGACCGCGCTTTCAATCTTGCGGAGCAGGTGAATCTTCGGCAACTGGCCGCTTTGATATCGCAAAGCGATCTTTTTATCGGTCCGAGTACGGGTCCCACCCATATCGCCAACGCCGTCGGGACTCCCATTGTCGCTTTCTATCCGCCCGTCACGGTGCAGTCGTCGGTCCGGTGGGGGCCCTATCTTGCAGATGCCGCCCTTTTCGTTCCCGACGTGCCGTGCGGCCGGAAATACCGCTGCGCAGGAGAGGCCTGCGGTTTCTACTGCTGTATGGAACGCATCTCTGTGGAAACCGTGCTCCAAAAAGTGATGGAGATCATTGGGAAAAAAAGGGCGGGGAGGGACGCACTACCCCCGTTTTAAAACGGTTGCCTTACGCCTCCACCTCCCTCGAACGGTATGGGAAAGAACTCTCGCGTCTGGCTGTACAACTACGATTTCGAGTTCGAACTGGCTCGGACGCTTCCCTACCCAAACGACGGAACATCTCCTCTGTGGTTTTTTCTCAACCGATCCTCCAGTCTGTTTCTACCACTGACTGCATCCGACGATCACATTTTGGCCTACGAAAAACCGCATCCCGACCTTCTCTCCCGACTCGAACGAAAATTGGGGTTTCTACCCGAATATCGCACATTGAACTTGGGAGGCCCCGAAAGCAATTCGATCCTAAACGATCTGCTTCGTTCTCCCTCGAACGCGGAGGTCCTCGATTCCCGCAGATTGGAGCCGTGGGGGTGGAGTCCGCAGGCGGAAAAGGCCGCCACTCTTGGCGGCGGAACCTACCGAGACGGTAAATCGAAGCTCGAAACCGTTAGGCATTTGAACTCGAAAAGAACCTCGTTTATCCTGAGAAATCGTCTGCTACCCCCCTCGTTTCGTTTTCCCTCGAAAAATGTCGGCCTCGGCCCCGTCCGGTCAAAATCTCTACGTCAAAGAATCGACGCTTTTGCGGAAAAAAACCGTCCATTCTACGTCAAGCACTATTTCGGCGTATCCGGACAACTCTCGATTCTTCACGACAGTGGCGGGATTCCGGATAGGGCGCTCGAAACGTACAAATCTTGGATCGAAAAAAGCGGTGGGATTATATTGGAAAAAAGAGTCGAAGGCCGAAAGGAGCTCGGCTTTCAGTTCCACTTCGCGGGTGGACGGGCAACGTTCCTCGGTGCGACCGAAGGTTTGTACTCCCGTTTTGGCAGCTATCGAGGATCGGTCGTCTGCCGGGACGGGGAGCATCGGTACCGGAAGAGCGTCGAATTGCTGAAGCCCGTTTGCGATTATGTGCTCTCCTCCGGCTATCGAGGTCCGCTTGGCATCGACACGATAGAAACGGCAAAAGGCGAACGGAAACTGCTGGAGATCAATGCGCGGTACACCATGGGTAGGTTGGCGATCGCCTGGCACCACAGGGTAAACCCGCAAAAGTGGGGACTGCTTTTCACCAGGTTTTTTACCGCCAAGTTTTTCTTCGGCACGGAAAATCTCCTAGCCGCTTTGGATTCCATCGAAAAATCCTTCCAAGCGGAGATTACGCCGATTCACCATGGCTGCCGCTCGCACGGAAAGGGGTTTCGCTGCTATTGTATCGTTTTCATCGGTTGCGCAACCAGAAACCGCCTGATCGAATGTCGCAACGGCATCGACAACCTGTTTCAGGGCCTTTCCTAATGCGGGG
>CAZLTI010000181.1:0-286 GCA_964562335.1 uncultured Pseudomonadota bacterium | reverse complement strand
ACGGCTCTTCGGCAAAGAGTGTAAACTTGAAGCCGTCCGATTGACTGCCGACCGTCCCGACGGCAAAATTCCGCTTTCGATATCGGGTGACGCAAAACGTCCGCCCGGACTTTTCGTTTGGAAAAACAGTGCAAAAATGTCATGATGAAATTAAATCGTATCTTTTTCTATCGCTTCGAAGTCTAATCTTAAGATGCCAAAAGGGTTCGCATGACCGGCGAGGAAATAAGAGAGCTGCTGGCCGATCTGGCCAAATCGCAGCAGAATTTCGTCAAATGGGAGGAAG
>CAZLTI010000180.1:0-6316 GCA_964562335.1 uncultured Pseudomonadota bacterium | reverse complement strand
GTCCGGCATCATTCCCGCGCTGCTCACCGGAAAGTTCGACGTGATTATCGGAGGAATGGGCATCAGGCCGGATCGCAATCTCAAAGTGAACTTTACCCTGCCGTACGATCACTCCGGCATGTCCATTGTCGCCCACAGGGAGAGGGCGAAGGGGTTCGGCGCCCTTTCGGATTTCAACCGCGACGGCGTCCAGGTGGCTGCGCGCATCGGTACGACGGCCGCCAGCGCAGCCAGGAAGTTCTTTCCCAAGGCAAAACTGAAGCTGTTCGACGACGAATCGCAAGCGATTCAGGAGCTGCTGTCGGGGCGTGTGCACGCCGTCGTCGCATCGGCACCGATGCCCTCCTTCCAGGCCATCAAATATGCGGAAAAACTGTTTCTTCCCGTAGCGGGAACCTTCACCAAAGAGCCGATCGGTTTTGCGCTTCGCAAGAGCGACTACGATATAGTGAACTACTTCGACAATTGGATTCGCGTCAAAGAGGCGCAGGGATGGTTGCGGGAAAGGAAGCACTATTGGTTTGAAACGCGGGACTGGGAAAGCAGGATTCAGTAGTGGAATTCCGCGCGAAAACGAGAGTCCGCCTTTCAAAACTGGATTGGATACTGCTGATCGGAATCGCCGGAGGTCTCTATTATGCCGTCGGCATTTCCGATTTTTCCATTGGCTACAAATGGAATTGGAAGGTTATTCCGCAGTATTTCTTTCGTTTCGATTCCTCCCTCCGGACCTGGGTCCCGAACCTGCTAGTCCAGGGACTTTTCACCACAATCCGCATCAGCATCTGGTCGTCCCTCCTGGCGATTCTGATCGGGATCTGCATGGGACTGATCATACGCTCCGAGAGTCTCTATCTGAGGCTGATCGGCAGGACCTACGTCGAGCTTGTGCGCAACACGCCTCCTTTGGTTTTGATATTCATCTTCTACTTCTTTTTCGGCAATCAGCTAATGGTGCTTTTCGGCGTGGAGGAGTTTGTCGCCGCCAGATCGGAAGGGACCAAACGGGCTCTTGCCTTTCTCTTTGCTCCGGAGAGTCAGTTTGCGGCTTTTTTGTCCGCACTGTTTACGATGGCGGTCTACGAAGGCGCCTACATGACCGAAATCGTGCGGGCGGGTTTGGATTCCGTGACGCGAGGGCAGTGGGAGGCTGCGGATGCGATCGGATTGAGAAGCTGGCCCAAATACAGGCATATCATCCTGCCTCAGGCATTTCGCACAATCCTGCCCGCTTTGGCCGGACAGTTTATCTCCACTATCAAGGACTCGGCGATCGTCTCCGTCATTTCGATCCAGGAGCTGACGTTTCAGGGTTTGGAACTGATGTCCGCCACCTATCTGACGTTCGAGATCTGGATCACGATCACTTTGATGTACTTCTCCCTGACGGCCGTATGTTCCTACGCCGCCCATCGATTGGAGAAACGTCTACGGAAAGAGGGAAACTGAACGGACGGAGAACTGCGCTCCGCGTTTTGCCCCGTCGGTTGGGGGGCGGCAGGCAAAAAAAAAGCCCCCGTTAGGGGGCTCTCTTCACATCGGTCTGTTAAACCGCCGTCAAGGTCTATTGGACCACCGTCACATTTGTCGCAGCCGGTCCTTTGGGACCCTCTTCAATTTCGAACGTCACGCGATCACCATCGTTGAGCGTTCGAAAACCATCCGAATTGATAGCCGAATGATGTACAAAGACGTCTGCTCCGCTTTCCTGCTCGATAAAACCAAAACCCTTTTTTTCGTTAAACCACTTCACTGTTCCACTGACCATTTCGAATTGCTCCCTAAATTTTGAATGTTCCAACTTCCGCACAAATTAACGACTACGATTACGGATCCTTATATCAAGTAACACTCTCTATAAGGTCGAATCGTGGCCATAATACGACGACCACAAACTCCCGTCAATGCATTTCGTAGTCCAAACGTAAAAAAAAGCCGTAAAAGAGGGAATCGCGGCCGAATCGTCTCCAATTCCCTTTTTGCATGCCATTTATTCCATCCCAATCGACGGGGAGAATTCTTTTGGCGTTTTTCGGCGGTTCTTTCGATTTTTCCTTTCGGCGGGTTGAGGGGATCCAATTTTTATTTGCAAAGGGAGGAAAATGTACTACTATTGGAGTTGGACTTTTTAGCGATCCGGCTGGGAAAAACGGCTTTTTGAAAAACTCGGATTGCCGTCGGAGGATTCCGGCGGCAGACAATTGGGAGGTTGGATTATGGGACGCGTTACCTTTTTTCTTCTATTTTTTTTGCTACCGATCGGGATTCCGGCGGCAGTTGCGGCATCGGGCGGCGGAAATTCCGCACCGCCGCTCTTTCCTCTCGACCTGGAGAGCTACAACGACGGCAATCTCTCCTCGCTATCCGAGCTGCTGATCCACCGAATCCGTGTCGAGCCGCTGAACCTGATCGTTTCCCTGCTGTTTTTGGGGGCGATTCTGCACACCTTTATGGCGGGACACTTTCAGAAAATTGCCCGCATATTGGAAAAAAGACATGCGGAAAAGAGGCGGAGCCAGCAACGGACAGTTCGATACGAAGGAGAGGTTGTCGAAGAGGTGAGCTTTTTGTCCGAACTATTCCACTTTTTGGGCGAGATAGAGGTTGTGTTCGGCCTTTGGGTCATTCCCGTTTTTTGGATAATCGCCTATGTTCACGGGCTGGATGTCTCCATCGACTATTTTGCCAATACCAACTATACGGAGCCCCTGTTTGTCGTGGTTATTATGACGTTGGCCGCCACCAGACCCATTTTGAGGCTTGCCGAAGAGTCACTGAAACGCATTGCGAATCTGGCCGGGGGAGGAGCTGCCGCAATGTGGTTCACCGTCCTGACGGTGGGGCCGATTATGGGCTCCTTGATTACGGAGCCGGCGGCAATGACCATTTCCGCGCTCATTCTTGCCAAACAGTTCTACGTGCGCAAACCGAGTCTAAAATTTGCCTACGCGACGCTGGGACTCCTGTTCGTCAACATATCCGTCGGCGGCACCCTGACGCACTTTGCGGCTCCTCCCGTACTGATGGTGGCGGGGAGTTGGAACTGGGATATGGCGTTTATGATAGGAAGCTTCGGCTATAAGGCCGTTGTCGGCATTCTGGTGGCGAATATCGCCTATTTTCTCATCTTTCGTTCGGAATTCGACCGTTTGACGACGCCGGAAGAGTCGGACAGATCGCGTCTGCTGGTGAAGTGGGATTTACGGGAGGACAGCGTTCCGATCGGCGTGACGGCCGTCCATATTCTGTTTTTGATTTGGACGGTCTATTTTGCCCACTATCCGCCGCTTTTTATATACGGATTTTTGTGTTTCCTGGGTTTTGCCAGGGCAACCGCCCACCATCAAAATCGGACCGATCTGAAGCCGGCGCTGCTGGTCGGTTTTTTTCTGGCCGGTTTGGTGATCCACGGCGGACTGCAAAAATGGTGGATCGCGCCAATCCTGGGTACTTTGAGCGAGCTTCCCTTGATGGTCGGAGCGACGGTTCTGACAGCATTCAACGACAATGCCGCCATCACCTATCTGAGTTCCCTCGTACCGGGGCTGACCGATTCCATGAAATATGCGGTGGTGGCGGGAGCGGTTACCGGCGGTGGGCTAACGGTCATCGCAAATGCTCCCAATCCCGCCGGACAGTCCATTTTGCAGAAATTTTTTCCCAACGGCGTATCCCCTCTCGGCCTGCTCTTGGGGGCCCTGTTCCCTACGGTCGTTATGGGTCTGCTCTTTCTGCTGCTGTAAGGGTATCTCCGGGTTCCGCCTGCCGCCGACCGCAGTTTCGGTACCTTGGCAAAACGGGTTGCGCTCTGCCGGTTTCCTGCGGAACGGGGCGAAAGCGGATCACTCCTCCATCCTGGAGAAGTCCAGGTAGCGGTATATGGTTTCGAAACGGGGTGCGATCTTTTCCCGATAGACGCCGAAATACTCTTCGACCGTCGGCAGCCTGCCCGTTAGAGCGACTAGGGCTGCCAGTTCCGCAGAACCCAAATAGACCTGTGCGCCGGCTCCCATACGGTTATTGAAATTCCTGGTCGAAGTGGAGAAGACGACGCTGTTGTCGGCTACGCGCGCCTGATTTCCCATGCAAAGGGAGCATCCCGGTATTTCCATTCTGGCGTCGGCCGCCTCCAACACGGTATAGACTCCCTCCCTTTCCAACTGTTCCCGGTCCATTCTCGAAGGCGGGCAGACCCACAGTTTCGTTTTGGCCGATCCGGCCCCCTTCAATATTTCGGCCAGAGCGCGAAAATGTCCGATATTGGTCATGCAGGAGCCGACAAAAACCTCATCTACGGGATTCCCCTGTACCTCGGACAGCTTTTTGACGTTGTCGGGATCGTTGGGGCAGGCCAAAATGGGCTCGTCAATTTCCGTCAGGTCTATGTCGAGCGTTTCGGCATATTCGGCTTCCGGATCGGCCCTTAGCAGCTTGGGACGCTTCAGCCACGCTTCCATACCGTCGATTCTATTTTGCAGCGTTTGGGCATCCCGGTATCCCTCTCGAATCATCTTTCGCATCAGCGCGACATTGCTGTGCAGATAGGTCGAAACCGTCTCCTCGTGCAGTTGAATCGCTGCGGCCGCTGCCGAACGCTCTGCGGAAGCGTCCGTCAGTTCGAAAGCCTGCTCCACCGCCAGGTTCGGCAGCCCCTCCATCTCCAGTATGCGGCCGCTGAAGGCATTTCTTTTGTTTCTCTTTTCCACGGTCAGCAATCCCTTTTGGATAGCGAAGTAGGGAATGGCGTTCACCACGTCTCTCAGAGTGATTCCGGTCCGCAGATTTCCGTCGAAGCGAACGAGTACCGATTCGGGCATTTCCAGGGGCATATTGCCCAAGGAGGCGGCAAAGGCCACCAATCCGGACCCGGCGGCGAAGGAGATTCCGAGAGGGAAGCGCGTGTGCGAATCCGCCCCGGTTCCCACCTTGTCGGGAATGAGAAAGCGGTTGAGCCACGTATGAATAATTCCGTCGCCCGGTTTCAGGGAGACCCCCTTGCGCCCGGTGAAAAAGTCGGGCAGGGTTTCGTGCGTCCTAATATCCTCCGGTTTTGGGTAGGCCACGGTGTGACAAAACGACTGCATCACAAAGTCCGCCTGAAAGCTGAGGCAGGCAAGTTCCGCCATTTCGTCCCGCGTCATGGGACCGGTCGTATCTTGGGAGCCGACGGTGGTCATCTTGGGGGTGCAGAAGGTGCCGGGCGGCATGCCCTCCACGCCGCAAGCGATTCCGATGGTTTTCTGCGCAAGCGTGTATCCGCCCTTTGGTCGGTTCGGCCGGACCTCTTCGACAAACAGAGAGCTTTTGCCCCTTCCCAGTGCCTTTCTGGCCCTTTCCGTCAGGGAGCGGCCGATGATGAGAGGGACGCGCCCGCCGGCCCGGACCTCCTCGATCAGGGAATCGGCGAGAGAAAAGGTCGTTATAGTATTGCCGCTCCGATCCGCGATAAGGGAAGCGTCCGTTTTAATAACGATCCGCATGCCGGTTTCGAATCCTCCCACGTCGCATCTTATGGGAAGCGCGCCGGAGTCCTCCGCCGTATTGAAAAAGATCGGCGCGATCTGTCCGCCCAGTATCACTCCGCCTCTACGCTTGTTGGGAATGTGGGGAATGTCGTCTCCGATGTGCCACAGAAGAGAGTTGCAGGCGGATTTGCGCGAGGATCCCGTTCCGACTACGTCGGCGGCAAAGATCACCCGCAGGTTCTCCTTTCGCAGCCGGGCGATAGTTTCGACTCCGTCCGGAAAGCGATTTTTCCCCATGCTTTTCGCATGCAGGGGAATGTCCGGTCGGGACCATGCTTCGGGAGCGGGCGATAGGTCGTCGGTATTGACCTCTCCATTCACTTTGTAGACGACTCCTTCGATCTCCGTTGGCAGGTGCGGCTTTTCCCGGAACCACTCCCCCTCCGCCCACTCCTCTACAACTCGACGTGCATGGGGGTTGCTTTTGCCGAGTTCCAGGACTTCGTCGAACACGTCGGCAGCCAGTATGATTCCACTCAGGGTCGATGCGGCCTCCGCCCCCAACTGTCCGTCGGCCAGAAGCGACACCAAAGGATGCAGATTGTATCCGCCCACCATTGTGCCCAGCAATCGAACGGATTCCTTTCTGGAAACCGGATCGCAACCGATCTTTCCCAACGCGATTTCCGCCAAAAAGTCGGCTTTCACTCTCGCTGCCGGGTCGACGCCGGGCGGAACGCGATCGGTCAGGAGATCGAGCAGAAAATCCTCCCTTCCCTCTGGCGGATCGAGCAGCAACCGGCAAAGCTCCTCCGTCTGTTCCTGCGATAGCGGTAGGGGAGGAATGCCCA
>CAZLTI010000179.1:1484-6449 GCA_964562335.1 uncultured Pseudomonadota bacterium | reverse complement strand
ATCTGGAGCGCCGGGTATTGCAGTCGGGAATCTACCTGGCCAAGATCCACGACGAAACCTTCCGCATTCAAGTGCCCGACGGATTCGTCCCCAAATCCTACCAAAACTGACGAAGCAGTAAAAAGTCGAAAATTGCGCAGATTGTCATTCCCGCGAAGGCGGGAATCTAATAAAACCAATTGACTACAGATTCCCGCCTTCGCGGGAATGACGGTTCGGGAACTTTTACTGGTTCATCAAAACTAGAGTCGTATCAATATCCGGTTGAAGCGACATTCGTTCCGAAATCGGACAAAGAGGTCCCCTACCGATTTGCGGACGGCTTCAATCGGATTCGATCAATCAGAAATTTCCCTTTCTCGAATCGGATGACATGGAAGCCCGCCCAGTCGCCCTCCTCGTACCGGCAGCATCCGCCGCTATTTACGCAGACGAGACCGCTTCCTTCAACGGGAGAAAATGCCCAGCTCTTGTGAATGTGCCCGTGAAGATAGAGATCGATGTCGTTGTCGATTAGAAAGTTTCGCAGCACTCCCCGTTTGGATAGCTTGTGCAGGTATCCCTCCGAAATCGTTTCGGGAAGAAATGCCGGATAGTGCCCTACGGCAATTTTTCTAAAACGACTGTATTTTTTCCCAATAAGGTTCCGAATCGCCATCAGGTCGGACTTTATTTTTCCCCGCGAGGAGAATAGGAAACGGGGTGTCGCCAGCTCCAACTCGAACAAAACGACTCCGTCGTCTAGCTCGACTGTTGGAAAGGAGCAATTCCCGGACTCGCTTTTTCGAAACGGAAAGCAGTCGCCGAAATACCGTTCCATCGGATCCGGGCGCAGAGCCGAGCGCACATACCGGTCGTGGTTCCCGGCGGTCAGGATCACCCTCCCCTTTTTGATCAACGGCTCCAACAACTCCCTTGCTTTGAGGAATTCTCCTTCGGTCGAAAGATTGGTCAGATCGCCCGATATTACCAGATAGTCCCAATGTAGCTTTTTAACGCAGTCCAGTAGGCGGCGATAGGTATCCTCTTCAAACAGGTTTTTGCGACGCAACTTGACGTTTAGCATCCCCACCAGCCGTTTTGAAAAAAAGGCTCTGGACCTAAGCAGACGTTTCAGCAGCAAATTGGAATCGAAGAAGTGGAGATCCGACAGGTGCACTATGGTGAGCGGACTCATGGAAATATGCTCCGGGTTGTTGGAGCTACCTTCAGCAGGTCTACCGAACAGTAAACGACAGGGTCCCCGAAGTGGGGTAGCGCCCCAAATCTTCGGATCCGAAACCGTGTAGAGTGAGATACCAGTAGTTGGTCGCGCCATAATTTGACAATCTGGAGTAAGCGTATCCGATTGTTGTAAGAAGCTGGTTCTCTTTGGCGTAAACGGTTTTCCGATTGGATTGATCGAACGAGTATGTACCGTAGTAGATGATGGCGTAGTTTACCTGCGAGGAGACATCGATTCTGAACTCCTGACCGCTCATTCCGGCCGTTACCGAACTGCCGTCGGCAGGATACACTTTCGTAACGTAACCTCCGCCGTTCAGCGGATTGAATGCCTCATTGTCCGGTGTCTTGTCGTTTTCCTTGCATGAGGTGGCGATCGATAAAACCCCGAACAATAGGCCAATGGACAATATAATTCTTCGACGTTTGAAAAGCATACGGTTTTCCTTTTTCAGCGGTCGCGTTTATACGATCTCTTGAACTCTCCAACGGAAACTTCGGACCGATAGGCTTCCTGTATCCGTTAGAATCCAATAATCAGGGAGATTGTGCCGGCCCTGGCTTTCCATTCGTAATCTTTACTCGATACGTTGCCGGTTTCCGTCGAACTATCCGAAGCCGATCCGTCGATCCAATAAAAGGAGGCTGCGATTCCAAATTTGGAAGTGCTGTATCCAATATCCAGATAGTAGTCGAACCCGCTACCGGAATCAATGTTGCACTTGTCGCACAGAATATTCGAATAAACGTATCCAAAACCGAACCCGAAGATCAAACCCTCCGTGGTTCCCCAACCCATATTGAACACTGTATGATGATATACCAAAGGATCCGGATCGTCGGTTTTTTGCGTTGCATCGATCGTCATCACTTCAAGATGAAAACGGAAATCGTCTCGCTCTCCTCTCGGCACCCATCGAATTTTCCATCCCGATACCTCGTCGATGTCCGTAATTTTGTCGCTCCATTTTTGTTCGTCTCCGAAGTCCCGTTTTGTCTTCCCGCTGCTTATGGAATAGCTGGTCGGAACTCCAAGGAAGAATCTCGTATCCTTTTCCTTCGTCGGTTCCGCTTCCGGCTCTTTTTGGGGTTCGGGTTTTGGCTCCGGATCGGGTTCCGCAATCGGTCGGGATACGGCCTCCGGTTCCGGCACCTCTTTGCCGCATGTCCGGCTGAGCAAACAAGCCAGATTGCCCAAAGCCATTTTCAATGTGCCGATATTGCCGTCGTGTTCGACAAGCTCCTCGACTAGCGTCTCGCCCGTTTTGATGTTCTTCAGACTGCCCGTCAAGTAGTAGTTGCTTTCTTCAATTTTGTAGTATGTCGTTGAAATTACTAAATTCGCGTTCAACTGTTCGGCGATGATCGTCCCACACTCCTCCTTGGAGCACTTGTACTCCTCCTGTATTTTTTCCGCGTCCGCTCTATCGAATGCGTCGCTGCTAATCATGTCGAACGCTTGCGTTCTGCTTAACTCGACTCGAAACACTTTGGAAAAGATCTCCGCCTGTTTTTTGCTAAAGGAGGGGGCATCGATAGGCAGGACGAGAACGAGGTCCTTTTCGACCGCTTTTGTGTTTTTGTACGATGCGTTGGCTTTTGCGATCAGCGTGCTCGTTGTCGAGTCGATCGCTTTCAATTCAAGTTCGATGATTTTGCCCCGGAACCGGTAGGTGCCGCTTAACTTCAACGTCCGAGCCGATACCCCTGCCAACGATTCGCTGATCAGTATAATTTTGGCTTCGGCAAACCTGTTTTGCAAAGCCGAATAGATTGCGCTCTGTATCTCTCTACCCTCTCTGTCCAGCTGCCGGGAGTCGAAATTGACGATTTCCAATACCATTTCGAATTTGCTTTTTTCCGATATCTTTTTTTCGTACAACTGGTTTACCAGATCGGTAGCCGCATCTTCCAAAGTTGCCGCAAATATATTGGAGAGTTTCGCGCCAGCCGCATCGACGGCATCCTCCAAAACTGACGCAGAGAGACCGGAGAATCCAAAAGAGAAAATAAAGGCAAACAAAACCAGCTGTTTCGTCAGGAGAGAGAGGTATCTTTTTTTTCCCATTGTCTGTGGCGTTTGGAGGATTGTTATAGGGAGGCCTTCGTTTTGGGAACCGGATCGTTTTCTTATCGGCAGTATCTTTTTTCCTCATTTGAGTATGACTACAAGTTTAGACTCGCCGCAATGTTTTTGTCCAGCTTTCGAATCGGAAGTCAAAAGAGCGATCGGCTCGACAATCGATAGAATACTCCCTATAGTCCATTGTGTCGGCGGGCTGTTTGAAAAGCGGGAAACCTCCGAAAGATTCAAATTTTACCGTGTTATTGCTAAACTGACAGAATCCGTTCCGCAATGTTATGCGCCGGTATAGAGTAGGAACGGACCTGCCAACTTGATATAATGGTTCCGATGGAGGCTTTTTGTGGCTTCACAGCTATAGCGGTACAAAACATGACGAATTCATTTGAAAAAAATCTGGAGCAGTTGGAGGAGATCGTTCAGTCGTTGGAAGAGGGAAACGGAACCCTGGACGACTCCTTGAAGGCGTTCGAAAAGGGGATAAAACTGAGCCGCTCCTGTCGCAAGGAGCTGAACAAAGCGGAAAGGAGGGTAGAGGTTCTCCTGAAGGAGGATGGTGAAATTCAAGGCAGAGAAAAACTTGAAGCGTAGGTTCTTGGCCATTGCCGCTATAGCCGTCTCACTTCTGCTTTTTAAGGGATGCTACTTGCTGGAGCAGACTATCGGTCAGCTCGATTTGAGGCTAAATCAAGTCGCGCTCGACGAAGCGATCCGAACCGAAAAGGACACCCGCATCAAACGCCTGCTCGGCGAGGTCGAACGGATAAAGAAATTCGGCGAAGACAGGCTGAATCTAAAATCGAGCGAAAACTATGGAGGCTACTACCGCACGGAAAAACGGGGAATAACGTTTGTAGTCACCGCCAGTGCGAAAACCGAACTCGTTCCCTACACATGGTGGTTTCCGGTAGTCGGCCATGTTCCCTACAAGGGATTCTTCGATAAAGAAGACGCGTTGGCTTTGGAAAGAGACCTACAGGAGGAGGGATACGATACTTGGGTTTTTGCGGCTCCGACCTACTCCTCTCTTGGATGGTTCAGGGACCCGATTACGACGCCGATGCTTCGTAAGGGAATTTATGGTCTGGCAAATGCGATTTTTCACGAAATGACTCACGCCACGCTCTATGTCGACAACCAGACGGATTTCAACGAACGGCTGGCCGTTTTTGTCGGCCATCGGGGAGCGATGGAATACCTGCGCAGCGGGAACAGGGAACCGGAGTTTTTTCGTCGGATCGAAAAACAGAGAAAAAGAGCCGCACGGCTTGCGGCAACTACCCAAAAATATTATCGACTTCTCCAAGATCTTTATAAAAAAAGGTATCCCCCGGAAAGAACTCTGCAGGAGAAAGGGAGGCTATTCGATCTTTTGACGGAGGAGATTCTTCTCCTGTTTCCGTATACGGACCCTTCCCGCTGGCAATATAACAACGCCAGGCTGCTGCAATCCGCCAGATACCGACCCGAAAGCCCGGTTGTTGTCGGTCTATGGCAAAAAGGAGGGGGAGACTGGCAGAAATTTTGGCAGTCGGTTCGACAATATACCGAAAGGCAAGGTTGGTGACTGCCGCCGATAAAAAGTTGACGCGACCTTAATTCCGATTGGTGTAGGCCGTATTCGGGAAGCCGATTTTGCGCCAATAGACGATTATCGG
>CAZLTI010000179.1:0-1474 GCA_964562335.1 uncultured Pseudomonadota bacterium | reverse complement strand
TTTTTTTTTTTTTGGGACTAACGTTGGAAATAGGCAACTTTTTCATCCTTTTGTCTTTTTCACTAATGATTGTAAGGAGAACGTTATGATGACGCCCGGACCAATGGAATTGGGAATCATTCTCGCAATTGTAGTCGTTTTGTTTGGCGCCGGCAGACTGGCGGGTATCGGTTCCGGAATCGGAAAAGGAATCAGCAATTTCAAGAACGAAATGAGCAAAGGAAAAAAAAAGGAGGCGAAGAAAATTGAGCACAATGAAGAGGAGACGGAAAACGTTTCCGACAGCTGATTCAAACGCCACCCCAAAATGCTTCGGGTATTCTCCCGTCTCTTCCTATTAGTACGGCGAAACCGCCGCTCAAAAGCGCCCCCGACAAACGCGTTTGCCAAGCATGATATTAAACTGGAGAGACGCAACTCTTCCTTCCGGGTTTTCGCAAGTCCGAAGGTTGGCGGAAGGGCGGTTTTGGGATTATTTTACCGCTTCGTCATGTATTTATAAGAAGGGATCAATGAAAATCCATAAAGTTTTCCTACTCTTGCTGGTGTTAGTTTTCCCATTTTGTTTGACTGCGTTTGGGCAGCATTCGCATGAATCGAAATATATAGGGCAAGAGAACAGGAAGATAAAAAGTCTATCGGAATCGGATATCGATGATCTCAAAAATGGGAGAGGATGGGGATTGGCGAAAGCGGCAGAACTCAATGGCGTTCCCGGACCAATCCATTTACTGGAAATGAAAGATGAGATTGATTTAAGCGTAGAACAAACTGAAAAAATTGAAATCCTATTCCAAACCATGAACTCGCAGGCTATTCCGCTAGGACTTAAATTAATCGATCTTGAAAAAGAACTGAATAGTCATTTTGCAGCCAATACAATTAATGAAGATTTATTGAAGAAGTTATTGGATAGAATTACTCAAGTCACAAGCAAACTGCGCTATGTTCATTTGTCATATCACTTAAAGACTCCCGATATTTTGACATCGGAGCAAATGCAACTGTACAACAAGCTCAGAGGATATTCCTCGGAAGATCCCTGCTTAAACATTCCAAAGGGGCACGATCCTCAAATGTGGAAAGTGCATAATAACTGCCCCGAATAAAGGCCTGGATTTCAGTAACAGCCCAAGGGAAGAGTGCGGTGGACTGCCCGTGGAAAGGAGAGTTTTTGGGATTTGCGTCCACACGACCCGGAGGAAAGCGTTCCCTATCGAAGTCGGGAAAAGGCGTTCGAATCGCGGGAAGCAAAAGAGCGAGGGCTGATCCGTTCTCGATTAATAGGGTTCTCCCAAGCGAACGATAAACTCTCTCCTGCGCCTATCTCGCAACGTTTTTACGGTCACGATGTCGCCCGGCCGATATTTTTCCAGGACCGTCAGCAAATCGTCGTTCGTTTTTATGGGAAACTCGTCTATCCGTACGATCACGTCCCCCAATATCACATATCCTCGAGAATTTCTGCGCAGAC
>CAZLTI010000178.1:0-6507 GCA_964562335.1 uncultured Pseudomonadota bacterium | reverse complement strand
CCTCCTCCGGTCGGCTCCGACAGACGATCGAGCCCTGGAGCTTTTTTGTGACGAGATTATAGACGACGTTCATCCCAATGCCCGATCCTCCCCCTTTCCGATTCGTAGTGAAAAAGGGATCGAACACATGCTTGACCGTATGGGCATCCATCCCCTTGCCATTGTCCCGATAGACAAAAACCACCCGATCTTCCTTGAGGCCGATATCGAAACGGATCTCTCCTGCCTGATCTTCCGTAAAGGCATGCTTGAGGGAATTTAAAAGCAAATTGGTGACAATTTGATTGAAAACGCCGGGGTAGCTTTCGATGGACAGATTTTTATCGCAATCGATTACAATGGTATGTTTCGTTCTTTTTAGGCGGGATCGATGATTGTCCAAGATTTGGCCAATGTACCCATGAACGTTGAAGCTATCGATCTGCTCGCTGGCATGATCGGCAGAAACCTGTTTGAAGCTGTCAATATGTCTTTTGGCATTTTCCAGGTTTCTGAAAATAGCGGCGGAGCTCTCCACCGCATACGCAACGTAGTCGGAAAAGGCGCTTTCCGTCATCTCTTCGGATCGATAGCTCTTGTCCAGCTCTTCGGTTTTCTGCTTCAAATAGGACGCGTCTACTTTGGCGTTGCCGATCGGGGTGGCTAATTCGTGGGTAACCCCCGCCACAATTTCACCCAATGCCGCCATTTTTTCCGACTGCACAAGCTCCATTTGCATCGCTTTCAGCTTCGTTAGCGAATCGTTCAACTTTTTCGTCCGCTCTTTCACGCGCCTTTCCAATACAAGATTTTGCGTTTTAAGCTGAGACTGGGCCTGTATCAGAGAAATGTGGATTCCGATTCTGGCGAGCAATTCCTCCGCATTGAAGGGTTTCGTCAAATAGTCGACGGCTCCCAGTTTGAATCCCTTAACGATATCTTCCGTCTGCGATTTGGCAGTCAGAAAAATGATGGGAATATCCCGAGTTTCCCGTTTGTTTTTCAACACTGCACACACTTCATACCCGCTCATTTCCGGCATCATGATATCGAGCAAAACCAAATCGGGTTTTTTCCCGTCGATATGCTCCAGGGCCTCTTTTCCGCTTTGTACGGAATCGACATCGTATCCCCGTTCGATCAAAATCTGCTGAACAAGCAGAATGTTCATGGCATTGTCGTCGACAATCAAAATGCTGGGTGCGGGTGTTTCCAAATCGCTCCTATCCTATAGGGTTGTAGCTATCGATTCAAATAGTCCTTCCGCTGTCGCTCCCCGTTGTCCCCCTAAAACGGAAAAAAGGCAGCACTCCGTAATCAATTGATGTTTAGGCGATTTTCAATTTTTGCGCAAGGTTTTGCAATTTTGGGGAATGACAAATACGACAAAAACCGATTTTCGAAATGGAATCAGCGATACTTCAATAATTTTTACACGTTTCGATGCTTTGTACAATGTTTCTTTTGGCGAATGAGAGAGTGGTCCATATTCCGGGCTGTTCTTTGCCCTCCGTTTCCGCTACGATTTATGGCCAAAAGCATTGGTCTACCGCAAAGCCGACAAACGACCCCACCGCCTTGCCGAAGTATATGCGATCGACATGTGTTTGATTCTCATCAGCTACAAGGCACACAAACAGTATCCCCTGATACTGATAGCAAATCGGGACGAATTGTACGACCGAAAGGCCGTACAGGCCCGATTCTGGCCGGAACTGCCGGAATTGCTGGCTGGGCGAGATCGGGAAAAAGGCGGAACCTGGCTAGGACTTACCAAAAGGGGAAGAATTGCGGCCGTTACCAACTATCGTTCCGGCGACCAAAATCGTATAGAGGCAAAATCTCGCGGCGAATTACCGCTTGCCTATTTGCGGGGCGTTCAAACGCCTTCTCAATTCTGCAGCCGGTTGAAGAGGGAAAGGAGTCGGTATAGAGGCTACAATCTGATTTTTGGGACTCTTTGCGATCTTTGGACCTATTCCAACGTGAACGATCGCTCCGTTCGGCTGGAACCGGGCATCCACGGAGTGAGCAACCATTTTTTGAACACTCCGTGGCCCAAGGTTGTACTAGGAAAAAAAATTCTCGAAAGCTGCACCAAGAGGGACAACTTTACCCACGATCAACTGCTCGACCATTTGCGGAACGAAGTTGTTGCGGACGACACCGATCTGCCGAACACGGGAGTGGGAATTGAGATGGAGCGGCTGCTATCTCCCATATTCATTCGCTCGGAAACATACGGAACTCGCTGCTCGACGGTGGCAACGCTCGATTGCCGGGGAAATGTCGAATTCTCGGAACGCACCTATCGCCAGGGAAAGCCAATTGATCAGATCGTTTTTCAGTTCCCATTGCAAAGCATCGTGCCATAGGAATCGTCACGACCTCCATGCGGACGAACCGGCCAATGGCGACGCTAGTCCTTCCTTCCCACGCGATGGATTTTGACCAGGTTGGTGGATCCGGTCTCCAGTGCCGGTCCCGTCATCATTACGATCAGGTCGTTCTTTTTCAAATACCGCTTTTTTATGAGTATCTCTTCCGCCGCCTTGATCAAGTCCTCCGTGTGCTTGATTTCCGGAATCATCAGAGGTGTCGTTCCCCATATCAAAGCCATTCGATTGTATGAGGTTGGGGAGGGTGTGAAGGCGTAGACCGGACAGCCGGGACGCTGCTTCGATATGAGCGTTGCCGCTATGCCGGACATCGTGAACGCAACGATCGCCTTCGCCTGCACTTCGTACAGAATATTTACCGCCGATTGGGCAACCGCGTGCGTAATCAAATCCGCTCGTGTGCGCTTGTATTGAATGTTGTATCGGATGAAAGGCGAGGATTCGGCTTCCCTGGCAATTCTGGCCATCATTTCGACTGCCTTGACCGGATACATTCCGGTGGCCGATTCGGCAGAGAGCATAATTGCGCTGGTTCCGTCGTAAATCGCGTTGGCGACGTCGGAAACTTCCGCACGGGTGGGAATGGGATTGCTCACCATGCTTTCCAACATCTGAGTGGCTGTGATAGCGAGGCGATTGGCAAGTATCGTTTTGTGAATGATGCTCTTTTGAACGGTAGGGACCTGCTCGGCCTGCAGTTCGACTCCCAAATCCCCTCTCGCCACCATGATCACGTCGGCATAACGGAGGATTTCATCCAGATTGTCCACCGCTTCCGGTTTTTCGATTTTTGCCACAACGGGAATGGCGCACCCTTTTTTACCGATATAGTTTTTGATGTGCTTTACGTCTTCGGCTGTTCTGACAAACGAGAGAGCGACATAGTCGACTCCCATCTCTATCCCGAAATTCAAGTCTCTTTTGTCTTTGGCCGTCAGCGAAGGCGCCGACACCTTGACTCCAGGCAGATTGATGCCCTTATGCTCCTTCAGCTCTCCGCCGACCACAACCTGCGTGTCAACCGTGTCCGCAGTTGTCGAGGTAACGCGAAGTTCGATCAGACCGTCGTCGATCAGTATCCTATCTCCCGCTTTCACATCGTCGGGCAGTTTTTTATAGGTAGTCGATACGACAGCGGCCGAACCCTGCCTCCTTTTGTTGGTTATCTGAAAGGAATTTCCAGGCTCGAGAGCGACCGGCACTCCGTTTTTCAGCGTTCCCGTACGAATTTTCGGACCCTGAAGGTCTTGAAGAATCGCGACCGGCCTGTTCATCTCCTTCGACAGCTCCCGAATCAACCGCACTACCTTTTCATGCTCTTCGCGGTTTCCGTGCGAAAAGTTCAGCCGCGCCACATTCAATCCCGCTGCGATCATCTTCCGCAGAGTGGTTTTGTTGTTTGAGGCGGGACCTATCGTACCTACGATTTTCGTCTTGCTCATCGGGTTCCCCCTTTTTGTGTGAGAATGGCGAATCTATGCTCTCCCGCGCTTGGGTCGGTCGCTCCGGGTTTTGGCGATCAGAACGGCAGCCATGCAGACGCAGCCGACGGCTACGCAACCAATAAAAGGAAACACTTGGGAAAGTCCCAGATTCTTCTCGATGCCCCCCACTATTTTAATCGCCAGGGAACCGACTCCGAATGTGAGAATAAACTTGAATCCAAATGCGGAGTGTCTTAGTTTTCGCGGCGTGTATTCCGCAATCAAAGTGTTTTCGATCGGCTGTAGGCCCAGTAGAAAGAAAAAGTAGACGAGCGCGAGAATCGCCAGGGAGACATCCGAGAAATAAACCATCAAAAAGGCAGCCGGAACGGTTACGGCATGAAAAGACAGTAGACACAATTTTAGATCGAAGCGACTCGATAGATGCCCTCCGAAATACTGCCCCCCCATACCGATCAGAAAAATCGCGGACGTTATGCCCGCAGCCAGCAGATTTTTTGATATGTCGCCTGAAAACAGCGAATTTGCCCATTGAAAAAGAGCGACATTTTTGACTTCGAGATAGGTCGGCATAATTACCGTGGCGCCGCGATACTCGATTCCCCCCAACATCATTGCAACAAGCAGAATGGAAAAGGCAACGAGCCGGCTCCCTCCCTTTTCGGAGGTAGGCCGCGATGTATCCCGACTGTCTTGGGAAACGCGCAAAGCCATCATCAAAGCCAATCCGCTCAGGTTCAAAAATCCGAGCACGAGATATACTTCCCTGGGACTCCAAAGCCAATTTACGACACCCGCAACCAGGGGAGCGGTGGCAAGTCCCAGATTTCCGGACATACCGTTGTATCCCATTCCTATGCTGACCTGCCGAACCTCTTTGGATATCCACCCAATTCCTATGGGATGGTATATTCCGGAAAAAAAGCCGATACCCGCCATGCCGAATTTCAACGCTGCCGGACTGTCTATCCCCCATGCCACAAAAAAACCGGAGAGACCGGCTCCCAAATAGTACAGGACGAACAGTCTTTTTACGCCCCACCGGTCTCCCGCAACTCCCCAGGGAAAGGCAGTGATTCCAA
This sequence comes from uncultured Pseudomonadota bacterium, assembly GCA_964562335.1. Taxonomy (GTDB): domain Bacteria; phylum SAR324; class SAR324; order XYD2-FULL-50-16; family XYD2-FULL-50-16; genus CAZJUM01. Next base: position 1,602 of record CAZLTI010000178.1, on the reverse strand, counting down.
ACAGTAAATACATCCAGAAGGATAGCTCCAGCACTTCTGCCAGACTGAGGTTCAACCGCTTGGTGAGAGGAAGCAGAACGGCCGGAAAGACCAGCATATTGAAATGGCTCAAGAAATGACCAAGGCAGGTGACAGTCAGTATCTTTTTTTCCCGAAGATTCAAAATACTCTCTATTGAAATGCGACTGTCCGTCGGAAATGCCGTTCGCTCACTCGGCTGCGCCTCCGACTACCCGAACTCGCAAAGCGCCAGGGAGATATCGATCGGGACGTTTGGCCTCCATCTCCCGGCCGATATCTCTCCGGCACACCTGCGCTTCGCGCACCGGACCTATTTTGAGTTTCTAATCCCCAAAGTCAGGCGATACGGACCGGGGGTGCCGTGCGGTATAAGAGCAACGCGGTCGCCATCGTGCAGTCGAACCGAAGTTCGACGCACCTTTCCGTTAACAAAGGCGGCCTCCACATCTTCCGGCTCCAATCCAACGGCCTCGATCAAATCGGAAACCCTACTCCCCTTTGGAACCGCCCTCTTTATTCCGTGGCATTCTTCCGGAGGCAGATTCAGTTTCCTCTGCAAAAAGGAATATACGCTGAAAACGATGTCGATCAACTGATTTTCCGGCCAATGTTGCATAATGCGGGATCGTTCAAAAAAGCGAATCGACACTCTACCAAAAGTAACGTAATAACAAAAGCGGTTCCTCGGCGGAATCGATACGGCATGCCAATCGGCGACGTTGTACGGGCAACGTTCCAGTCGTACCTAATACCTCGAACCGAAACCGGGCTATTGACTGTTTCATGGCAAGATCGCTAGGCTTGCCCGAAAAAATCCGGTTCCTCTTACGGGACGAGAGGTCTCGATCCAACGGAAAAAAGTCGTGCCCAATAAAGAAACGTCGTACGGCACTAAATCGGGAAGGTTATGGATAGGGAAAAAAACGTCATAGAAGCACGGGATTTGTTGCAGGCAAAGAAGATCGAACTGATTGACGTGCGCTCCAAGGAGCAATTCGAGAAGAAAAACATCGAAGGTTCGGTAAACATTCCCTTGAGTCTTATCAGTCAGAAAATGGAAAATTTGGATACCAAAACGGTATATCTGCTGATCTGCAACGATGGTGCTTTAAGCAATCAGGCGCTGAAGATTTTTGAAGCCTGTCAGTTCAAAGCCTACATAGTGCGCGGCGGACTGAAAGACTGGAAGCGCGTTATCGGACTGTAAATCGGTCCACTTTCGCCTTTCCTCCGATCTTTTGCGAACCTCGACGCTATCGGTCGCCGGAACGATCGAACCTTTCGGCAGATTTGGATATTTCCGCTTTCAGTGCGCCGTACTCCATCGTCACGGGGAAATCGCAAAACTGCGGCTGCAAAGCATTGGAGGGACGGAATAGGATTCCGGCATCGGCTTCTCGCAGCATAGCCAGATCGTTGAAGGAATCGCCTACGGCGATCACTCGGTAGTTCAATCCCTTTAGAGATGCGACGGTCTTGCGCTTGTGATCGCGGATGCGAACCCGGTAGTCTTCGATCAAACCCGCATCGCCGATCTGCAAGGCATGGCAAAAGATCGTCGGCATTTCCATCTTGGACTGC
>CAZLTI010000177.1:0-6564 GCA_964562335.1 uncultured Pseudomonadota bacterium | reverse complement strand
ACAGGTTTTGATAGAACTCCCTGATTGTCTGCGGCAAAAGGCCTTTCGAGTCGACGCTGTAGGTTGGCGAGGTCATCTCCTCCCAGACAAGCTGCGCCTTTTGCGGAATCGGGGTCAGCTTTCTCCGGGTCTCTTTCGGTAGATTTTTGATCAGCCATGTGATTTTGTCGAGCAGCAGTCCCGGAACCAGATATTCGAAAGAGGAGTTCTGTACGTTGTTCAGCAGGCTTTGGGGCAGGTGCACGGTTACGCCGTCGCTTTCCGTTTCGGGATCGAACCGATACTCTAGTGCGCACTCTTTGTCTCCGATTTTGATCGTTTCGGGATAGAGTTGTTCCGTTTCCTCCCTCTCCCGAAGCAGTACATCCTTTTCGGAGAGGAAGAGAAATCGGTCTCCGGAATTGCGGTTGATCAGCTTTTGCAGATCCTGCAGACAGGAGACGTCGGCGATTCGTTCCCGATAGAACCTCTCGATCACGGAGCTGTCCGCCAGAAGATTGCGCCTTCTCGTTTTGTCCTCCTGCTTGCGGATGGATTCGATCAGTCGGCAGTTGTGCCGCCAAAACAGGAAGTTTCCGTTGAAATTTCCCTCTACCAGAGCCTCTCGAATAAAGACCTCCGTCGATTCGGCCCTGTCGATTGGTCCGTAGTTGACGGTTCTTCGATCGACGATGGTAAATCCGAACAGCTTCACCGTCTCCGTAGCGACGACTCGCGAATTTTTCGGGTCCCATCGCGGTAGCGTCCACGACTTGCGGCAGAGATCTCCCGCCAGCTCCTCCAGCCATTCCGGGTCGATTTTGGCAACGCGGTGCGCAAACAGTCGCGAAGTCTCGATGATTTCAATGGCGACGATCCATTCGTGACGGCTTTTGTACTGGCCCGATCCCGGGAAAAGGAGGAGTTCGCGGTTTTTGGTTCCCAGGTACAGCCTCTTCTCCCCTCTTTTTGCGATGTGGGTCAGATAGCCGGCCAATATGCAACGGTGCACGGCGCCGTAGTCGAGGTTCGCCGTTCGATCCCTGTTCCAGCGGTTTTCACGGGCGATATCGAGCAGTTGGGCATGAATGTCGCGCCACTCCCTCATTTTCCGATAGGAGAGAAAGTTGCTTTTGCAGAACTTTCTCATTTTGTTTTGCGTTTTCAGCTTCTCCCATTCTTTGTGATAGAACTCCCATACGCCGAGAAGAGAGAGCAGATCCGAATCTTCGGAATGGAATCGGGCGTGCTTTTGTTGCGCCTGCGGTTTTTTGTCCTCCGGGTACTCCCTGGGGTCCTGGCACGAAATGGCTGCGGCGATGATGAGTACCGGCTGTAGGACCCTTTCCCTTCTGCCCCTTAAAATCATGCAGGCCGTTCGAGGATCGACAGGCAGCGCCGCCATCTCCCTACCCAGCGGCGACAGACGCCCGGTGTCGACGATGCCCCTCAATTCCTTCAACGTTCGGTACCCGGCTCTGATTTGCGAGGGTTCCGGCGGATCGATAAACGGGAACGTTCTTATGTCCCCCAACCCTAGGTGCATCAGGCGCAAAATAACTGCGGATAGGTCCGAACGCTGTATTTCCGGAGTGGAGTGCCGGCTGCGGGAGAGAAAGTCCTCTTCCGAATAGAGGCGAATGCAGACTCCGTGGGAAACGCGGCCGCATCGTCCCTTGCGTTGCTCGGCACTGCTTTGGGAAATTCTGTCGACCGGAAGTCCCTGGGTGCCGGAGCGCGCGTTGTACCGGCCGATTCTGGCCCTGCCCGAATCCACAACGTAGTGGATGCGGGGGATCGTGATGGAAGTTTCCGCAATGTTGGTGGAGAGAACGATCTTCCGTTTCGGTCCGGTCCGAAAGATGCGGTTTTGCTCGCCTCCGGAAAGTCGCCCGTACAGCGGTAGTACGTCGAATCCCTCTTTCCGCAGAAACTGCAGTCGCTCCTCGCTCTCCTTGATCTCCTGAACGCCCGAGAGAAAAACCAGGATGTCTCCCTGCGACGTTTCCGTTAAGATTTCCTCCACGGCCTCCCGCACCATAACCGTAATGCAGATATCCCCCTGTTCTTCCGCCATTTCGTCGATGGGACGATAGCGAACCTCAACCGGATACATTCTGCCGGAGACCTCGATCACGGGTGCTCCGGCGGTTTCCGCTTCGCCGCCGGACCGGTCGGAGGAGGAGAGGTAGAACTGCCTGTCCCGAACGTGAAAGAATTGTGTGAAGGCGTCGGAAAACTTTTCGACGTCTATCGTCGCCGAGGTAACGATCAGTTTTAGGTCGCGCCGTTTTGGCAGGATCCGCTTCAGATAACCGAGCAGAAAATCGATATTCAGCGTTCTCTCATGCGCCTCGTCGATGATGATGGTGTCGTAGGCGGATAGATATCGGTCGCGTTGAATCTCCGCGAGGAGAATGCCATCGGTCGCAAATTGAACCAGAGTTTCGTCCCGCACTCTGTTTTCAAACCGGATTTTGTAGCCGACCAGATCCCCCAAGTCCGTCTTCAGCTCTTTGGCAACCTGCCTTGCCAAAGAGGTTGCCGCAATTCTGCGAGGTTGCGTGCACCCGATTTTTCCGTAGATGCCGCGACCGCTTTCCAGGCAAATTTTGGGGAGTTGCGTCGTTTTCCCGGAACCGGTCTCGCCCGTCACGACGACAACCTGATTGTTCCGAATGGCGGATTTTATCTCTCCGATTTTGTCCGCTATCGGCAACCGAGGAGGATATGTCAGCGGAGGAATGCTGCCGCGACGGGCTTCTACGCGGTCGATGGTTCGATCTCCGTTCTTTTTCATATGCGGAAGAGCGACACCGATACGGCATTGCCGTCGAACTCCACCCTCTGCCCGGCGCGGACTTTCCGTTTTTTGCGGAACTCCACCTGGCCGTCCACGCGAACGAGTCCCTCCGCTACGGCGGTTTTCGCCTCTCCGCCCGTCGCGCAGAGGCGAGTCAGCTTCAGCAGTTTGATCAGTTCGATGTAGCCCTCTTCCCGTTTGATGGTAATTTCCATTTCCTTCGCTTGGCGTTGCGGTCGAAAGCAAGCACGGATCAGATTCGATCCCTCCTGTCCGGCTCTATTTTAAGCATACTCAGTTGCGTCACCTTTCTAAACCCTCTCGGCAGCTTTTTTCCCCTTCTGCCGCGTTCTCCACGATATTCGAGCAGGTGTTCCGGCCGGTAGGTCAATTTGCGCCTTCCTGCCGTTACGATCAGTTTGTATCCGAGGGGCAGCAGAGCGATTTTCGTCAGTCTTTCCCCTTTGTCGACAAACAGGTTGATGATTTTGTTGCCCTTGCCTCTCGGAAGCACCGGAAGCTGATGGAGGGGAAAAACCAACATTCGTCCTCCGTCGCTTATGGCCGCGACAGTATCGGACTTTGCGTCAAAAATGGTTAGCGGAGGTAGGGGCGATGTGCCTGCGGGAAAACGCAGAACGGCTTTGCCCGCCCTGTTCTTCGTTACGAGATCGGAAAGCGTCGTTACAAAGCCGTATCCGGCGGAACTGGCCAGAAGCACGCCCTGCTGCGGTTCTCCGATCAATACCGCATCGAAGGTGCATGCGGGAGGCGGTTGAAATCGTCCGGTCAATGGCTCTCCATATCCTCTTGCCGATGGCAGGCTGTGGGCCTCCAGCGAATAGGAGCGTCCGGTCGAATCCAGAAACACGGCCGCTTGATTGCTCCGGCCCCGAACTGCGGCGGCAAAGCCGTCTCCCGCCTTGTAAATGAGTTTGCCGATTTCGACGTCGTGTCCTTTCGCTGTGCGCACCCTTTTTGGGAAAGGATGACGGTTACGGGCTCCACCGGCATCAGCTCCCGATGCGACAGGGCATGGGCCTCCTCTCTTTGGGTAATGGGAGATCTTCTCGTATCGCCGAATTTTTCCGCGTCGGCCGTCAGTTCCCTTTTGACCAACCGCTTCAGTCTCTCTTCCGAATTCAGCGTAGCTTCCAGCTCTTTGCGTTCTTGGGTTAGATCGCTCCTTTCCCTTTCGATTTTCCGCTCCTCCAGCTTGGCCAACTGCCGCAGCTTGATTTCGAGAACGGCTTCGGCCTGCGTTTCGCTGACGGCGAAGGAGCGGACTAGAGCCTCTTTCGGATGGTCCTGCATGCGAACGATTTCGATGACCCTGTCCAAATTCAAAAAGGCGATGAGCAGCCCTTCCAGCACATGCAGCCGTTTTTGAACTCCGTTTAGCCTGTGCCGCAGGCGTCGCCGCACGGTGTCCAGCCGGAAGGCGAGCCACTCTTGCAGCATGGCAAGCAGCCCTTTGATCTGAGGGCGGCCGTTCAAACCTATGACGTTCATGTTGACGCGATAGGTACACTCCAGATCGGTGGTCGCGTAGAGGTGCGCCATCAGTTCGTCGATGTCGATTCTGTTGGAACGCGGTACGATCACGAGGCGGGTCGGGTTTTCGTGGTCGGATTCGTCCCTGAGATCCGCCACCATGGGAAGCTTTTTCGCCTGCATTTGGGTGGCGATCTGCTCCAGGACTTTGGAGCCGGAAACCTGGTGGGGAAGTGCCGTGATTACGATATCTCCGTTTTCTTTGGCATGAACGGCTCTCATGCGCAGGGTTCCCTGTCCGTTGCGGTAGATGCGCAGTATATCCGACTGCGGAGAGATGATTTCGGCCTCCGTGGTGAAATCGGGTCCTTTGACAAACCGGCAGATCTCCTCCAGCGTGGCCTCGGGATTGGAAAGAAGATGGATGCAGGCCTCCGCCACCTCCCCTAAATTGTGGGGAGGGATGTCGGTCGCCATCCCGACCGCTATTCCCGTCGTTCCGTTCAGCAGCAGATTCGGCAGCCGTGCCGGAAGAACTTCCGGTTCCTGCAGAGTGCCGTCGAAATTGGCTTTCCAGTCTACCGTTCCCTCTCCCAGTTCGGCCAGCAGGACGCTGCTATAGGCTGCCAGACGGGATTCGGTATACCGCATGGCCGCGAACGACTTCGGATCGTCCGGCGATCCCCAGTTTCCCTGACCGTCGATCAGCGGATAGCGATAGGAGAACTCCTGAGCCATCAATACCATAGCCTCGTAGCATGCCGTATCGCCATGGGGATGGAACTTTCCGAGCACGTCTCCGACAGTCCGAGCCGATTTCTTGTGCTTGGAAGCGGCGCTTAGGCCCAGCTCCGACATGGCGTACACAATTCTGCGCTGAACGGGCTTCAGACCGTCTCCGACATGCGGCAAGGCGCGGTCCAGTATTACGTACATGGAATACTCCATGTATGCGCTTTTGCTGAAGTCGCCGATCGGAATCTTTTCGACCCCTTCCAAAGTCGGGTCCGATATATCGTTCATAAGGGAGAACTCTCCTCGTCCCGTTTTTTCATTGGACGCGCAGCCTGCTCTCGGCGACTCTGCGCATCAGGTCCGCGTCTGCGTCCCGATTGGTGAAATGCCGAAACTGCGCAGCCGCCTGCCCTACGAACATGGAGAGGCCGTCGACGGTTTTTGCTCCGGCCTGTTTGGCGTTTTTGAGCAGCGTAGTTTCCAGGGGGTTGTAGACCGTATCGAACACCGCCATTTCGGCGCGCATTTTCTCTGCCGCCACGGGTGTCGCGTCCGCGTTTGGCGACATGCCGACGCTTGTGCAGTTGACAAGCAGATCGGCGTGCAAATCCTCCAGTCCGTCCAACGAGGAATAGGCGCAGCCGAACGTTTCGGCCAACGACCGGGCCTTCGACAGGGTCCGGTTGTAGACCGTCACGCGAGCACCGGCATCCGCAAAACCGGCAACGACGGCTCGGGAAACTCCGCCGGCCCCGATAACGGCCACCCGTTTTCCCTTCAAGTCGGTCGTTTTTAAACCCAGCTGCCGTACCACCGCACTCATGGCGCCCGCATAATCCGTATTGAAGGCGCAAAATTCGCCGCGCTTGTTTACGACCAGCGTATTGGCCGCTCCGATCTTTTCCGCAAGCGGCTCGATAAATCCGCCATTTTTGCGCACATAGTCCAGGGCATTTCGCTTGTGCGGAAGCGTTACGCTAAATCCCCGAAACTTCAGCCAACTCCTGCTAGCGACATTGTTCAAATAATCGGACAGTTCGCCGATTCCGCCGGAGACAAGCAGCGGCAGGTACATGCGGTTCATCCCGTTTTGAGCAAAGCAGGCGTTGTGAATTGCAGGGCTCATGGAGTGTCCGACGGGGTCCGCAATGATGCCGAACAGCTCGGTGTCGCGATTCGAGCCGGAAAATCCGTAGGGGTTTTGCAACTGCGCAACCGTCAATTGCCCGGGTGCGGTGGCCCTGCCCGAATCCAGGCTGGCGAAGCCGACCATCGAGCCAAGCTTTTTTGCCAGCAAGCGGCAGATCGTTCCGGCCGGACCCATGCAAAGGACAATAATATCTCCCTCTTCCTGGTGGAGCAGATCGAAAGCCGCAAAACAGTCGTTTATGTGGCTGGCGGCATACGCAAGCTTGGGAACGGCACCGGGACAGGAGCCGCGAATTTCCCGGCACAGGCCCGCAAGATTTTGCAGCGGACGATTAAAATCATGGACCGAGAGAATCAGACGGGTTTTGTCCGATGGAGATAAAGCCGCGAGCAGCGGTTCGGAT
>CAZLTI010000176.1:0-6575 GCA_964562335.1 uncultured Pseudomonadota bacterium | reverse complement strand
CGGCTCCATCCATAGGAACGGATTGGTTCGTTACACGGAAGAGTAGAAAGGCCAGTAAAATCCCGATTATCGAAACGATAGGCATCACCAGTAAACTGGTAACCAATACGGTTAGACACATAGCGATAACCGAAGACATCATCCAAACCATATTAAAGTCGTTTCTCAGCAGCATGTAGGTGAAGAAAAAGGGGAGGGTATAGGTCAGCATGCCGTACCACAAATAGGGCAGAGCCCCTTGCAAAAAGCTGGGCCAATAATCTCTCAACATCAACAACAGGCAAAGAATGGTGCCTATTGCCCTCAGCAAAAAACTTTCGTAGGGCTGGGGAAAAAGATAGCCCCAGATAAAAAAATACACGGGGTGACCCACCAGGCCGATAATGCTAATCATCCAGATACTGGCCGAGGAGTAGCGAACGCTCTCGGACATGATAAGATGAAATCGCTCCCTTAAACGGATACACGATTGTAGCATGCGGGATGTCATATTTCCATAAAATATTGCCATAATTTAATCCGTTTTGTTGTTTGCAGTGGCTGCAATATATTTTATAACGATTCCAGTATCAACGAATAGTTTTTTTATGGCAATTCTCTCCACTTTTCCAAGATTCGCTTCCATCGCTCTACTCCCTCCGTTTGCCAAAAAAAACGAGAGTACTTTCTCATCCACGGAAACAGCGTTCAAAATGTCAGCCGCAACTTTCAAACGGTCGACGGCATCGCGTCTCTTCAACATAGCAAGAGAGGAAACAGTTCCACCATTCTGTTGGCTTCGCCCTACGTTAACGCCTATGTACACGAAACCATCCGGCTCTCGAAAAAAGACCTCCCCGCCGTCGACCGGCAGACGCTTCCCTTTAGTCGGAGCCTTCCGGAACATATCCGTATCGATTCGGTAGCCATCGACCAAAACAGGGCGGTTACCATTCACTCCCACCTAACCGATCGGGGGGTCGAGCTACTCGGCCGGTCGAAGAAAAAACTCCGTTGGCAGCCGGCGATCGCATTTTTCGTCAAAAAACTGGCTGCCGCCGAAGCAAAGATTCCAATTTCCGCCCAATCCCATATTCTGATTTTTGAAAACGAAGTACTGCAAATTGAAAAGAGGAGCGAAGATTTGCGTTTTTCTCATTTCAGCCTTTGGCCGCAGCACCTCCCGACCCATCGAATCGGCATCGTCAAAGCTCTGGTGGAAGCCGACCGGGAAAGCACTTCGTTTTTCTATGTCAGCATAGCGGATATTGGGACGAAAGCCGATATTGCCGAGAGTTCCGCGATTCATAAGCTGCTCTCCGCTTCGGAAACGCATAAAGTAAAATCGGTTTCCTATATCCGCAAGAAACGCAAATGGACATCTCTTCGGTCTGTCCCGCTGCAATACGTTCTCCTCTTTACGCTGCTTTGTGCCGTTCTCTTTGCGGCGGCATCCCAAAGTCGGCTGACCCGACTGAAAATTCAGCGACACTCTCTGTCGGACTCCATCGAAACGCTCAAGGCAGGTAGGTCGCAAATCGAACCAATCATTCGAGGGAAGAGGGAGTACTATCGACTCTCCTCCCTGATGGAAGCCATCTCCCAATCCAGGCTCGATCCGCCGCAGCTTCTTGCCCGGATTCATTCGATACTGCCGAAAACTACCTGGATAAACGGCATATTCGTCGACGATGGCAGAATTACGCTCGACCTCTTCGATACCGGACAGGTCGATGTCGCCCTACTGCTGGAGCAGCTCTCCATGTTTTTGGGAAAGCCGAATTTGGAATTGAACGAAGATGTCGTCCTCCAAAACCGCAAAGTCAAACACTACAAACTAATCCTGAACGAACTGATCACTACAAACTGATCCTGAACGAACCGATCGATGATCCGACTGGCAAATCCACTGAGTAGAGACAGGAGGAAACAAGCAGTCGTTCTCCTTGTTTTGCTACATGCCGCTCTCGTATTCGGCTATATTCTTCCGGTTTTGGAGGAGGCGAAGTACTACTCCTCGAAGATCGCTGCGGCGGAGAGCGAATATCGGATATTGACCAAGGAGTCTCTCTACATCGACCATCACAAACGGAAATACGTTTCGATAAAAACGGAACTGGAGGATCTGAAAAAAAACTGGATGGGGCAAACGGACTATCGACACCTGCAAAAACGGCTGGGGGCGTTTCAAAGGAAAAACCACCTGACCGTCATTTCTCAAAAAATCACCCGCGCACCGACTGACGACATCTTCGCGCAGCAGATAGTGAAACAGGTCCTGTCGGGAAAGTACGCCGATCTGATGCGATATTTTGGCGCTATCTACGAGGATGGGGCTCCGGTTGTCTTCAGCTATCTCTCCCTGACCAGCCAAAATCCGGCTTCCGCAGATCCGACCGTCCGCTCGGAACTGGAACTTCGATATTTCGACATGCCAAAATGAAAATCGAGAAAGCCATTTTACCTCTTCTGCTCGCTATCTGCTCCCTACCTGTAGCAGCGGCAAATCCCTTCGCCTCAAGACTCGAACCGGAAACGCCGCCGAAAGCAAGCGGACCTCCGACCCCGGAAGTCTCCTATCGCGGATACATCGTTATCGACGACGAAATTTTCGCTATCGTCCAGTTCGGGGGAAAGCAGTTCGCTCTGAAAAAGGGAGGGACGGCAAACGGCATCCGTATTACGGAGATAACGGACGGGCGAATCCTATACAGGCGGAATGGGAAAATCCATGCGAAAGATTTGGAAACGGCCCCCTGACTGCCGCGCTCGACTAGGGAGACCTCCCCAAAAAATCGAGTACAGCCTCCCGAGCCTCTCCAAACAGTAGAGAAAAACCGACGAGGTCCGTCAAGACTCCGGGATAGACAAGCAGGCACGCCCCTGACAGCAACAACAGCTCGTCCCAGATTTCGCGAACGACCGGCTCGCCGTTTTTCAGTCGAGCCTCCACGAAAAAGAGGAGATTGAAATCCAGCTTTCGCATCGCAATCCAACCCGCGCATCCCGTAAACAGCTGCGACAAGGCAATTGCAGGCACGCCCCAACCGGTTGCGGCTACAAGGAAAAAAAGCAGATCGCCAGCGGCCAGGATTATCGCAAAGGCAATAAAGAGATAACGCATCGCCCACTACTCCAGGTTGACGGTTCGCGGCTTTGCGGTACCGGTCCAACGGTCGACTACTCCTCTTCGTCGACCTTGCGAGGTTTCGCAAACGGCCGGGGCAACGCTTCCAACGAGGCAATATACCGATTCATATCGATTCCCGTTCCGCCGACGACCTCCTCCGCGACCTCCAGCCCGATCAAATGGGATATCAAGGTATATGCTTCCTCTTCGGTAAAACCCTCGTCCTGCAACCGCTCCAGGGTCTCCAGTGTTTCGACGGGATCCTTTTCGTCGATCTGTTGATCGATCACGGCTTTGAACGCATTTTTCAGCCGCTCGTTGATGATGCGATCGGTGCTGTCCGCATGTCTACTGCGGCGTTTCTCCTTTTTTCCGCCTGATTCTTCCGTCGGGATTGTCATAATATTCGCTGGATCCTTTCCACTTTCGGGGATTTAGAATGGTATGCGGACCACTCGATTTCGGTTGTCCGTGGTTGCTGCCCCAGGCTTGAAAGTTGACTCGCCTCAATGCCTTTGGGGAAAGAAACAGACTCCGATAAAAAGAGAGGAGTCTGGCACGGTCGACCGACCGCAACGCTTCGATCTCCCTCTGCCGATAGGAGAAGTCGTAGCTTCTCGACGCGATGACGCTCCAAAGTCTTTCGGTCTCCTCGTGTAGATTCTCAGGTTCCTCCAACCGCTTCCCTATCGCCGTGTTCCGATATTGGTCGAACTCTTCCGCCGAGAGACGGATCAGTCGCTTCTCGAATCCGCGCAGAAAGTGGTCGATTCGGCTTTGGAGGTAAAGGGGATCCTTTTGTCCCGATTGGATCAAAAAGGAAAATCCGTTTACCTTATGAATCGAATAGACCGACGAAGAAACCAAATATCCCAACTGCTCCAGGGTTCTCAATCGATGGTAAAACGGCTTCTCCACCAAGATGCCGAGCAGATCGAGCAGGACCGTCTCCTCCCGATTTTCCGGACCCGCCTGGAAGTAGACTTGTACCGCCGAATTGATATCCTCCACCGGAAAGGCATACGTCCGGTTCGAGCCGGCGGCAATCTTCATCGCCTTTTCCTCGATGCGACCGTTGCGCCTCCCGTCGCTTCGCAAAAATCGCTCTTCCAGCATGGAACCGAATCCGCGTACCTCTTTCCGGGAAAAATTGCCGTGCGCCAGCATTTCAATGTCGATTCGGGCCAGCAGTTCGGGCACGAAAGCCTTCACATCCGAAATGGTTATGCCATCGATCACTTCCAGGTACTCGTCATAGTGCCACAACGTTTCCGATAGGAAATAGACACTTTCATAGGATGCCCGCCGGTGCGCCGCAGCAAGCTTTTGGTTCTTTCGGCGATCCTTCATCCGCTCTTTGTACGTCTCGAACCGAGCGGGCGAAACGGCGAAACTGCCGACCCCATCCAGGACTTTCCGCAGTAAAACCTCCATTTTCTCGGCATATCCTCCCATAGACAGAACAATGCCGCGCACGGTGTTGTATAGGGAGTACCTCAAACCGGCAACGGAGGCCGGGTAGGCGTATTCATTCAAACTTTCCTGCAAAACGTCGACGAACAGCCTGGACATCGCCGCCTCTTTCGGGGAGGCATACGCTTTCGGCGTCGATAGGACAATCCGCAGGTTTCCCTTCGGAACGTTAAAGACATCGTCGTGTTTGAACCATACGGCCAGATTGTCGCGCTCTATCAGCAGACGGGGATATTCCGTTTCGACTTCGGCCGCCTTCAACCGGATCCTGTCGGGAATAAACCGATTGGGAGGCGGGAGAGCAAAACCTCCATCGGATTTCGGCTCCTTCCATCTTTCTATCTGCTGCGCATTCACCCTCTCCACCGCATACTCCGCCCGATACCACCTCTCCGTTTGAGTCCTCTTCGCATCCTTCCCGACAACCACCAGCTGCAAATTGTCCGGCGTCAACCGGTTCAACAGATCCTCCTCCAAATCCGGACGATACCGTTCGTACAGCCAGGCACCCGCAACCGCGTCGCGGGCCGGAATCGTGTGCAGGGCAGCCGCCAATCTTCTGACATACCAAAAGGGCCGTTCCTTCTCCTGAAATCGAAACTGAATTTCCGCCAGTTTTTTCAACTCCCGGTAATACCTCTGCCGATTTTTATCCTCCCGAATAAGTTTCAAATAGGTAAAAAAGGCTTCCACAATATCGTCCGTATGGTGCGCTCCCCGATCCGTCAACTCCATATCGATTTGGAAAAAACCGAAGCCGCGCCTCCCTATTCCCGTTCCCGTGCTTAAGTTTGCGACCCACTCCTTCCGTTTCAGATAGGAGAGCAGACTTCCCTTGCCCTCGTCCCCCAGAAGACTCGAAATCACCTGTTCCGGTTTGAACCGGTAGTATCGCAGCAGCGAGGGGATGGGAAACATCAATCTCAGCCGATTGGCGTTTTTTATCGGCTTGATCCGAATTCTGCGCGGAAGTTGTGCGTCGATCGCCTTCCCGCCCGCGTCCGGAATCGAAACATTGCGATCCTCGATTTGCGAAAACAGTTCTCTCACCCGGCTTTCCAGCACCTCCGTCGACTCCCGACCCAATACGACAAGTTTCATCAAGTTGGCCGAATAATACTTGAGATGAAACCGCTTCAGTGCGCTGCGCAGTGTCCCGGCCTTGACGGCGTTCCCTTGAAGCGTCTGACGGTTGCCCATGCCAAACTTGCTGAAGGGATGGATCGGATTCGCAGTCGCACGGATCACCCTATGCATCCTTACGGCATCGTTCCGTTTGCTTTTTTGATATTCCGAGTGTACGGCGTTAACCTCTTTGTCCACAAATTCGGGATCGAGGGTCGGAGAGATAAAAAAATGCGCAAAGCGATCCAACGCCTCCCGCAGATACTCGCTTCGGATCGAAAAGAAATAGGTGGTGTTCTCGCCTCCGGTCTGCGCATTGCCGCTTCCCCCGTGCGCGGAGACGAACCGCCCGAAATCGCCCGGCTTCGGATACTTCCCGTTTCCTAAAAAAAGCATATGCTCTAAAAAATGGGCCAATCCCGGACGGTCTATCGGGTCCTGAAAAAAACCGACACCGACACTCAATGCCGCCGCCGCTACGCGTGCATCGGGATCGGATATCACGATCGCATCCAGCCGGTTTTTTAACGTGAACGCATGGTATTCCCGACTGTCGTTGGGACTTTTTACTACCGAGGCACTATGGACATCGGCCGAAAAGAAGGGAAAAATGGCAACTGCGGCAACTAGCAAAACAAAACGATGGACACTTCTCATAACGAACCTCGATTCAACCGCTGCCAACCCTTATGTTAAAAAAACCTACGACAGAAAACCCAGGTTGCCGGTACTGCCGGTTCCATCTTCCCGGTTTCTTCCATAACGGGAAACAAACTGCGGAAACCTGCACAAAAGGGGGTAGAAGATTGTAGTAGCTCCCTCCCTCCATGAAAGGCGAAATTTGGTGGGATACCTAGCCTAGTCGACG
>CAZLTI010000175.1:0-6591 GCA_964562335.1 uncultured Pseudomonadota bacterium | reverse complement strand
CCATTCGAAAGTACACCTTCGCCAAAAAGGCACTTGCATAAGAGCGGAAGCGCACCGTTATTGGCCGGAGCGGCTCCTTTCGCTTTTTTCGCAGGTTTCTTTGCTCAAGTCCGCAATTTACCAAATATGGCGCCGGAGTTGCATCGTTATCGAACTTTTTTCGGTCGATTTGTAGCCATTTGCTCCATCCGTTTTTTCCCCCTCTCTGTACAAACGGGACGAGACGGAAATAGATTTTCGCTTTTTGCGCAAAATTTCATAAACTCAGTGTGGGAAAAACGGATGTATCGATGGGTCTTGAAGTCTATTTTGATGCTGTCGTTTCGCTCGCATTGCAGTTGGAAAAGCTGCTAAAAGTCATCAATCACTCCGACCCCACTGCGGAATCGAAAAAAAGGCTGCTGTACCACAAGTATCTGCAAAATGTCGAACAGTTTGCGGGAGTCCTCGGAGAGCGCTACCTGTGGCAGGATATCCGAAATTTCGTTCGGGAGGCGTCACGCCGGAAGATCCCGGTCTCCAACGAAGTTAGGGAACTAATCTTCAACAAAATATTGAAGGATCTGGAAAACGAACTGGTAGTGAAACCTCCACTGCAGGAGTTCACCGGCGAAAAGAGGACTCTTCGGCAAAGACGCGCCAAAAAGGGTGGAAGGCAAAAAGCCCCGGAGCGGCGGGAAGCCAATTCGAAGCACTATACTAGGGAAAGCATTATGGAATTGGTCCAATTGACTCAGAGGCAGGTACTGGCGCGGGCGAATCTTCGGGAAATTGTCGCAAAAATGCGGGAATTGAACCCGGAACGAATCGACCGAAAAATCCAGCAATACATTCGTAGACAAAAAAAGTGATGCAGATTTTGATTGTCGTTTCGGAAGCGTTGCCCTACATCAAAACCGGGGGTCTGGCCGACGTTTCCGGGAGTCTGCCCGTGCAATTGGCACGGGCGGGCCATAGTGTTCTACTCGTCATTCCCTACTACAAAAGCATACGCTTCAAAGGCAAAGAGCCCCGCAAAGTCGTTTACACGCTCAGGGTTCCCATGGGCGACACCAGCATCGCATGCGCCTGTTGGGAGGTGGGCGAGTCGGACAAACTGCGCGTCTGCCTAATCGAAAACGATTTCTATTTCGATCGAACGCCAATCTACGACAATGGAAGCGAAGCGTACGAGGACAACGGGGCCCGATTCGCCTTTTTTTCCAAAGCCTCTTTGGACTTGAGCATACAAATCGGCTTTCGTCCCGATATCGTACTGTGCAACGACTGGCAGACCGCTTTGATTCCCTACTACATAAAATGCTGGGACTGGGGGAACGGTTTTTTCGACGATACCGCATCCATACTTGCGATTCACAATTTAGGCTACCAGGGGCACACAAACCGCTCCTACAGCAGGTTCATAGGACTGAATTGGATGCAGATGAGGGAGGAGGAGTTTGAAGAGGGCGGCAGCATCAATCTACTGAAAGGCGGAATTTTCTATGCGGACAAGCTGATTACCGTCAGCCCCACCTATGCTGCGGAAATTCTTTCCGAACCCGGCGGGCATGGATTGAGCGAGTTCCTCGTCAGAAGGAGGGAAGACCTAGTGGGTATCGTCAACGGAATCGATACCAACGAGTGGAATCCGAAAACCGACGTTTATCTTCCCGAAAACTACGATACGGAAGATCTGGGAGGAAAAAAAACCTGCAAGATGGAGCTACAAAGACAGTTTCTGCTACGGATGAAATCGGATATTCCGATTTTTGGCTTCGTCGGACGGTTGGCTTCCCAAAAGGGGCTGGATGTCTTGCGCTCCTGTATCGACAGGATTCTCGCCTGGGAGCTGCAGCTCGTTTTCCTGGGGAGCGGGGATTCGAATTTTGCCCACTATTTCGGAGAGCTGCCCAAATATCGCTTCGGCAAGGTGGGATCCTATATCGGATACGATGCCGAAAAGGCGCATCTGATCGAGGCAGGCAGCGATTTTTTTCTGATGCCCTCCCAATACGAACCCTGCGGCCTAAACCAGATATACAGCATGATCTACGGGACATTGCCTATCGTGCGCGCAACGGGCGGTCTAAACGATACCGTTCGCAACTACGATCCGGAAAAGGGAAACGGAACGGGGTTCCTTTTTTCGGATATGACGCCCGAAGCACTGGTCAATACCATCGGTTGGGCTTTGGACACCTGGTACAACCGCAAGGAGGACTACAGAAAAATGCAACGGAGGGCCATGCGCCAGGATTTTTCTTGGGATCGGCCGATTCGAGAGTACGAGAAGACGTTCGAGCAGGCAATCAGCCGCAGGCGGACATGGCATTGACGCATCAGTTTTGCTGGCGCCGCATACCCACATTGAGAATCAATCCTATTCCCACCATATTCGAAATCATTGCGGACCCTCCGTAGCTCATGAAGGGCAGCGGCATGCCGACGATAGGAAAAAGCCCCAAAACCATTCCCACGTTGATGATAATGTGTGCGGCAAAGATGGAGGTAACGCCCACTACCAGAACGGTTCCCGACCGATCCTTCGTTTTTCCGACATAATACAGGCATCGGACAATCAGAAGAACATACAGCCCAATTAGGGTAATGCCGCCGACGAATCCCCACTCCTCCGTGAATATGGAGAAGATAAAATCGGTGTGCCGAGCGGGCAGAAAGTTCAGCTTCGCCTGAGTTCCCTCCAAAAATCCCTTCCCCCAGAGCTTCCCGCTGCCGATGGCGATTTTCGACTGAATGATCTGGTACCCCTTGCCAAGCGGATCGCTTTCGGGATCGATCATGGCGAGTATGCGGTCCCTTTGGTAGGACTTTAAAATAAAAAACCAAATGATCGGGAGAGAGACCAAACTGCCGATTCCCGTGATAAGAATCGCCTTCATCCGCAAACCGACCAAAAAAATGATGGAAATCGCCGCGATCAACAAAACGCTTGCCGTCCCCAGATCCGGTTGATTTAGGATCAAAACGAACGGAATCAGGGTCACGCAAAGAGGCCAGACGATATCCACAAGTCTCAAATTATTGATTCTTCTGGAATCGTTGAAATAGTTGGCCAGATACAGCACCAAAGCGAATTTGACGAATTCCGACGGCTGCAAAAAAAGAGGACCTATAGCGATCCACCGGTTCACGCGGTTGCCGGGGCCTCCCGTGCCGTACCAAAGAACCGCTACCAAAAGGGCTATAAGAATCAGATAGAACAAAAAGGAGAAGCCGCAGAACAGACGATAGTCGAATAGTATAATCAGAAACAGAACAACCAAGCCAAGGGCAAACCAAATCGGCTGCTTCAGGTAGTAGGGAAAGACTTCGGCATAGTTGACGGAAGCCGAATAGATACTGACAAATCCAATGAGGGAAATACAGACAACCAGCATTAACAGCAGCCAGTCGAACTGCCCGACAAGTTTTCGATCAAACATGGTTTTTTTTGGATTTCACAACTGCCGTGCAGAAACGTTTTGCCACGATTCGTACAGAGCAGCTCGGATGGTTGCCGGGACGGGAAATAGCGAAACAAACGACGAAATTTCATGCTCGATTTCTGCCGACGACTTTTTCAATAATGTTCGTCGTCGACCTGCCTTTGATCTCCGGGATTGTCAAAACCGACCCTCCCTCCGCTTCGACGAGGTCCCCCCCGATAATTTGCTCCACAGCCCAGTCGCCCCCCTTTATCAGTACGTTTGGTTTAAGGGCGCCGATCGTAGCGTATGGATCGGGCTCGTCAAAGGAAACGACATAATCGACGAAACGGAAACCTGCCAGGATTTCCATTCTCTCCTCCAGACAAACGATCGGACGCCGTTCTCCCTTGAGGCGAGCTACCGACCGGTCGCCGTTTACGGCCACTATCAAACAGTCTCCCATTTTTCTGGCGGCTTCCAGATATCTTGTATGGCCGACATGAATCAGGTCGAAACAGCCGTTGGTAAAGACGACCCGTTTCCCCTCCTCCTTGAGTCGAGCCACGATTGCGGAGAGCCTCTGGATCGATTCTATCCTGTTCGGGGTTCTGTAGCTCATAGGCACTTAAATCTCTCTCCAATCAGGGAGTGCGTTTTTTTTCCCACTATTCTCACCGCTAGGATATCTCCGATATCCAACTCTGGATCGGCAACGGAGACCGGAACGTTGCCCTCCGTGCGACCGTTCATCGTTTGGCGCTCTTTGGGATGGGCGCTATCTATCAATATCTCCTGCTTCGTTCCCACCATCGCGTTCAGAATCTCATCCTGAATCTCTTTTTGCAGACTTAGGACGCGCTGCAATCTCTTCCGTTTTGTAACGGGCGGCACGTCGTCTTCCCAACCGGCAGCCTTTGTTCCGGGTCTGGGAGAGTATTGGAAAGCATAAACCGGGAGGAATCGCACATGCCGCATTACTTGCAACGTCTCCTCGAACTCCTCATCCGTCTCGCCGGGAAACCCGACGATGATATCGGTGCTGATGGTCACGTCGGGAATTTTCCGCTTGAGATAGTCGATTTTGGCGATGTATTCCGCAGCGGTATGTCCCCGTTGCATTTTTTCGAGAATCCGATCGGCACCCGCCTGAAACGGCAGATGAATTTGATTGCAGACTACCGGCTTTTCGGCAACCAGATCCGTTAAGCTGCTGTTCCAATCGTTGGGGTGGGGCGATGTGAAGCGGAGTCTCTTGAGTCCCTTCAGGTCGGAAATAGTGTCGATCAGGCTGTAAAAGTCCTCTCCGTTCGCCTTGTAGGAGTTGACGTTCTGTCCCAGTAGCCGGATCTCTTTCGCCCCCTTTTTTATCAAGTCCTTCGCTTCCAGGACGATATTTCCTATTTCCCGACTGACAAGCCCTCCCCGAACGGTGGGCACGATGCAGAAGGAGCAGAAGTTGTCGCAGCCTTTGGAAATGGCGATCAATCCCCGGCAGCCGTCCACTGTTCCGGTTTCCAACTCCCTGTCGGGGATGAAGTTTCGGACCCTTTTCTCTCCGGGTATCCGGTCGGTGGAAACGATACGTTCTCCCTGGGAAACGCGCCGCAGCATCTCCGGCAAGCGAAAAATGGCATCCGTTCCGAACGCCAAATCGACCGCCTTGCACCTGTGCAGTATGTTTTCCGCCTCCCGCTGGGCGACACATCCGGCGACCCCTATCACAACGTTCGGATTCCTTCTTTTTTGGATCGCCAAGCGCCCCAATAGACTGTACACCTTGTTTTCCGGATTTTTGCGGACCGAGCAGGTGTTTACTAAAATCAGGTCGGCCCTCTCCATCCGTGCGGTAAAAACGTAACCCTCCCTCTCCAGCAGCTGTGCCATTCGTGCGCTGTCGTGCACGTTCATTTGACAGCCAAAAGTTTTGATGTGGGCTCTTTTTTTTAGAGGCCGCTTCTCCCGAATTTTCGGCAGTTGCCCGGCCGTGCGGGATTCGATGCTCATTTTCGTCACGGCGCCTTCGCTTTCTCTTCCGAAAATCCAAGATGCCGATAGGCCTTTGCGGTGGTCGTCCGTCCTCGGGGCGTTCTGCGAATCAATCCGCTTTGCAGCAAAAAGGGTTCGACGACATCCCGAATGGCATCCACCTCTTCGGATACTGTTGCGGCAATCGTGCCGATGCCCACCGGTCCTCCGTCGTGAATTTCGATCATCTGCGTCAGTATCGTGCGGTCCAGTTTGTCCAGACCCAAATGATCGATACCCAGTCGTTGCAGCGTCTCCTCGACGATCTCATTCGTTATGATGCCCCCTGTATTCATTTCCGCAAAGTCCCGCGCACGTTTCAAAAGTCGGTTGGCAATTCTTGGCGTTCCCCGGGACCGCTCGGCAATATTGAGAGCCGAATCGTCGAATATTTGAACATTCAGTATTCCGGCCGAGCGTATGATCACCTCCCGCAGATCTTCCGGTCGATAGTATTCGAAGTGCAAAGGAATGCCGAAACGCTCCCTGAGAGGACTCGACAGTAGACCGGTCCTGGTCGTAGCTCCGATCAAGGTAAAACGGGGAATGTCCAGTTTGATCGTTCTGGCGCTGGGTCCCTGTCCGATCATGATATCCAGCGTGTAGTCCTCCATGGCCGAATACAGAACCTCCTCGATCACGCGGTTGATGCGATGAATTTCGTCGATAAACAGAACTTGGTTCGGCTCCAGCGAGGTGAGAATCGCTGCCAAATCGCCCTGTTTTTCGATAACGGGACCGGATGTGGAGCGCAAAGAGCATCCGAGTTCCCTGGCGACGATATTTGCCATCGTGGTTTTGCCCAGCCCCGGAGGTCCGTAGAGCAATACGTGATCGAGCGCCTCTTTGCGCCTCTTTGCGGAATTGATAAAAACCTGCAGATTGCCCTTCAGGTCGTCCTGTCCGATGTAGTCGGCAAAGCTTTGGGGTCGCAGAGAATACTCCTGACGATCCTCTTCCAGAGCTTTTCTCGAAACTACATCGTGATCTCTTTCCATCGGGAGAGCCGTAATGGAGAAATTGGTAGGTTCGTTCTACGTTAGAAATCCCCGAAGAACCAAATATCTTGCGATATCATGGCCAATGCGGGAAATCCGTTCCAGTAAAGTTACGTGCAGGATCGAATCGGAACAGGTTTCCCAAATTTTCGGAACAG
>CAZLTI010000174.1:6414-6719 GCA_964562335.1 uncultured Pseudomonadota bacterium | reverse complement strand
TCGAGTACAGTCTGTTAAAATCTTCGGCACTGTAGTACTCGAATTCGATCTTTCCCCTCTCTCCGTTGGGTTTTATCGATATTTTGGAGCCGAACCGTTCGCACAAACGCTCTTGGTTGAGAACCATTTGCGAATTCAATGCCGGTGTTCTTTCGTTTTTTTCGATTTTCGGTTTTTTGGCAAGTGCTCTTGACAACTCTTCCGCTTCCCGAACGGAGATATTCTCATGGCAGATCCGATCTCTCAATTTTTTTCGCTCTTTTTCGTTACGCACCGCAATTAGAGTTCGGGCATGACCCGCAGAC
>CAZLTI010000174.1:6027-6404 GCA_964562335.1 uncultured Pseudomonadota bacterium | reverse complement strand
AGCATATTCTCGATTGCCATAGCGAGCCTGTCGCAAGCGTCTATATCCGAGTATCTCAGATATTCTTCCACAACGTTTCTTCGTTTTTTTTCGATCACCAAACCTCATCTGGACAGCCAACCTGTCGCCGAAGTTTTCTAACAGACGTTCTGTAGGAGTCGAGGCTATATCGAAAGGCTGCCCTCTTTCCGAAACGGATTTTTTCGCAGAAGAACTGAACGAGCGCGGTTTCGGAGGTTTCCGGCAATACAGATGCGGTGATACCGCTCATTCAGTTGTGCCGCACGGCATTTAGCAATATCGAGTACAGCCTGTTAAAATCCTCGGCACTGTAGTACTCGAATTCGATCTTTCCCCTCTCTCCGTTGGGTTTTATC
>CAZLTI010000174.1:0-6017 GCA_964562335.1 uncultured Pseudomonadota bacterium | reverse complement strand
ACAAACGCTCTTGGTTGAGAACCATTTGCGAATTCAATGCAGGTGTTCTTTCGTTCTTTTCGATTTTCGGTTTTTTGGCGAGTGCTCTTGACAACTCTTCCGCTTCCCGAACGGAGATATTCTCGTGGCAGATCCGATCCCTTAGTTTTTTTTGCTCTTTTTCGTTATGCACCGCAATTAGAGTTCGGGCATGACCTGCGGACATTCTATTGGACGCCACATCCTGCTGAATCGATTCGGGAAGCCGCAACAGCCGCAGGGCGTTTGCGATCGTAGAGCGCGTTTTTCCCACCCGTTTTGCCAGATCGTCCTGCGTATAGCCGTGTTCCAAAAGCAGGTTCCTATAGGCCCGGGACTCCTCGATCGGATTCAGATCGTCCCTCTGGATATTTTCGATCAAAGCGGTCTCCAGCAGATCTTTCTCTTCAATATCCCTTACGATTGCCGGAATACGGTCGAAACCGGCCAGTTTCGATGCACGCAGTCTTCTCTCTCCGGCAACGAGTTCGAATTTTTTTTCCCGTCCGTCGGTCTGTCGCACCAGGATCGGCTGCAGCACCCCTTTGATCCTAATCGACTGGGCTAGCTCCTCTAGTCTTTCGAAGTTGATATCGGATCTCGGTTGTTTCGGATTCAGTTGAATATCGTCCGTCGGAAGCTCCAGCACTCCTCTATCCAATTCCGTTCCATCGGTCTCCTCGGCGGGTTTCAACAGAGCGCCGAATCCGCGTCCCAATGCCTTTCTCTCTTTGCCGCTCATGTCGAATTTGGTCTGACGTTCTTTTCCAGAAGCTCCTTCGCCAGCCTCAAATAGCTGATCGCTCCCTTGCTGGTTCTATCGTAGAGAAAAGCGGGCTTGCCAAATGAGGGGGCTTCGCTGAGCCGAACGTTTCTCGGTATGATCGAACGGAATACGCTTCCCCGAAAATGGGTTTTGACCTCTTCGATCACCTGTCGGGAAATGTTGTTGCGAATATCGAACATCGTCGGCAGGATTCCTTCGATTTCCAACCTTGGATTCAGTGTCCTTTTCACCGCTTTGATGGTCTTGATCAGTTGACTCACGCCCTCCATAGCATAGTACTCGCACTGCAGGGGAATGAGAATGCTGTCGGAAGCCGTCAGCGAATTTACGGTCAGCAATCCCAAAGAGGGGGGACAGTCGATCAAAACGAAATCGAACCTGTCGGTCAACTGCTCGATGACTCCCTTCAATTTGAATTCTCTGGAAGCCACTCCCACCAGTTCGATTTCGGCACCGGTCAGATCGATATTGGTGGGAATTAGCTTAAGCCGCGCAATATCGGTAGGCAGAATCTGATCTTTCAACGGTTTGCCCAAAATCAAGCTGTTGTAGATATTCTGGGCAAATCTTCCCGGCCTCAGCCCCAATCCGCTCGACGTGTTGCCTTGAGGATCGAAATCGATAAGAAGTACCGTCTTGCCAAGAAGGGCCAGCGATGCGGACAGATTGATGCTGGTTGTCGTTTTGCCGACGCCTCCCTTCTGATTCGAAATGGCAATGACTCTTCCCATAGTTTGCGGCAACGGACAAAATGTCCCCTAGTCACGTCAACTTTTTATCGACGGAAGTCCGGATGAGGGTCGGTTCGGGGAAAGGCCTCCGAGACAATCGCGTCAATAGTCCAATCCGGTATTCGTCTTTTTCAATCTCGATTGCAATCCGGCAATGCGGTAGTTTGCCAGCTGGTAGAACATCTCCTTTTTTTCCAGCCTGTTGAGGATGCTTCGATAGACATTGATCGCCGATTGCAGATGTCCCTGCTCTTCGTATATGTCCGCAAGGCTCATGGCAATGGTCAAGGATTGGCGCGCATAGTCGGATTTTTTTTCCGCCTCCAAATAGCTGGCTTCGGTCAGGTCCTGCCGACCCTCCATATAGTAGGTCGATCCGATCAGGTAGTAGGCCTTGTGGATCAGCTTCGAATCCTCTCTCGTCCGAATCAGTTCCTTCAATGCGGCACGGGCCTGTTCGTAGTGCTTCAATTTTACGAAAATCCGGGCAATTTGGTACTGATTTCTTTCCCACTCTTCATCCGTTGCGCCACTCTTCTGGAACTTCTGGAAGATCAGCAGCGCCTTGCGCAAACTGTCGTTTTCGTTTTGCGCCATGTAGATTCGCGCCAATCCACGCATCGATCGGCCGACATATTCGGAATTTTCGAAATTTTTTATCTGCAGCCGATAGAATCGAATCGCCTGTTTGCGATTGTCCAGATAGTGCTCGTAGATATTGGCGATCCAAAAGAGCGAATCGTCGACCAGATCGTGTTCCGGATAGGATTTGGTGAAGATGATGAAGTTCTGAACCGCCTCCTCGTATTTCTCCCTCTCCCAAAGCGCAAGAGCCTCGTCGAAAAGACGCTTGCCCTGATTCCTTTGACAGGATACGACCAGCAGCAGGCAAAAAGCGATACAGACGCCCGATCGATACCGCACGAAAAGGGCTGCAAGGGTTCCGGTCATATGGTTTTTTCCGTTTTTTCGGCAATCCCGTTTTCCGGGTCTTCTTCCGTTTCGACGATCTCCTTCCCGTCGTCCGATACGATTTTGGCGATGGAGACGACCTTTTCGTCCCGGTCCAAATTGATCAAACGCACACCCTGCGTGACTCTTCCGGTCTCTCTAATTTGGGAAACCCGGAGCCGGATGATTTTTCCCTTTTGCGTGATGAGCATGATCTCATCCGACTCGTCGACAATGATCGATCCCACTACTTTCCCGTTGCGTTCGCTACTTTTGATGTTCATTACCCCCATATTGCCGCGGGTTCCCGTCCGATAGTCGGATGGATGGGTCTTTTTGCCAAAGCCGTTTTCCGTGACCGTTAGTATGTGTCCCTCGCTCTCGATGATCTCCATCGAAATGACTCTATCCTCGCCTCCCTTTTTGAACCTGATTCCACGACATCCTCTTGTGACTCTTCCTTGGGGTCTCAACCCGGCTGCCGGCAGTTTGAGCGCTATGCCGTTTTCCGTAGCGATAAAGATCGTATCCCGATCCGTGCAGATTCGAACGGCAATCAGATCGTCGTCTTCGTCGATCAAAATCGCCTTTGTCCCTTTGATCCGCTGATTGGAATAGGCAGTCAGGGCAGTTTTTTTGATGATCCCCTTCTCCGTCAACATGACGGCATAGGTGTCTTCTGAGTAGTCGGATATGGGAGTGCAGTGTACAACCCTCTCATCTTCCTCCAGCGGCAGGATATTGACCCAGGCCCGACCTTTCGCAGTCCGATTGGCTAGCGGCAGCTCGTAGACTCTTTTCCAGTAGATCTTTCCGAGATTGGTAAAAATCAGCAGCGTATCATGGGTGGATGCCACGAAAATCCGATCCAGAATATCCTCTTCGACGGTCGTCATTCCGATTTTTCCCTTTCCGCCCCGATTTTGGGATTGATAGGTATCCAGCGCACAACGTTTGATGTATCCGTTTCGACTCATAGTAACGGCCATATCCTCCACCGGAATCAGATCCTCCTGAAGAATTTCACCATCGAACTCGATAATTTCCGTTTTCCGATCGGTGGCGTAGGAATTTCTGATTTCGGTAAGCTCCTCCCTGATGATATCCAGAACGAGGCCCTCATCTTCCAGCACCTGTCGATAGCGTTGGATCTTTTTCAGCAGAGTACCCAGTTCGGAAACCAGCTTGTCGGACTCCAAAGCCGTCAACCGCTGCAAACGCATGTCCAGTATGGCCTGAGACTGAATCTCCGAAAAGGCGAATCGCTCGACGAGAGCCGCCTTCGCCTCCTTTCCGTTGGCCGAGGAGCGGATCAGTTTTACGACGGAATCGATATCTTTCAACGCCGTTTGCAACCCCTGCAGAACATGGGCGCGCTCTTCCGCCTTTTTGAGTTCGAATTGAGTTCTACGGACGACAACGTCGATGCGATGGTTGAGAAAATGCTTCAGCACGCCAAGCAGAGACAATACCCTGGGCTGACCGTCGACGACCGCCAGCAGTATGATGCCGAAGGAGCTTTGCAGAGCTGTATGCTTGTAAAGATTGGCCAAAACCGTGTCCGCCAGTTCGTCCCGCTTCAATTCGATGACAACTCGCATGCCGTTTCGATCCGACTCGTCGCGGAGATCCTGAATTCCTTCCACCCTTTTTTCCTTCACCTGCTCCGCGATTTTTTCTATCAGCTTTGCCTTGTTCACCATGTAGGGCAGTTCCGTAACGATGATTGCCTCGCGGTTGCTGTTTTTTATGGGTTCGATCTCCGTTTTGGCTCGTATTCTAATCAGGCCTCTACCGGTTTTGTAGGCGCTGTATATTCCGTCCCGTCCCAGAATCACGCCGGAGGTGGGAAAATCGGGTCCCTGGATGTAGGGCAACAGGTCCTGCAATTTGCAGCTGTCTCTGTTGTCGATGTAGTACAGCAGTCCATCGACCACCTCGCCCAAATTGTGCGGCGGAATGTTGGTAGCCATTCCCACGGCAATACCGGTGGATCCGTTTATCAGAAGATTGGGTATTTTGGTGGGCAGGACACGAGGTTCCTGTAGGCTTCCGTCGTAGTTGTCGCAAAAGTTGACGGTATCCTTGTCCAGATCCTCCAGAAACTCCTTCGATATCCTCTGCAGTCGAATTTCCGTATACCGCATGGCTGCCGGCGAATCGCCGTCGACCGAACCGAAGTTCCCCTGGCCGTCTATCAAAGGATTGCGCATGGAAAACTGCTGCACCAGTCGCACGATGGCATCGTATACGGCGTTGTCGCCGTGGGGATGGTATTTGCCGATCACCTCCCCGACGATTCTTGCGGATTTCATGTAGGGCCGGTTGTGGGCGACGTTCATATCGTGCATTGCATACAATATTCGCCGATGTACGGGCTTCAGGCCGTCCCGGACGTCGGGCAGCGCTCTTCCGACGATTACGCTCATCGCATACTCCAGGTATGCGGTCTTCATGGTGTCTTCGATATTGGCGGGAAAGGTGCTTGGGTTTTTTGTACTTATCATCGTCGTGTGCCGAATAGTCGATACAGCCGTAGATGGCGATCGGAAAAGCAGTATCTGGATGTGGGTGGATTCGCGGAAAAACCGACGCCGGAATTTTTTTGCAACAAAGGCAATGCTACTCATAGCGCACTATCTCTGTCACGAAAATATCGGCAGGGAAGGCAATCCAAACGGCGGCTTTATCCGATTGGAACTATTGAACAGTTGCAACGGTGCTTGGAATGCGGGAGGGATAGCTTCGCACGACGGAGCTGTCCAGGTCGGTTTGTCTTCATAACGGTTCGGAGCGCTAGCTTCCGGGAAACGAACATTCGGCTTCCGTCGCCGTTACGAACTTTGAGCAGGCAAGTCGGCTCGGATACCGGGTATTTTTTGTTTTCCTTTGCGGATTGTTCCGTTTTTCACTACAGTTCATGAAAATGTCGGCCGAAAATGGAGCTGCCACGTGCGGTCGATTGCCGTCGTTTTTCGCACTTTCGAGGGGCACGCATGGATCTAAAAAGAGGGTACTACGAAGATGTCCGGTTGATTACTTCGGGGACTGTGCTGTTTTGGTTCGCTGCCCTGTTTGCCGGATTGGTCGCTTTTCCCTTTTTCGTCCCCAACTATTACGTCTATATGGCCAACTATATGGCAATTAGCGTAATAGTGGCGATCGGACTCAATTTGCTGGTGGGGTATACGGGGCAGATTTCATTGGGACACGCAGGTTTTTTCGCGATCGGAGCCTACGGCACCGTTGTGGCGATGCAAACTCTGCATCTGCCCTTCTGGCTGGCGCTTCCTTTAGCCGGCGTTGTCTCGATGGCATTCGGCTTTTTGATCGGCTTTCCGGCTTTACGACTGGAGGGACCCTATCTCACCATCGCGACACTGGGATTCGGTCTGACCATCACTTTGGCGATCGGCAAAATCGAGCTGTTCGGCGGACGGGACGGACTCCATACCCCAAAGCTCTCCATAGGAAACTGGATTGTCGGTACGGACAGGGACTTCTATTTTCTTCTGATTCCGATCACGGTC
>CAZLTI010000173.1:0-6782 GCA_964562335.1 uncultured Pseudomonadota bacterium | reverse complement strand
AGGTCTCCGGGAACAGCGGGAAGTTGATTCTTAAAAATCCATAGGTCCCCATTTTCAGCAGTACCCCCGCCAGAATCACCGAAATCGCCGTCGGCGCCTCGACATGCGCATCCGGCAACCAGGTATGAAAGGGAAAGATCGGAACCTTGATGGCGAAGCCGATAAAAAAGGCTACGAAAACTACCCGCACGAACGGAAGTCCGAATATTGCCGGTCCTTCGAACGTTCCGCCGTCGTTGACGCGCCGTAGCAGCTCGATGATATCGAAGGTTCTTTCGGCTCCCGGAGCGTAGTACCAGACGGCCAGAATCGCCAGCAGCATGCCGACGCTGCCCAGCAGCGTGTACAGAAAAAATTTGATTGCCGCATAGATTCTTCTGGGACCTCCCCAAACTCCGATCAGAAAGTACATCGGGAACAGCATCACCTCCCAGAACAGGTAGAACAGAATCAGGTCCAGAGCGACGAATACCCCCAGCATGGCGCCCTGCAGCAGCAGAAACATGGCGAAGTATCCGCGCTGGAATTTGTCGATATTCCAGGAGGCCAGCACCGCGACGACGCCGATGATCAAGGTAAGCAGAATCATCGATATGGATATGCCGTCGACTCCGATGCTGTAGTAGATTTTCATGCCTTTTGTCATGATCCACGGCACATGCTCCGTAAACTGCATTCCGTTCGGATCGTTCACCCCCTCTGCCGCCTTGTCGAAATTCAGGAATAGCGGAAGGGCTACGACAAAATCGACGAGAGTGGCCGCCAGCGCCAACCATTTCGCTTTGTCCCTGGGAATCAGCCATAGAAGCGGGATTGCGACAATCGGTAGAAAAACCACCCATGATACAATATGATCGAAAACCATCGTCCCCTCTGTGTTTGTTTGCCAATAAACGCCGACGTCTGCCGAAAGTCGGACGCCTATTCCAAATCGAGAGTGTCTATCCCAAATAGATAACGAAAAAACCTACCGCCGCGACGAACAGAATCAGAGAGGTTCCGATTACCGTCTGAATTCTTCCCGACTGGAGAAAACCGAACCCCTTCCCTCCCGACTGAAAGGACCAGGCCGAGCCGTTGACGCATCCGTCGACAATCGTATCGTCGAAAACCCCGATGAAGTTGGAGGTCTGTCTTCCCAGAAATCCGGCCAGGTTCACCAATCCGTCGACGACCAGCTGGTCGAAGGAGCCGAGAAAAAGAAACAGCTTTCGTATCGGAGCCAGGACAACGGCTTCGTACAGCTCGTCGACGTAGTATTTGTTGTTTAGCAGTCGAAAAGTCTTTTGCGCGAATTCCCCGGACATAAGCCACTTCCTCGTTTCGGGTCTTTTTCTGTAGAGGAGCCAGGCCAGGTAGGCCGTGAGCAGCGTCCAGGCCACCGAA
Organism: uncultured Pseudomonadota bacterium; assembly: GCA_964562335.1. Taxonomy (GTDB): domain Bacteria; phylum SAR324; class SAR324; order XYD2-FULL-50-16; family XYD2-FULL-50-16; genus CAZJUM01. The sequence continues at coordinate 5,396 of CAZLTI010000173.1, read as the reverse complement.
GCGACCATCAGACCCCACTCCAATGCGGTATGATCCTCGCGAACTCCCGCATCGTATGTCCTGGAGGAGATCGCGTTGAGATAGTGCTCCATGGGAGCCACGTCGAGATCCCGCACCACCGGCGAGAGAAATTCGGTAAAACCGCTATGGCCGCCCAAAAAGTGGGGAACGTTGAAAAAGCCGATCGTCAACGCGGCGAATGCGAGGATCGCAATGGGGACGACCGTTCTTTTGGGCTGCTCGCGGCAGTAGTGCCACGTATGCGCATCGGAGCGGTTCTCTCCGAAAAAGGTCAAAAATACGGCGCGCCACATGTAGAAGGAGGTCACTCCCGCAGCGACAAACGCTACCGACCATAGCTGCCACGATCCCTGAACGAACGCCTTCCAGAGGATTTCGTCCTTGCTGAAAAATCCGGAGGTAAGCGGAAATCCCATAATGGCCAGCGTCGCGGCAATAAAGGACCATCCCGTAACGGGCATTTTTTTCAGCAGCCCCCCCATGGAGCGCATATCCTGTTCGTGGTGCAGCGCCACAATCACCGATCCGGAACCCATAAAGAGGGCCGCCTTGAAGGCGGCGTGCGTAAGCAGGTGGAAAATACCCGCGCTGAAAGCGCCGACGCTTATCGCCAAAAACATGTATCCCAGCTGACTCACCGTGGAATAGGCCAGCACCTTTTTGATATCGAACTGAGCCATGCCGATAGTTGCCGAGAGCAGGCAGGTCAGGGCCGCTATCAGGGCGACGAAACCCAAAACGTAGGGCGCCATGGAGTAAAGAAAGAACAACCGTCCCATCATATAGACGCCGGCCGTCACCATCGTGGCGGCGTGTATCAGCGCACTGACGGGCGTCGGTCCCGCCATGGCGTCGGGCAGCCAGACGTAGAGGGGAATCTGTGCGGATTTCCCCATGGCGCCGACGAAAAAGCAGAGCCCGACAACCTCCGGCAGGGGGAATCCCCAAACGGCCATGCCGGATAGTTCCCCCATCCTGCTTTGGAATTCCGAAAAGGAGAGATCGACCGATCCGAAGGCCTGCGTCGAGGCCGTTACGACCAGAAATATGCCGGTGATAAATCCCAGGTCTCCTATCCGATTTACGATAAAGGCCTTCTTGCCTGCCACGGCGTTCGCCTCCTCCGTAAACCAGAATCCGATGAGCAGATAGGAGCAGAGTCCCACCCCCTCCCATCCGAGAAACAAAATGATGAGATTGTCTCCCAGCACAAGCAGAAGCATGGCCGCCAAAAAGAGATTCACATAGGCGAAAAAGCGCCAGAAGGACTTGTCGCCGTGCATGTAGCCCATGGCGTATATATGGATCAGCGTTCCGATTCCGGTGACGATCAGAAGCATCACTGCGGAGAGGGGATCGTATCGGAATGCCCATTCGATGCGGAGGTCGGCTACGGACACCCAGTCCGTGACGGGAATACGGATAATGCGGTCCGAGACCTCCAGGGCCAGGAGTCGAAAGAACGCGCCGAAGGCCAAAAGGGCGGAGAGGGCCGGTGTCAGGCATCCCAATACTCCGGTGACGTTCTCGCCTAGAGTATCGTAAATCCTCTTTCCGAAAAGTCCCAACAGGGCTGCGCCAATCAGCGGCAGGATCGGCACGAAGGGAATGATGCTGCGTATGAATTCCATTATCCGGTCGTCTTAGGGGTACCTCGAAATACTCTCTTTTGCGGACGAAACGTCAGCCGTGCAGACTCACCAGTTCATCCGCCCGTATATGCTTGCGTTCCCTGTAGAGCGCAAGAACGATCGCTAGCGCCACCACCGCTTCGGCAGCCGCCAGCAGTATCACGAAAACGGCAAATAGCTGACCGTCCAGCTGCGAATTTTGGGACGGCGCGAATTTTGAAAATGCCACGAAGTTCAAAGCGGCGGCGTTGATCACCAACTCGACGCCCATCAGAATGGCGATGCTGTTGCGGCGGCTGACGAACACGGCAAGTCCGAGGGAGAACACAATGGCCGATACAAAGAGATAGCCCTCCAGGTTCATCTTCCACCTCCCTTGATGACAAGCATTAAAGCGCCGATCATGGCAGCCAGCAGCAGAAAGGATACGACTTCGAACGGAAGAATGTACTCCCCAAGCAGCATTTTCCCTATCGGCGCCGCAGTCGGCTCCGCCTCCGTCGCCTGGAGCGAAGGCCAGCTCGTTTTTCCCAAAATCGCCAGTAGCGTTGCCAAAACGCCCGCTCCGGAGAGGGCGGCAAGAAAAACCTGAAAGGAGGGATTGCTTTTTTTCGGTCGGGATATTTCGGCGGTCAACATCGTGCCGAAAATCAGCAGTACGCTGATGCCGCCCGCATATACCATGATCTGCACCACCGCCAGAAAGTCGGCACCCAACAGTACGTAGAAACCGGCAATGCCAAAGAGGGCGAAAAACAGGGCGAAGGCCGAATGCAACAGATTGCCGGAAAGGGCGACCACCCCGCCGAACCCGATGATAAAGACGGCAAAACCGTAAAAGAACAGTCCCGGTAGATCCGTTGTCATGTGCCCTCCCTTTTTTCTCTTTGTCTCAAGGAGCCTCGGAAAAGGTCCTTTGGCGTTTTTGCCGAGACTGCTTAAGGTTTCGTCTCGCTCCTTTTCCTTTCGGCTTCGGCCGCCCTTTTTGCTGCTGCGATCCGAGCCAGACCGCGATCCCTGGCGATAGCCTTTTCCCTCTCCCTCCTGCCGACGAACTCAAGCACCAAATCCTCCGGACGGTGTCTGTTCATTTCGAATTGGTTGGTGTGCCGGATGGCTCCCGTAGGGCAGGCCACGGTGCAAAGACCGCAAAACATGCACTTCCCCTTATGAATGTCGAACCTTGTGCAGGTCCTTGTCTTCACCGACTCCTTGCCTTTGGTTCCCCGCACTTTGGTTTTGTCGCACTTGACCGCCTCAATGGCTATGCAGTCGATGGGACAGGCTTTGGCGCAAAGTTGGCAGGCCGTGCAGATGGACATATCGACGCCGAGGATGCCGCGGTAGTTGTCCGGCATTCCGCGCAGGTGCCCTTTGTAGCTCTTCAGCAGAGCGTCGTCGGAGCTGATGTCGTCTTCGGGATACTGAACCGTGCACGGTCTTACGAACATGCTGGCCAGAGAGATGCTCATTCCTTCGAAGGCCGTCTGAATTCCGTTTTTTATATTGTGAAAATAGGCGTTCATCAAACCCTGTCGTTACCGGTGGGGGTTAACGGCTCCTTTCGGATTTCGGACCGGCGCTGCCTGTCCACGGGAATTGCCTGTTCCCGCACGTTGAAGCGCACTCTGACGACAAAGCGAAACAGCACCAGCAAAAACAGAGCGAACACGACCCACGCCGTTACGCTCAGCATCGCCGGCCGACCTTGAGCCGCCATCAAATAGAGAGCCTGGCCGAAAAAGGCTATCAGCGCGGCCGGGAGCAAATACTTCCACGACAGCTCCATCATCTGGTCGATTCTGAATCGCGGCAGCGTCCAGCGCAGCCAGATCACGACAAACATCACACCAAGAGTTTTGACCATCGCGACCAGAATTCCCAGAGGAACGCTGCCGTATCCGCCCGGCAGATTTCCGCCACCCAGAAAAATTGCCGTCACGGAGAGGCCGATCAGAAAGACGTTGCCATACTCCGCCAGAAAAAAAACGGCGAAGCGAAAACCGGAATACTCCGTATTGAAGCCGGAGACCAGCTCCGACTCCGCTTCGGGCAGATCGAAGGGCGTGCGGTTTCCCTCGGCCAGCTCTCCGACGAAAAAGATGCAGAAGGCCAGGAACGTAAAGGGCGACTGAAACGCCATCCAGTCCCAGGGAAAAGCTCCCTGCGCACCGATCAGACCCCCCAGCGACAGGGAACCGGCAACCAGAATCGGCGTCAGCAGGCTCATGGCCACCGGTATTTCGTAGCTGACGATCTGAGCGGCAGCGCGCATTCCGCCGAGAAGCGACCATTTGTTGTTGGAGCTCCAGCCAGCCATCAGCAGGCCGACGACGACAAAAGCCGTGATGGAAATATAGTAGAGAACGCCGACGTTCAGATCCGCGATGATCAGCTCCGCGCCTCCCATAGGCAGCACGACCAGCGTCGCGGCGACGCCCGCAAGGCAAAGGTAGGGCGCGACTTTGAACAGAAATCGGTCCGCACCATCCGGTATCAAATCCTCCTTCAGAATCAGCTTCACGGCATCGGCAATAAATTGCAGAATCCCTTGGGGTCCCACGCGGTTGCATCCGTACCGGGACTGCATTCTTCCGGCTATGCGGCGCTCCGCCCAGGAGGTGGCCCCGGCAACAAGCGCAAATAGAAGAAAGGCGGCCGTACAGCCGACGAACAGTCCGATCACGCGGGCCGAAAAAAGACCGATTCCCAAAAAGTTGGCTAGTGCTTCCATTTTTGCATATCGGTAGATAAAAAAGCTAGCGGTCCAGTTCCGGCGCCACGATGTCCAGCGATCCGATGACCGCAATCAAATCCGCAATGAAAAGGTTCTTGGCGATTGCCCCTATGATCGACATTCCGGTAAAGGAGCCGGTACGAATTTTCAGCCGGTAGGGAGAAGTCTTTCCGTCGCTGACGATAAAGTAGCCGGTATCGCCTCTGGGAGTCTCCGTTCTCACGTAGATATGCCCCTTTGGCGGTTTGATCACATTTTTCACCTTGGCCGCAATCTCCCCCTGCGGCAGCCTCTGCAAACACTGTCGTAGGATCTTTACCGACTCCCTGATCTCCTCGACGCGGACAAAATAGCGGTCGTAGCAGTCGCCGAGAGTTCCCTCGGAACCGGTTCCGACCGGAATGTCGAAATCGAGTTCCGGATATATGCCGTAGGGTTCGTCCCTGCGCACATCGAACCGCACGCCCGATCCGCGCAGGTTCGGTCCCACCAGATTGTAGTCCATCGCCATTTCCGGCGGTATCGGCGCCACATTGGCAAACCGATTGATAAAAATGCGGTTGTAGGTAACCAGGCGGTGCATCTGTTCGACCGCAGGCTCGAAGTGGTCGAGAAAATCCTCCATCTTTTGCGGGAATTCCTGCGGCAGATCGTTTTGCACTCCGCCGATGCGGTAGTAGTTGTACGTCAGCCGGGCGCCGCACATCATCTCCAGCAGGTCGTTGATATGCTCCCGCTCTCTCATCAGCTGTACGAAGGGCGTATAGGCCCCCATATCCATATTGACGGCGCCGATGGCGATCAAATGGCTGGAGATTCGATTCAACTCCGCCGCGATCACCCGAATGGTTTCCGCCCGTAGGGGAAGCTCCAGTCCCAGCAGCCTCTCCACACCCAGGCAGTAGGCCCAGTTCGCATTCATCGCCGCCAGATAGTCCACGCGGTCGGTAAAGGGCACGAATCCCTGCCACGTGACGGTTTCGGCGATCTTCTCGATACTTCGGTGC
>CAZLTI010000172.1:1145-6789 GCA_964562335.1 uncultured Pseudomonadota bacterium | reverse complement strand
TTTGATTTTGACTGCCAGAGCAGTTTTGTACAGAACCGTCAATATCAGAAAGCCGTCAAAACCATCGCATCCAAAAACAAAACCGAACCCGGCGTCATATACAAAAACATATTGACGACCCGCATCGGTTTCCCCATATCCACGAAGATAAAGAGCATGCACATGGCTACCGCCGATATCGCCAGAAACTCGCCCAGAATTACGATACGGCCGAACTCCCTGTAGTTGTGGATATAGTAGGGCAAAACCAGCATAACGGCCGATGCGGCGACACCGACCAAAAAGGTAAATTGGGCGATATAGAGCCCCCATGAGACATCCCTGCTCATTCCGGTGATGCCCAAGCCTAGCGCAAGCTGCTGCGAGTAGGAGTAGACTCCCGCTCCGACTACCACCAATAGCAGCACTATCCAATAGTAATATCTTTTGCTTCCCGTTAGGGCATGTTCGATCATAACTCCCTCACACTATGTAAAATACCGAAGGTCCGGTGCCGAGTTCCGATTTTCGCTGGATGGTGGGGCTGGATTTGAGAATTTGCCTGATTTTGGAATTGGGATTGTGCAGGTTGCCGAATATCAACGCCTCCTCTTTGCACACCTCCACGCAAGCCGGAATCTGGCTCTTTGCCAGCCTCTCGGCGCATAGGTTGCATTTTTCGACGACTCCCCTCTCCCGCGTCGGAAAATCGGGATTGATGGTTCTGCCCCCGACAAGTCTGTCCGTTCCCTCGATCCGCGGATCGTACCAGTTGAAACTCCGTGCGCCGTACGGACAAGCCGCCATGCAAAATCGGCATCCGATGCAGCGATGAAAATCCATCAGAACGACGCCGTCCTGCATTCGTTTGAAGGTGGCCTTGGTGGGACACACGCGAACGCAAGGGGGATTTTGACAATGGTTGCAAAGCGCAAGAAAGGGCTTGGATTTTACGGTTTCGCTCACGAACTGGTGCGACTTGCTGGGAAACACGTTTTCAAAGGGATCGGTCCATAGCCATTTTACTTCGTCCTTGGAATTCCCGAATTCCGGAACATTGTGGATCGCATGGCATTTTTCGATGCAGTCCGTGCAGCCCTCTTTGCATTTTCGGGCATCCACGACAAGACCCCATCTTTTGTCCGAGGCTTCCTCGTCGGAAACGCCCGCAGCATAGGCATAATCGGTCTCCAGTTTCTCAAGAGCCCTAAAAACCCCCAATCCAGCAAGAGAGCCCATGCCTGCTTTTTTTAAGAATTCTCTTCTACTGTCTTCCATCAGTCGGTCTCCTTCGGCTCGACATGGCATTCCCAGCAGTATGGCGTTACACTGGAATAGTCATGACAACTATCGCAAAATTCGGCTTTGTTCGAATGGCAATCCATGCAGGTATTGGAGAGGCTTTTGCCGAAGAGGGTTCCGTAGGCGGCACTCGTGTACGTTCTATTGTTTTCGCGCACAACCTCGTCTCTCCAGCTGTCCAGCATCTGCATGTGGTTGGCCCGCATAAAGGCTGCCGGTTCGACGCATTTGTCGCCCTTCTCCGTCAAAATAACGGGTTGCGGGGCCTTTTCGGAGCTGCCCATGCCCAACCAAAAGGGAAAGGTGATCAGCCCTACAAAGAGAATCAATCCGACAAGTATCTTTCCTGTATCGTACATTATTCCTCTCCTTTCTCGAATGGGATTCCACGCTCTTCGTAAAGCTCTTCCAAATCCCGCTCCCTGAGGTCCTCTTCGCGCTCGTTTTCCCCTTCCATCACCAGGGCATTGGCTACCAACTCGGTAACTCCCGACACCTCAACCTGGGGAACCCAATATTCCATTAGGGGCGGAAGAGTCGCCCGATCGATGGCGCAGATGCAGGCCAGGGTATTGACGTTATGCTTCTCCTGCACATATTTCACCGCATTGGCTCTCGGCAGACCGCCCAGCATTCTCAGATCCATGATCTCATTGGTATTCAATCCGCTGCCGCCGCCGCAACAGAACGTCTCCTCTCTTATGGTATTTTTCGGCATGTCGTAGAATTTGTTGCACACACTGCGAAGGACGTACCGGGGCTCGTCGAACATGCCCATTGCCCGGGCCGGATTGCAGGAGTCGTGGTAGGTGGCGACAATATGATCGTTTCTGCTTTTATCGATCTTCAATTTGTCGTGGCGCAACAGATCCGCCGTAAACTCCATAATATGCACCATCTTGGTAGAGGCGGCATTCTGGAAGACGGTTCCGGTGATCGGATTTTTCGGCACCTCCATGCAGGAGGGGCTCGGACCGTTCATCGTATCCATATACTGATGCACCACGCGCCACATATGTCCGCACTCTCCTCCCAAAATCCATTTGACACCAAGCCGTTCCGCCTCATGGTACATTTTGGCATTCAACTTCTTCATCAGTTCGTTGGAGTTGAACAATCCGAAATTTCCGCCTTCGGAGGCATATGTGCTGATGGTATAGTCCAGTCCGATATGCTCGAACAGCATGATGTATCCCATCATGGTATAAATGCCGGGATCGGCGAATGCGTCTCCGGAAGGGGTGATAAACAGAATCTCCGCTCCCTTTCTGTTGAAGGTGGGATTCAGGCTGACACCCGTGATATCCTCCACATCCTCCAGCAGATTCTCGATGGTTCTTTTGAAGGTGTGCGGTTCCAACCCCAAATGGTTGCCGGTTCGATTGCAGTTGGAGGCGGGATCCATGATCCAGTTGGTACTGACTCCCAACAGATTGAGAAGCTCTCTTCCCATCATGGTGATTTCCGCCGTATCGATTCCGTAGGGACAATATACGGAACAGCGCCGACATTCCGAACATTGGAAAAAGTACATAAACCACTCTTTCACAACATCGACGGTCAGTTCGCGGGCGCCTGCAAAACCTTTGAGCAACTTTCCCATCAAGGTGAAGTCGTTGCGATAGATCGACCGCATCAACTCGGCCCGAACTACCGGCATGTTTTTGGGATCGCCGGTACCGATGAAGAAATGGCATTTGTCGGCACAGGCTCCGCATCGCACGCAGATATCCATAAAGACCTTTAGAGACCGAAATCTTTCCAGCCGGTCCTTAAAACCCTTATGAACGATCTCCTGCCAGTTTTCCGGAAGTTTCCAATCCTCCTTCTCCGGGCTCCACTCCCTTGGGTTGGGAAAGCCCAAATAATTCAAAGACTTGGCTTTTGAGCTATAGCAATAGCTGCCGGCCGTAAACTCTACCGGGATATCCGTCCACTCCCTGCCCGGATGGCGCCCCTTCATCAAAGAAGGCGTCTCTTCAAGGTTCTTGACTAAATCTTCTCGCTTTGACGACATAGCTATTCCTTCTCCAATGGTAAGCCTACATTTTTCATTTTGTCCCTGAACTCGTCCTCATATTCCGCGTACGTACGAATTTTGACTTCCGGATTCCACGAGTTGACATGCCTGACCTCCCTGTTGTTGCCCGGCAAATTTCTTGTGGGACTCAAAAACACGCCGCCCATATGCATCAGCTTGCTAAACGGGAAATAGATCAGGAGGACACAAACGAGAAACAGATGCATGTAAAATATGGCACCGATTCTCGACATCGCTTCCGCGTCGGGACGGAAGGCGACGAGACCTCTCACGACCTCCTTGACCGCAACGATATCCACCCGATAGACGTAGCGCATCAGTATGCCCGTCGTGGCGATCGACAGAATCAAAAACAGCGGAAAGTAGTCGGCCGGAAGGGAAATATATCGTACCTGTGCCGTGAACCGTCTGAGCAGCAACAGGCATACACCAGCAAGAAGTCCGATACTGGTCAGATACAAAGGCGGAGCCAAAATCTGAAAAAAACCGTCGGACGCTTCGAGCATCTTGACGAAGGCGGGCACCGGCTCCAGAAAAAAACGATAGTGTCTCAGAAGGACCACCAGAAACGAATAGTGAAAAACCATGGCAAACATCCAGAGCCACTTGTTGGTGCCATAGGTCAACGAAGCGTTCCCTCCCAGCTCCGCTTTCGTGTTGCGGAACAGCGACCGGAAAAAAAGAACCTCAAGGGCCATTCTGCCCGCGACGCCCCACGCGGAGGAGGGGTTGTCCCATTTTGCCTGTTTGATCCACGGCATCGATTTGGCCTGTCCGCCCGATGTCGCGATGGGAAACGGGACGGGAGATTTCGCCCAAGAAACCACCTTGGCAATAAATCCCACAATAAAAACTACCAGCGCAACGTACGGAATGACCGCACCAAACAGGTAGTTTCCACCGGAACCCGCACCCACGTAGGAGATCAGAATTAGAGCCAATACCAAAAGGAGAGGAGCTAGTATTTTCATCGGTCTTTACCTCGCTTCATCGAATAGAAAGTTAACCGAATATCAACGATTGTCGCTTTTATTTATCACGGAGGAGATTCGCCGAATTCAAAAGGGCGCTTCGTTTTCAAAGGTTTCGTCAGTTGCAGGACGAACAGGGCTCTTTGCTGTCGAAGGAGTATTCGATATTGGCTCTTTTCAACAAAATCCGGGCCTGATCCCGAACCTCTTTGTTCCGAAGCTCGTACAGCTTTTCCCGACATCGGACATACGTGTCGAAAGAATCTTGCGAAAATCTATCGATCTCCGTCTCGATATTCAACAATTCCCTTGCATTCTCGTCGTTCAATTTTCTGCCTAGATGTCGCAAAAGAATGTCTTTCAATCGGAATAGGAATGTAAGCGCGTCGGAAGGAGAAATATTTTGAAGGGCTCTGATTTTGACGACCTCGTCCAACTGCGACCTGATTCTATCGCGGTCTGCCGTTCCGTCCGCCAGATAACCGACGACGGCCTCCATCGCTTTCAAGAAGGTGGTACCGACCGGATTGGAGAACCGATCTCCGACTCCCGTATATACGGCGGCCGTTTTTGCCGAATACTCCTTCATGGTCGATTCGAACCACTCCGCAACCACTGCGGATCGGACTTCGGAGAGAATATCCCTTACTCCCATGATTTTGTCGCCGCTTTATCCGTACCGTTGCGGAAAACCGCTCGAATCGGCTCGCCGCCCGTTGCCTAAATCATGTCGATCAGACCGCAGGGACACTCCTCCATGCACTTTGCGCAACCGATGCATTTATCGTAGTTGAAGGAGAAGTGCTGCCCCTTCTTCAACTTGTCGACGGCCGATTCGCCGCAAAAATTGAAGCAGTTGTTGCAGTCGTAGCACTGTCCGCAACTCATGCAGCGCTTGGCCTCCGCTATGGTGGCTTTCTTGTCGAACGGTACGATGAATTCGTCGAAATTCTTGATCCGTTCCGCCGGGTCGCCATGGCCAATCTCGTTGCGCTCCATTGCCTGATAGTGCTGCAAATGCATGGAACGAGCATATATCACCGGCATTTTCGGTTCGGCCTTGTACTCTTCGCCCCGCAGATACCGATCGATGTCTTCGGCGGCCAAGCATCCGTCGCCCACCGCTTCGGTGACCAGACCGAGCTTCCGCGTCACATCGCCGCCCGACCACACGTTACCCTCTTTCGTTACGCGGCCAAATTCGTTGGCGGGCGTCGTCCAACCCTTTTCATCCTTCAGCTCCTCCAGTCCGGCAAACTCGGCGGATTGGCTGATGGCGGGTATCAGGCAGGTGACATCGATCCTATATTCCGATCCTTCGATCGGAGAGAAGCTAGCGCGGCCGCTTTCG
>CAZLTI010000172.1:0-1135 GCA_964562335.1 uncultured Pseudomonadota bacterium | reverse complement strand
CCAACTTCATCCGAATGCATTCGATGCCGGTGACCCTGCCATTTTCGACGATCAGTTTCGTCGGCGTCGTCAAAAAGGCGAAATTTATCTCCTCCTCTTCCGCTCCAACGATATCCTCCTCTATCGCCGGCATTTCATTGCGGCTTCTGCGGTAGACGACGGTGACATCCTTTCCCATTCGTCGGCAGGTTCGCGCCGCATCCATAGCCGTATCGCCGCCGCCCACAATCACGATTTTGTCGCCGAGATCCATCTCCTCCTCCAAATTGTGCTTGAGGAGAAATTCGACTCCGGTCAGTACGTTGGAGCTGTCCTCCCCTTCAAGACCCAGGGTCCAGCCCTCCTGTGCGCCGATTCCGCTGAATACGGCATCATATTCGCTCTTTAGCCGATCCAGGCCGACATCCGAGCCAACCTTCGTATTGAACCTTACCTCGACACCCAGATCGTAAATCCGCTTATACTCGGCCTTGATGATATGGCGCGGGAGTCGGTATGCGGGAATGCCGTACCGAAGCATTCCGCCCTCTTCCGGTTTCGACTCGAAAACCGTAACGCCATGTCCCTTTCGCGCCAACTGATACGCACACGAGATTCCGGCAGGTCCGCTTCCGATAACGGCTACCTTTTTGCCGGACTTTTCGTTCGTTATCCTTTTCAGCGTCAACTTGTTGGCAAGGCCGAACTCTCCGATGGAAAGCTCCATTTTGTTGATATTTACCGCGTGGTCCTTCTCTTTTCTGTTGCATCCGGTTTCGCACGGGTGCGGACACACGCGTCCCATAATGGCGGGGATCGGATTCAGGTCGGTCAACGCGTTCCATGCCATCTCCATCGACTCTTCATAGGAGCGGCCATACTCCTCGGATTGGGCAATTAGAGTCAAATAGGTTCTGATGGGCTCGCTGCTCGGGCAGGTGTCGGAACAGGGTGGATATTTGGCAACATACTGCGGCAGTTGGCTCCCTTGGGATTTTTTTCCTCCGCCAATATGTGCTCGAATGGGTCTTTTGATCTTTTTCAATACTATTGCCATATCGATACCCTAGTAGTTTGCATCTTCCAGTTTTGACGAACCGATAAAAAGTCTTGCTTCTGTCATTCCCGCACTGAATTTGCGATACTCTGAGCAAAG
>CAZLTI010000171.1:0-6822 GCA_964562335.1 uncultured Pseudomonadota bacterium | reverse complement strand
GCCGATATCGGATACTTTCGTATTGGAAAGGTTCAAACTTCGCAGATGGTAGGCCCTACCGAGAGATCGGATATCCCCGATATCCGTTCCGCTCGCGTTGAAAGAGCCGAGCTTGCGGAATCGTCCGACAATATCGATATTTTTGACTTTGCTGCCGGCCAGATTCAGTCTTTGCAACTTGCTCAGACCGCCCAACTTCCGTATGTCCGATATTGCGGTATGGCTGAGATCCAGTTCCCGCAGATTCGGCGGCAGGCCGGACAGTTGCGACTCCCCGATCGAAGTGCGGGACAGACGCAGCGTTTTCAAATTTTTAAGCCGCCGCAGTGCGGCAAAGCTGCCCACCTTGGTGCCCGACAGATCCAAAAAGCGCAGCTGCGTTTTTCGTTTCAACGAATCGATTTCGCCGATATTCGTCTCCCGCAAGTTGAGGTGCTGCAGTTTTTGCGATTCCCTCAAGACTCCAATGGATCCGATCTTCGTGTAGCTCGCGTCGAGATGTCTCAGTTTGTCGAGGCTATGAAGAAAAACGACATTTTTGACATCGGTTCGGCTGATGTTCAAGTGTTCCAGGTTTCCGTTTCCTCGAATGGCTTCGACATTTCCGACGTCGGTACCGCTAAGGTCCAAAAGCCGCAAATTTTCCGACCCGGCGAGGGGAGCAATATGGGCTATCTCGGTTCGACTGAGAAACAGGTCCTCCAACCGAGGCATTTCGGCCAAAGCGGAAATGTCGTTGATTGGGGTCTCGCTCAGATGCAAAAAGCGGATATTGGAGCAGCTCTCCAGTGGACCGATGTCTTTGACGCCGGTTCCTTTCAGATTCAGGTATCTTAGGTTTTTCAAATATCTCAGAGGTTCCGTTTCGCGTATCTCCGTATCCTTCAAATTCAACGTTCGCAATCTCTGCAAACCGATCAACGGAGGAATGTCCCTCACCCACGTTCCGCTCAAATTGAGGGAGATCAGATTCGTGAGGAACGGGAGCGCGTCGGAATCGCGAACCGTCGTTCCGCTTAGATCCAAATGCGTCAGCCGGTTCAAATTGCTCAAGGGGCGGATGTTCCCTACGCGCGAATTGGCCAGATGCAGCGCCTTTAGTCGGGTCAGCCGCCTCAGAGGGGAAAGATCGCCTACGAGGGTATTGTCCAGCTTCAGGTGCGTCAGATTCTTCAAGCTCTTTAGGGCGGAAATGTCCGATATCCTTGTATGGCTGAGCGTGAGGACCTGCAGTCTGCCGAGCGAGCCTAGAGGCGCGATGTCCCGAACGCGGGTGTAGCTGAGATCCAGTCGCTCCAGATTTCGGAGGCCTGCAAGTGCGCCGATGCGACGAACCGGGGTATACCTCAATCGAAGCACCTTCAGATTTTTCAGTCCGCTAAGGGGAAGGAGAGAAACGATTCCGGTATTTTCGATATTCAGATATTCCAAATTCGGAAGGAATCCGAGGAGAGTGAGATCCCTGATGTTGGTTTCGCTTACATCGAGCGCTTTCAGGGAGTTGAGTCTGTTGCTGAATTCCCTGCAGGAGCCGGTCACATACGGGAAGTCGATCGCCCACGACAAAATTTCGAACGTCTTGATTTGTGCGGTATTGGGACGGACGCAGGCGTTGTAGAGTCGGTAGCGTTCCCCTTTCGTCGCCGAAACGGTCGAGAAAGAGAGAAAACAGCCGAGGAACAAAAACAGGCGGAGATTCGGTTTAGTCGGGAACATCGACGGTTCGGCTCGAAGAGAGGTGCGCAACAACGGTTGGTCGCGCCGATAGTTGCATGGATCGTCCGAAATGTAAAATATCCGGTCCAACCCGCCGATGTCCGCTTGGCGGCAAACCGCCGAATTTGGATCGTTCTTCGTCGAACTCTATTCGCCGTTTTTTACTTTTTCTTTTCCATCGGTTTTGTTACCGTTCCGGCAGAAATCGAAAACGATATGGGGCCGATGTCGGTTCCGAGTCCAGCCTTGGGAAGGGTGCGGTCGCAGCGGTATCCGGCCTCCGCATGATCGTTCTTTTTGCGATCGTCCATTTTTGCCATATTCGGGAGTCTATTTTGCCATTCGACATAATCAAAGTGATATCCGAAGAGCGGGAACTCTCCAAATTCTCCAATCCCCATCGTCTGCATAAAGAGGCGGTCCCCTTCGTCGGCCATGCCAAGCAGTTGAAGGATACGCCGGAAAAGATCTTTCTGAGATTGGACTCGATCTCCAGCCACGGGCAGATGCTGGAGTTTAAAACGAAAGACGTCATACATGCGGAAGATGTCAATACCGTGACGAAGGAAAACGGCCAGGCGATCCGCATTGTTAGAATCTGGGTGAAAAAAGGAAGTATCGGCATTAAACTCGAGCCTTTCGTAGTCACCGACTATGCCGAGTTTTTTTCGGAACGATTTACCACCTGAAACACGGCTCGCCTACGAGGCGAATCCTGCTCCAATTCGATCCCATCTTCGCCGCCGGAAGCCGTTTCGCCGGTTGCACGGGAAAACGGATAAAAGACAACCGCAATTAGAAAAGACTGTCCATGAAGGAATTTGCGCTTCGGCGACAAACCGATCGAACGGATTTTTTCCCCACAAGGAAAAACCACGGATTCGAGAAGTCCCAACTCACCGAAAGGCAGTTAAGAAGAGACAGGCTGATCTTTAGGGAAAACGAAGAGATAACGGCATATTTGAAGGAGTCCCGCCTTTTTTCCCACCTCCCCGACGTCCTTATTCAGGAGCTCGTCCCGCTATCCGAAATAAAAGACTACACGGAGGGCGAGACGATTTTATCCGAAGGCGAACCCAATGGACGAATCTACTTTCTTATGCGCGGAACCGTCAGCGTCTATGCCGGAGGGGAATTTATACTGGATTTGAGAAGAAAGGGAGACATTTTCGGCGAAATGAGCGGGATTCGCAGTTCGTTGTGTTCGGCTTCGGTGTTGGCCAAAGCGCGTACGCGCCTCTTTTTTATCGAGGCGAGTGCCATCGGACGTTATACCGACATCAGCGACGATATGCTGCACAATACGCTGTATCGGATTTTTTCTATGATTTTGACGGAAAAACTGTCCCTGACCACAGCAAAGGCCAAACAATACGAGACGGAACGCAAAAAGCTGATTAGGGAAATTGAAATCCGCAAATTGATCGAAACGCAGTTGCGGGAGGCAAAAGAGGAGGCGGAAATCGCCAATCGAACCAAAAACGAATTTATGGCGAACATGAGCCACGAACTGCGAACGCCTCTCAATGTAATCACGGGATTCGGCGAACTGCTGTATCCGTTGCTGCAGGGCTCGCAGGAGAAGAAATATTTGGAGTCCATCAAGTCGGCCGGTAAAAATCTGCTGACCCTGATTAACGACATCCTCGACCTTTCCCGTATCGAAGCCGGAAAGCTGCAGATCGTTCCCGCGACTATCGATCTCAAGAAGATTTTTCGGGAAATCGAATACATCTTCAAAATGAAGGCGGCCGAGAAGAATCTGAAATTTACGGTGGAGGTCGAAGACAAACTTCCGGATTGCATAATTTTGGACAAAACCCGTCTCCGGCAGATCCTGTTCAATCTGGTGGGCAACGCCGTCAAGTTCACGGAGAGGGGGCACGTTCGCGTGACGGCACGTGCGGAGCGTAAATCGCATAAAGGAAACGTCACCGATCTGATTATCGCCATAGAGGATACGGGCATCGGCATTCCGCAAGAGGAGCGGGAGCGCATATTCGAATCGTTTATTCAGCAGGACGGGAGAAGCACGCGAAAGTTCGGCGGCACGGGTCTCGGTCTTGCCATCTGCAAAAGGTTGTGCGGCATGATGGGGGGAGAGATTGTGCTAAAAAGCGAGGTTGGAGTGGGAAGCACCTTTACGCTTACGCTTTGGGATATCGAGATCGCAACGTCTCGGATTCTCGCTATGGATGCCGAATCTTCGGATTTAAAAAACGTCTCTTTCGAGAACGCGAAAATACTCGTTGTGGACGATATCGAACCCAATCGAATATTGCTCGATAAGATCCTGTCGAAAAACGATCTGAACGTTTCTATGGCGAAAAACGGATTGGAAGCAATATCTCTTGCGGTCGACAACCAGCCGGACATTATCGTCATGGACATCATGATGCCGGTTATGGATGGCATCGAGTCGACAAAAAAGCTGAAGAAAAACGAAAAAACTCGGCATATTCCAATCATCGCGCTGACGGCATATTTGAACGAAGAGGACAAATCCAAGCTTTTGGAGAACGGTTTTGCCGGATGTCTGTTTAAACCGATCGATATAGTCAAGCTGTATCTACAGTTGGTGAAGTTCCTGAAATACTCCATACGATAGGATGCCGACAGTCCGTCCCGCCGGTATCCCTCTATCGGCATAACCGTCGCAAACCATGCCTCTTTTTTCCCGATTGTCTTTCCGCCGTTTCCCATTGGCTTTTCACTTCGCTTTCGATCTCCCATGAAAAAAACGATTAAGTGGTCTGCTGCCGGAATCATTGTCGCCATATTGGCACTTCTTGTCTGGATGACGAATCTAAACCGCTATCAAAGATCCGGTACCGTCGTTTTCCAAACGCTGAAGCAGCCGGTCAAAGTGGTTCGGGACAAAAAGAACATGCCCTATATCTATGGGAACAGTCTGCACGACGTAATAAGGGGGCAGGGGTACGTCGTTGCCCAGGACCGCCTGTTCCAGCTTATGCTGAACAAGCTGGCCTCCTCGGGTCGCATTTCGGAACTGGTCGGGGAGAGGGGTCTCGATTTCGACAAACGCATGCGGACAATAGGATTCAGGCGCGCCGCAATCAAGCACGCGGCCATTTTGGATCGCGACACGATAGATATGATCCAAGCATACGCGGACGGGATTAACGAATTCGTGCAAAATGCCCCGCAGGATATCCCCCTGGAATTTCGGCTGGCGGGTTTGCGCCCTGAACCCTGGAGTGTTGTGGATACGCTGGCGGTTATCTACTTTATGGGATGGGGATCGGCCGGAAATTTGAAAACCGAGATTGTGGCGCAGATGCTGATCGAAAAAATCGGCATCGATAGATTTAAGGAGATCTCTCTCGTCAATACCAATATCGACGACCCCGCACCTTTGGCATCGTCCGAAGTCGCAACCTTCCAACCGGTTTCGCGGGGAAGACGGCCAAATAGAGAGCTGGACGAACAACTGCGCTCCTATTTGCAAAACGACGACTTCTCGCTACGGCTCGGCAGCAATGCCTGGACCGTGAACGCCCGGCTTTCCACAACCGGCAAGCCGATCCTGGCGAACGATCCGCACCTGGACGCACGGATTCTGCCCGGCGTCTTCCACCCCGCAGGGTTGATTTTCGGAGAGAGGCGGATTGTGGGCGTCAGCGTTCCCGGAATTCCCGGCGTGTTCATCGGCAGAAACCGATATGTGGCCGTCGGGCTTACCAACAGCTACGGAGATGCGCAGGATCTCTATGTGGAAACCGTCGATCCGGAGAATCCCGACCACTACTTAAACGGATCGGAATCCGTTCCCTTTAGGATCGTCACGGAGACTATCAGAGTCAAACAGCAGGAAACGCCGCAGGGATATCGGGAGGAGGAGCTGAAGATCCGCCAAACGGAAAGAGGCCCCGTCGTTTCGGGGATATTTCCCGACTTCCAAACCGATCGGCTGTTTTCCCTTCGATGGGCGCCTTTCGAAACCATGCAACCCGCTCTGGGAATGGACTATCTGATGCGGGCGAAATCCGTGGAGGATGTGCGCAACCTATTGCGGTCGGTTACGGCCATTCATCTCAATGTCACATTTGCCGATATCCACGACCGCATCGGCTGGCAGACGACGGGAAGACTGCCGATCAGAAGTCGCGGCAACGGAACCGTTCCGATGGTCGTGCAGTCCGACGAAGACGACTGGGCGGGATGGATTCCCTACGACCGAATGCCGCAGCAGTACCAGCCGAAGCGCGGATGGCTGGGCAACGGAAACAACAGAACGATAGGTCCCGACTATCCCTATTACGTATCCTCCTATTTTGCCGCCTATTATCGATATAAAAGAATGTCCGAACTGCTGCAGTCGGCCGAGCGTTTTTCTCCGGCCGATTTCTGGCGATTTCAAAGAGACGATTTGAATGTGATCGCCCGAAAGCTGGTCCCCATTTTCGTTCGCGCTCTGCTGACCGATCCGAAAACGAAGCTAATGGGAGACATTCTGAGCAAATGGGACTACAGGGACGGCAAAAACCGGGTGGAGCCGACTCTCTACCACAGAATTTACGAGAGGTTGGCTCTTTTGACCTTTCGGGACGAATTGGGCGAGGAATTGGCGCTCCGCATGCTGAACCGCTGGCACTTCTGGCAGGAGCGATTCGAAATGATGATAACGACAAAAAACGCGACTTGGTTTGACGACAAAAATACGGACGATCGTCGGGAAACGCTGGAGGAGCTGATCGTCAAGGCCGGAAAGGAGGTGCAGACCGAACTGAGTGCGCAGGTCGGTACGGATATGGGCGCATGGAGATGGGGCAAAGTGCATCGCGTCGAGTTTGTCAACCCCATACGACAACGGGGATTCGGAAAAGGTCTGCTGGGTTCCGGCAAACTGCCCATGGGGGGATCGGTAGATACCCTATATCGGGGCATTTATAACTTTCGTAATCCCCAAACGGTGACGATCACTTCAGCACTTCGTATGGTGGTCGATCTGAACGATCGCGACAAGATACTGGCCGTACTGCCAGGGGGCGTTACGGGACGCACGTTTTCCTCCCACCAAAAGGATCAAATTGCGGCATACAGTTCGGGAGAGTCCCTGTATTGGTGGTTTAGCGACAGCAAGAT
>CAZLTI010000170.1:0-6827 GCA_964562335.1 uncultured Pseudomonadota bacterium | reverse complement strand
GATTCCCGCCTTCGCGGGAATGACGGTTCTGGGACTTTTTACCGCTTCGTCAAAATCGAGTGACAGGATATCAACGAATCCGAAATCATGTCACCCGATTTCAGACCGCCCGATTCAATTGCTATCGTATCGTCCGATTTTGACCCCTTTTTCCTTGATTTATTCAAGACATGGCCTTTAGGATGTCCGATATTTGCCGACAGCTTCTGCCACCGCAATATCGACGAGCAGTATGATAGACAACCATATGACGATAATGATCGTGCCCCAGAGGATCGGCCGGGTGATTCGCTTCAAGCTGCCGGTGTTTGCCTTCAAACTGTTTCTGCTTGCTTTCGGCATTGCTCTCGCCGGTTCGTCCGTTTTGCTGGCGGACTACCTCCTATTGCGGAAAGAGGACGGAGAGCAAAGAAAGATTCAAAAGGCCAAAATGCTCCAGAAGCTCAAGTTTCGTCAATTGAGCAATATATTGGAAGCGGGGCACAAGGAGCTGGAGGAGCTGGAGGAGTTTGAAACGAAACTGCGGCTGATCACGGGGCTGAAGGAGGTCTCTTCGAATATTCGGTTCGTGGGAGCCGGAACCAACGGACTTCCGGCACTAGGCAACGGCCATTCGAATCGCGCATCGCTGCTGGAGAAGTTGGACGCCTTCAGCCTTGAATTGAAGCAGCGGGAAATCGGCTTCTTCCATTTGGAGGCCTATCTGCAGGAGCAGAAGGATCGATTGGCGCGAACGCCTTCCATACGGCCGATGAGCGGACATATCAGTTCGCGGTTCGGCATTCGAGTCGATCCGTTGACCGGAAAGCGGAGACAGCACAACGGGTTGGATATCACCAGCCACATGTACTCCCCGATCTATTCCCCGGCCGACGGAGTTGTCGTGGCCACCATGAAGGACCGCGACTTCGGACGGCTGCTGGTGATAGACCACGGTTACGACGTCGTAACGCGCTACGGACATCTGTCCAAATTTGAGGTCAAAGTGGGACAATATGTCAAAAGAGGCGACCTCATCTGCCGAATGGGTAGAGCGGGCCGCAGTTCGGGTCCCCATCTGCACTATGAAGTGCTGAAAAACGACCGATATGTCGATCCGATGCGATACGTTCTGGACTAGCCTTGACCATCCCTTCTCTCCCGGTATCCCTCTTGTTTAGGACAAATGCCGCTTTCCGCCCGAATCTTCTTCTCTCTCTCCTCTGCTCCGTTTTTCTGCTGCCGTTCGTTCTCCAGGGCGGCGAAAGCGATACCGTCTCTTCCCATAGGGATGCAGAAAGGCACTATCGTCGGGGTGTGCGGTTTCTGTTGAACCACCAACTTCGCCGAGCCGAAGAGAACCTTCTGCAGGCTCTTTCCTTCGATGCCAAAAACGGAAAGATCCACTGGGAAACCGGCTGGGTCTACTGGCAGAAAGGGAACTGGGAGAGGACGATGCACCACTGGGACAAAACCAGGGAGCATACGCCGCAACAGGAGGATTTGGAAAAGTTCTACGGACTCGCCGAACAGTATGCGAAATGGGAAGAGATCGGCAAAAGGCGGGATCGGGTATATCGGGCGGCAACCTCCCCCTTTCGGCAAGGCAAGGAGGGGCAGATCACGATAGCAGCCGTAGGCGACATCATGATGGGGAGCGACTATGCCGGGATCGAAAGGCTCCCTCCTTTCGAGGGACGTACTCTCTTCGCAGGCGTCCGTTCCGGTCTGGTCGGCGACATCGTTTTCGGCAATCTGGAGGGACCTCTCACGGATACCCCCGCTTCGACCAAATGCAAGGAGGGAAAACACTGCTACGTTTTCCGAACGCCCGTCCGTTTTGCCCGAACTCTCCGAGCTGCCGGGTTCAATATCGTCAATGTCGCCAACAATCATATCATGGATTTCGGTGCCTCCGGAGTTAAGGATACGATCGCCGCCCTGTCCGCAAACGAAATCGCGCACTTCGGCCATATCTCCCGGCCGCGGATCGTGCTGGAAACGAACGGTGTCAAGGTGGGCTTTTTTGGGGTGTCGACAACCCGCTGCTGCATTCATATCAATCAAATCGAACGCAGCGAGAGGGAGGTAGGGAGGCTGGGCAAAACGGCGGATATTGTCGTCGTCTCCTTTCATGCCGGTGCGGAGGGGCTTGGTGCGGCGCACACTCCGCAAGGGCGCGAGTTTTTCTACGGAGAGGACCGCGGAGACGTCAGAACATTCGCGCATCGAATGATCGATGCGGGTGCCGATTTGGTCCTGGGTCACGGACCGCATACGCTGCGGGGTATGGAAATCTACAAAAACAGGGCGATCGTCTACAGCCTAGGCAATTTTCTCGGCTATTTGGGATTCAACACTTCGGGACACCTGAAGTACTCCATGATTCTCCGTGCCACCATTGGGAAAAACGGCGACCTGAAGGAGATCGACGTAGTACCCATCGAGCTGAATCCCAGAGCGATGCCGAAAATAGACCCCAAGGGAAGGAGCCTGATTCTGTTAAACGACCTCAGCCGGACCGATTTTGGTCGAAACGGCATTCGTCTCCAACCTTCCGGTCGCTGGATATCCGAACCGCAATCCGATATCCGTCGCAGCACGCAGGGCGACGGTATTTCTACGAAAAGGAGCGATTGATTCCAATGAAACGGATCGGCTGGTATATCTCCAAAGAGTTTATCCTCTATTATTTTGCCTGCTCCTTCTCCTTAATATTCGTCGCCGTAGCCTTTACGGCTCTGTCCGAACTGGACAAGCTGGAAATTGGGGGCTGGAACGAATTCACGGAGGCCGTTCTCACCGGAATTCCGCTTCTTATCGAGATCGTCACACCCATTTCGGTTCTCCTGGCGACTGCAATCACCTACATCACGCTAAGCCGCACCTCCGAAATCGTGGCAATGATGTCGACCGGCATCAGCCATCTGCAACTGCTCGCGCCCCTGGCGATCTGCTGCATTTTCGTCGCATCCTTCTACTATTTCAACCAGAGCTATCTGGCTCCGCGCTGGGGGGCCGACAAAGCGGCGAACATCATGGGATCCTCATCGAAGGAGAATGTCTGGCGATTCTACAAAGGCGAGCTGTTCTACTTCCATTCCCTGTCCAAAAGCCGCAAAACGGCAAAGATCGGCGGAAAGTTCAGTTTCGACGAGGATCTTTCCCTGAAGCGTGTCGAGCGGTTCTCCGACCTGAAACGGGAGCGGGACCGCTGGAGTTCGCAGAGCGGAAGCGCCATACGCTTCGGGCACGACAGGACGGTTCCCTCCTTTCACGACGGCCGCACATTTGCAGCCGATGCCATTCCGGAGGTTTTCGAGCGGGAGCTGGTCAATCCGAAGTATTCCAACTTTCTCGATATTTTCAGGCAGATCGAAGCGAAAAAGGAGGGCGCACTGAACTACGAGGACGATCTGTTTGCCCTCTATCAGAAGGTCTCCGGACTCATCGCCATTTTTGTGATGGTGGTTCTGGCTCTGCCCTTTTCTCTATTTTCGGCAGGAAGTTCCAATTTTCGAGTCGGAATCGTTCTTTCCACCGCACTCGGTTTTGTCTTCTGGCTGACCGATCAGATATTTCTGACGCTATATCAGGCTCAGTTGCTATTGGCGGAATTGGCGGCGTTCGGAGCGAACGTTCTCTTTCTTGGGATTGCCGTTCTCTCTCTTTACCTGCGGCATTAGCCAAACGCTCCATTGCGACCGAACGGACGCCTCTCTTCGACCATATGGAACATGCGGTCGAGCACCCTTTTGACGCCCTTGCGCGAAATACTGGATATGGCAAAGGGCTCCTCCCCCATCTCTTTGAATTCGCCGATCAGGGAGTCCAGCCGCAGGTCCTCCCGCAGGGAATCGATTTTCGTCAAAAGGACGATTCGCCTTTTTTCTAGCAGGTCCGGCGAGAATTTTTCCAGTTCCCGCAGAAGCGTCCCGAACTCCTCCTGGGGAGGCTCTTGGCAAAATCCGGAACAGTCTATCAGGAACGCCAAAACCGAAGTGCGCTGTATGTGCTTGAGGAACTTGTCTCCCAATCCAACGCCGGAGTGGGCGTTTTCTATGATTCCGGGAATGTCCGCAACGACGAAGGTTCGATATCCCTCCAGGGCGACGACTCCCAGATTGGGCACAAGCGTGGTGAAGGGATAGTCCGCTATTTTGGGTCTAGCGTTGGAAACCGATGCTATGAAGGTCGATTTGCCGGCATTGGGAAATCCCACCAATCCTACGTCGGCCATAATTTTCAAATCCAGGCGAACCGTTCTGCTTTCTCCCGGAAGTCCGGGCTGGGCGTATCGGGGCGCCCGATTTCTGCCGGACTTAAAATGCACGTTTCCCAAACCGCCCTTTCCGCCCTTCAACAGCAGATAGCTCCTCTCCTCCAGCACCTCGAAACAGATTTCGTCCGTTTCGTCGTCGATCACGATGGAGCCGAGCGGAACTCCGATATACCTGTCCTTTCCCGACTTGCCGGTTTTTTTCTCCCCCTGCCCCGGCTGCCCGTTTTGGGCCTTCTGATGCGGATGGAGGCGCAGGTCCTGCAGGCTCTTCAACTTGGCGACGCCCTGGAAATAGACATCGCCGCCCTTTCCTCCGTCGCCTCCGTTCGGCCCTCCGTATTCGACGTACTTCTCGCGTCGCATGGAAGCGCAGCCTGGGCCGCCCTTTCCCGATTCGACGACTATCTTTACCGTATCGACAAACTTTACCATAAACCGTCCATTTCGATGCGAACCGCTACGGCATCGTGCCCTCGTCCATAAAGCTGTAGTAGCTGCTTTTCCCTACAATCACGTGGTCCAGCACCTTGATGCCGACAATGGTCCCGACCTCCGCCAGCCGTTTCGTAATCTCGAAGTCCTGGGGAGAGGGTTCGGGATCGCCGCTGGGATGGTTGTGAACCAGTATGATCGCTGCCGCCCTCAGTTGAATCGCGGGGGCAAACACCTCTCTCGGATGCACCAAACTCTGGTTCAGCGTTCCCGTCGTAACCATGTTCATCTTAAGAGTGCGATGCTTGTTGTCCAGAATCAGAATATGAAAGGATTCCTGGGTTTTGTGGCTCAAGGGATAGCGATAGCGGTTGAAAATATCCTCGCTGCCGGAAAAACGGAACTCCTCGGAGTCCGTGCCGCTGTGCGGCTTTCTTCGGACCAGTTCCTGGATGGCCAAAAGCCCGAGAAAGAACGAGTCGCGGTGGGAAGTGCCGGGTTCGCAGGCAAAGGCGTTCGGGGACAGATCCGGAAATTGCTTCAGGCAGTCGTTCTGAAAGTCGGAATCGTCCCAATGCCGGTTCAGCAGATATTGCAAAATCTCGCGGGTGGGCACTTCGGCGCCCGCTCCGGAGAGCACGGAATTCTCCACCCGTCTGCTAAATTCGGGCGAGTAGTGGTTTCGGTAAAATCGGCAGTCCGAGCTTAGCGGACAGTCTATGCAGGATGCGGGGCAGGAGCAGAGAGTCGGAAGATCCAACTTGTCCGATTTGCCGAACAAAACGTCGAGAAATGCCTCCGTGCGGTTCGTTTCGATAGCGGACAAAGCAAGCGATTCCAACTGCCCTCTCCAAACGCCGTAGCCGTCCGCTTCGCGAGACCGACCCGAAAATCGGCACCAGGCGCGGTAGGAATCGAAAGAGAAAACCACCGGATAGCCGCAGCTTCTTAAAAACCGCGCGCAGCTCCAATCGCTTTCGAACTGCATACTCTCTCCAATCTGACGGAATCCGGAGAGTTCCCGTCCGACGACCGACAGATGAAAGGTCCCGTCCAGCCAGCGGCCCAAATGCCGATGAAAGGCAAAGAGCCGAGCAACCGTTCGCTCCATCTCCCTGTTGGCAAGAAAGCGCAGGGCGGATTCGCCTAAAATGCGCATGAAGGTCTGTTCGGGCGTATATTCCTGCAATGCGGAGAGCCGTTGCAACAGGGAGTGTCGATCCGGCGGAAACGCGGAATTGTCTGCCAGAACCGCTCGTTTGTAGGAGTCCGGCAGAGTTTCGGTCAGGTAGGCTCTCCAGAGGGTAACACTGTCGGGAGGCACCTCCGGGAATCGACCGGAATAGCGATCGGCAAAAAACTCGACTACCGGTGCCTGTCCGGTTTTTTCCACCCACTTGCGCAGTAGGGAGACAAATTCATTCGTCGTCCTGGACTTTTCGGCCGATTCGCTCATCTGTCTGTCGGCTACTGGTCGGCGATGGGTTTCGCATAGTTCAGTTCCAGATCCCAGGGAAATCGAATCCAAGTATCCTGGCTGACTTCCGTGATGAAGCAGTCGACGATCGGGCGGCCCTCCGGTTTGGCGTAGACCGTGGCGAAGTATGCCTTCGGCAACATGTCGCGCACGACTCTGGCGGTGGTCCCCGTATCGACAAGATCGTCTATCAGCAGCAGTCCCTCCCCCTCTCCCTCAAGGCGTTTCAGGACCTGGACATCCCCCTTGCGCTGCTCGTCGTAGGTCACGACGCAAACCGTGTCCACCAGCCTCAGATCGAGTTCCCGCGCTACGATCGCAGCCGGTACCAAGCCGCCACGTGCGATGGCGACAATGCCACGATAGGGGCCGCCGGGCAGCAGTCTCCAGGCCAAGGCGCGGGCATCGCGGTGCAGAGCGTCCCAGGATACGACAAAATCTTTCCGATAGGAGGATGTGTTCATTTTGAATGGCCTTGTAAAATAGGACGGGAAAAGCGGTTGTACAACGGAAACCCGGACGAGGGCCGACTCGAACGGAGTTAAGCGACGGCATATAGCGAGAGCAAATCGCCATCCGGGCCGGCGAAGGAAAGAGGGCGTCCACCGATTGCCGACATGACGCTAGTTCTGGAAGGAACGGGCGGTGAATCCGTCG
>CAZLTI010000169.1:0-6940 GCA_964562335.1 uncultured Pseudomonadota bacterium | reverse complement strand
TTCCCGCCTTCGCGGGAATGACGGTTCTGGGACTTTTTACCGCTTCGTCAAAAGTAAAAACCGGTCCGATGGCGTACCGTGCACAGCCCTGTCCGAGATGATGGGTTGTTCGTTTTTGACGGTCCGGTCCGGTCGAGAAGCTATTCAATCTCCTCATAGTTGTAGTCCCTGTCTTTGACGCTTCTTTGAATAATGATCTCGCTCAGGAATCCCATACTGAAGAACTGCAAGGAGACGACAATAAAAATGACTCCCAATAGCATGATGGGCCGAATATGAAGTGCGCGTGTCGTTATCCATTCCCAAAGGAAGTATAAATTGATACCAAGACCAAATAGCATCAAAACTGATCCGAAACCGCCAAAAATATGCATGGGACGGCTATTGTATCGGTTCAGAAAGCTCAATGTGAGCAAATCGATATAGCCGTGATAATATCGTGCCAACCCGTACTTGCTGTATCCATGTTTCCTGCTGTGATGGGTCACCAACATTTCGCCAACCTTAAAGCCGCTCCAGTGTGCCAATAGGGGAATAAAGCGATGCATATCCCCATAGATGAGATGGTGAACGTTC
Source organism: uncultured Pseudomonadota bacterium (assembly GCA_964562335.1). Lineage (GTDB taxonomy): Bacteria > SAR324 > SAR324 > XYD2-FULL-50-16 > XYD2-FULL-50-16 > CAZJUM01. Next base: position 6,364 of record CAZLTI010000169.1, on the reverse strand, counting down.
TTCACCACTTTTTTTTTGTAGAACTTCAATCCGCAGTTGAAATCGTGCAGTTTAACGCCTCCCACCATGGAGGTGAAAAAATTAAAGAACTTCGAAGGTAGCCTTTTTTCCAATGAGTCGCGACGCACCTTTTTCCAGCCTGAAATCATATCCAAATTTTTCTTTTTGGAAAGCTCGATAAATTTAGGAATTTCTTCCGGATCATCCTGTAAATCCGCATCCATCGTTACGATGTATTCGCCTCGACACTCTCTAAAACCGACGGTTAGCGCCGCAGCCTTCCCATAGTTTCTGGTAAAGTTGATCAGCCGTATATTTTTGTCCTGTTCTCGCAAAGGTTTTAATACTTCAAGCGAACGGTCTGTCGATCCGTCGTTTACGAAAATCAATTCATAGGGCTGCAAATGATGTTTGTTGATTTGAATCATAATCTTATCGCATAACTCCCTTAAGCTGTCTTCCTCATTATAAAGAGGAATAACTATCGAAATTTTTATGTAGACTGGATTTTCTGTCTTCATCCTATTTCCGGTGTATCTGGTAAATTGTTTGCAGAGAGAAAAGTAACGGTTATTCTCCTGTAAGAGTCGCGCCTTTTTGTGCAATTTACAAGTCCCATATAATTCGGGCGAATTTTGCTCTTCCCCCTCCTCTTTTTTGTCCGATAGCTTTTGGCCATGAAGGGGTCGAGTCTTCATTTGACTATACCGTTACCTGAAGATATCTTCTCCTTCGACCACTTTTCGTTCGGGGACAGGAGTTAGATACTTCGACGAATTCCAATCGGCCGATCCTGCTTTTGCCATGAATAGCCAAACGTTTGACGTTGTCATTATAGGCGCCGGACTATCGGGTCTGAGCACCGCTCATTTCATCAAAAGGAACCTGCCGGACCTGCATATCCTCATTCTGGAACGGAGCGGAAGAGTCGGCGGAGCCATCCGAAGCTGTCGGACGAACGGCTATCTGGTCGAGTGCGGACCCCACGGATTCTTGGACAATGTCGAGGAGAGCCGGGAGCTGTTGAGCGATCTGAATATGGGGCCGGAAACGCAAAAGGCCTCTTTGAAGGAGTTCGTCCGCTATTTGTGCCTGGAACAAAAGCTGGTAGCGATACCCCAGCATCCGATAAAAATCGTAAAGAGCGACATTCTGCCCTTTGCGAAAAAGGTACGGGTGCTTGCGGACGTATGGAAGAGACCCAGCTCTTCGGAACAGACGGTTGCCGATTGGGTTGCGCACCGATTCGGCAGGTCGGTTCTGCCCTTTGCGGACGCAGTGGTCACGGGCACCTATGCCGGCGATATCGGCAGGTTGAGCATGGATGCGGTATTTCCTGGAATCAGACGGATGGAGCTGGAGTGCGGTTCGGTTCTTAGGGGCCTTTTCCGATCGAAAAAGAAGCGGCCAAAAAAGGGACTCCCCTCGATGACCGGATTTAGGAGCGGAATGGAAGCACTGGCCCGGAAACTGGCGGAGGGCCATTCCCTCGAAACTCGAACGAAAGTCGACCGGATTTGTCGGAAAGATTCCCACTGGTTTGTCGAAGCCGGTCAAAGGAGGTTCCGATGCAAAAGGCTGGTTGTAGCCGTCGACATCAACCGTGCCCTCGAACTGCTGTCCCCTCTTGTCTCTCCGCCGTTCCCACGGGTTCCGGTAGCCCATTTGGCAAACGTAGCCATGGGATTTCGGCAGGACGGCGCCGCAATTCCCCACGGATTCGGGTTCCTGGCGCCGCAAAAGGAGAAGCGCTTTGCACTGGGTGCGCTTTTTTCCAGTCGCATGTTTCCCAATCGGGCTCCCGACGGCCATGCATTGATCGAAGTTATGGTGGGCGGAAGGCATCATCCGCACCGGGTGGAGCTAAGCGACGACGAACTCGTGGCTAAAAGCTACGAAGACCTTGCGTTACTGCTGCCACTCAAGGAGCAGCCGGCATTTGCCAAAGTCTTCCGCACGGAATCGGGGTTTCCCCAACTGGAAATGGGACACTTGAAGATGCAGGACTACAAGAATCGGTTGGAGCGGCAGTTCGAGGGGCTGTTTATCACCGGTTTCGGCTGGATGGGCATCGGCATGAACGAAATGGTCAAACAGGCGAAGGCCGTTGCCGTTCGTCTTGCGACTGGCGATCCCGATCTGTCCGGTGTCGTCAAGGCGAAAGGGGTCTATTTTTAAGTCGCTGCCTGTCCGCAATCCTCTCCAGCGCCAACCACTGGAGTGCCACAATGGTTTTGGCATCGGCTATCTTCCCGTTTTTCAGCAGACTCATCAGTTCCGTAAGCGGTATCTCCCGAACGGCCAGATCTTCGTTTTCGCTTGCCAGCCCGCCGCCTTCCGCCACCCTATCCCGGTCGCAAACCTGTCCGTAATAGAGATGAACCTTTTCATCCGAAATGCCGACGCTCGTAAAGTAGCTGCACAGATATCGAGGATTTCGCACGCGATATCCCGCCTCCTCTAACGACTCGCGAATGGCGCACCGTTCGGGCGTTTCTCCTCTGTCGACCAGTCCGGCGACAATCTCCAAAATCCATCCGTCCCGTCCGGCTGCTTCGACTGTCGCATACCGAAACTGCTCCACCAAAACGATGTTTCCGGTCGATTCGTTTTCCAGAATGATCGCAGCCGCTTCGGGCCGTTGCAGATTGTATCTCCTTGAACGATTCCAGGAACCGTCCCGGAACCGTTCGTATTTCACGTCCGCCTTTTCTATGGTAAAAAACTCGTCAAAAATCCTTTTTTTGTCGATTACTTCGTATTTCATCTCGATATTCTCGCAAACGGATGGAAAGAAAAGTACCGGCGTTTGCCCGACGAATCCAGAGAGCCAATTGGGGCGAAAGAACAATCCGATATGCCTATTGGGGCCGGGAGGTCTGCTGCTACTTGGAATGCATCTCTTCTCGGATGGCAATGCTCTGCTCGTAGCTTTTTTTGGAACCGGCGGCATCCCCCTGATCGTATTGCAGTTTTCCGAGGTGATCCAAAATCTCCAGCTGACCCTTGTAGTCCTTTAGCACTTTTTTGATGGAGATATGGCTTTGGTAGGATTGAATCAGTTTGATCCAATCCTCTATTTCCCGATATGCGATTTCTATCCGACTATAGATTCGGTCCATTTCCGCGTGGTTCCGGGCCTTTCGATGTTCGGTCAGGGCTGCGAAATAAAATGGAACGGCGTCCTGCTGCCGCATTGGTCTGGCGAATTTGTCTCCCACTTCGTCTAGGAATTCCAGATAGTCTTTATCGCCGACTTTTAGATGCTCTTTTACATATATTTGATAGGTTTCCGCAGCCTCCTCGTAATGTTGCAGAGCAAATTCGCAGTCCGCTTTCAATTTTAGCAGTTCCCTGTTTTTATTCGCCTGCTCGCCTACGGATTGAAACCATTTTCGGACGGTAGCCAGTCCCTCCTGGAAGTTGCCGTCTCTGTACGCTCTGTTTGCCACGGCGAAGAACATCTCCGCTTCGTTTTCCGAGGCTTCGGCGGGACCTTTCAAATCTTTGCTGGTAAGCGTCTCGTGCGATACCAGGGGGGCCTTGCGATCTACTCTCTCGTTTGCCAGGTCCGCCAGCTTTTTGGCAATAATTCCCGGATCGATTTTCGTCTTTGGCAGGATTTTCGCCGGAGCCGGTTTTTGGGGTTCCCTCATATCGTCGAATATGGAATCCAACCCGTCCGCCGATCCCGTTGCATCCGCCGCCGACTTCTCCCCTCCGCCCTTCAACTTGCCCGGTCTCTCTTTTGCGTCCGATGCGGCCAAGTCGGTTTTTTTGCTGCGGTTCCGCCGTTTGCTTTTTGACGATATCGAAACCACTACCTTGCGGTCGTTTTCCGCTGCCCCGTCCGATTCGGCTCCGCCTCTTCGAGACCGCGTCAAATTTTTTTGGAATCTGGAAAAGAAGTCCGATTTGATGCCGCCGTCGAGATCTCCGATCAACTTTCCTTTTGGGGGAGGCTTGGTCGGCCCGTCTGTCTCTTTTGCTTCGTCCGCCGTTTTTATCGTCCAATGCGGAGTCATACTGTTACGGCCGTTTTTGACTGTCGTTCTGGACGTCAGAAACAAAATCTGACCGGCTGCAAGAAGCAGGAGGGCATCGACCGCAGCCGCCGTTTTCCAGTCGTCGATCACAAAAAAGGAGCCACCAAGAAAACAGAGTATTATCGCCGTTTGGGCCAGCAGCTTAACAATAACCATATAGCGAGCAGGGTTGTACTTTCTCTAGGAGTGGATCGGACGCAAGCTTTTTCGTTGAAAGGGAGCTACAACTGCCGTATTGTATTGTCCTATCGGGGATCTTATCCATATCCGTCGCGTTTGTCATCTTTTTGCACAACTTTCCCGTTTCATATTTCGCAGCTCTTTCGTTTCGTTCTTTCGGTAAACCGCATAGGAGAGGGAGATGAATATCGACATAACCATTGGCGAAGGTTTCAAAATCGACGCACTGAGCGAGGGTTTTACAATCCGAACGGATCAGCCCGAAAAGAGGGGAGGGGAGGCAAGCGCTCCGGATCCGTTTACACTGTTTCTGGCTAGTTTGGGCACTTGTGCCGGTTATTTCGTCGCAAAATTCTGTCGATCCAGGCAGATTTCCGCCGAAGGTTTTCATATCCGAGTTTCGAACGATTTTAACGACAGGCTGCATGTTGCGGAGAATATCAAAATCGACGTCGCATTCCCGAAGCTCTTTCCGGAAAAATATCGAGAGGCGCTAATCAGGAGCATCGATCTATGCACTGTGAAGAAAACCATACTGCATCGGCCCTGTTTTGAGGTGACTGCCCATTAGGCGAAGCCGCGCCGCAGTCCTTTTGGGAGCCCTGCCTAGGCGCCGGCATAAGGCCGGAGCGGTCCACGGCTTCCGCCCCGTCCGGCGGAAACTGCCATGGCGCAGGCGGCGACCGCAAATCGCCAACATCCGGCTTGGCGGTAGCTTGGTGCGTCGGGTGCTTTAAGGTGAAAAAGGGAGAATCCGTTGAATAACGACATCGCCGATTGGAAAGATCCGTCCGGCTGGCGTCGGCATATGGCCGAAAGGATAGCCGGACAAATAGACCCCGAGCGATTCGGCGTAGCGAATGTCTACCTGATCGGCAGCGTAAAGAACGACAACGCAGGTACCGGAAGCGACATCGATCTGTTGCTGCACTTTCGAGGAACGCCTGAGCAGCTGGAAAGTCTGAAAATCTGGCTGGAGGGATGGAGCCGGTGCCTGGCGGAAATCAACTATTTGAAAACCGGATACCTCTCCGATGGCTTGCTGGACGTTCATATCGTTACCGACGAAGCGATCGCCCAAAAAACCAGCTTTGCCGTGAAAATCGGTGCCGCCAGCGATGCCGCTTTGCCGTTGCCGATGGCTTTTCGCTCGTGAACTGTCCTCAAAGGTGTTCGCGCGTGGCCTGATCGAGGCCGTCCAAGTCGAATCTTACCAGTCCCAACTCCGGTCCGTCATGGGCGGCGGAAAAGCATACGGTTCTGCCGATGCTCTCCTGCCAGGAACCCGTAATTCGGGAGGACTCGTGAATGTGTCCGTGCAGGGTCAAAAGGGGCTGCCTCGATTCGATAAATCGTTGGATGGCTATACTGCCGCAATGGACGTCCAATTGGATGTGATCGACCTTTATTCCGTCCAGTGCGGCCCTATCCAGATTGGTCCGATAGGGCGGGGAGTGGAAGAGAAAAATGGACTTTTGCAAGTTGTCGTTGATAGCCAGGGTCTCCAGGTCCTTCTGGATAGTGGAGTATTTTATGGAGTTTTTGTCGACCGGTACGGAGCGAAGACCCTCTTCGGGCGAAATGCAGTTGGGTTCCAGGAACTGCCCCGTATCGTATTTTTCCCAATCTTTCAGGCCGAAGGGGGTCGGGGGAACGTAGGCGTATCCGTATACGGCATATTCGCCGAAAGCCATTTTTTTTTCGTGCACATAGTGCCAATAGCCTTCCGTTTCGCCCTGGACAAAAGCCTGCTCTTCGATTCGCATATCGTCGTTTCCCAATATCAGAAATATTTGCGGATAGAGATCTTTCAAGTCGTCTTTCAGCTTTTGAAACTCTTTTTTCAGAAAATCGACAAAATCGTTCCCGCGGGAGCGTTCCCTTTTGAACGGCATCTTGAATTGGTGCGGCAGAAGATCTCCTCCCAAAAAGAGGGCAGCCGGCCGCTCCGTTGCGATGCGGTCGAACAGTTTCCGATACCGGTCCTTCCTTCCATGCAGATCCGTTGCGAAAAAGCAGCTTTTCACGTATAATTCTCGCTAAAGGTTGATGAGCCGGTAAAAAGTCGAAAATTGCGCGGATTGTCATTCCCGCGAAGGCGGGAATCCAATAAAACCAGTTGACTACAGATTCCCGCC
>CAZLTI010000168.1:6101-6968 GCA_964562335.1 uncultured Pseudomonadota bacterium | reverse complement strand
ATAAAAAGTTTGGGCGAGCCGTCGAGTTCCGCTCCGCCCTGAAAGAGTCCCTCGTCCCGCATCTTTTTCACCATGGCGATCAACTGAATGGAGTCGATGTCGTATACGCCTTTGGCGTTGGGGTGGTCGCCGAACTTCTGATGGTCGCCGGAGAGGCAGAGGATGTTGTGGATGCCGCAGGCGCCGATTCCCAAAATGTCGGCCTGCATGGCCAGCCGGTTTTTGTCGCGGCAGGTAAGCTGAAAGTTGGGTTCCAGCCCCTCTTCGATCGCTATCAGGGAGGTTGCCCAGCTGGAAAGCCGCACCATCGCGGTTTGATTGTCAGTAATGTTCACCAGGTCGACATTGTTTTTCAGATGCTTCGCCTTTTCCCTTACGGCCTTCACGTTCGTTCCGCGCGGCGGTCCCAACTCTCCCGTGAAGGCGAAGTGTCCTCCATTCAGTATCCTTTCCAGATTGCTGTCCGACTTTCTGCTATTTTCCATATCTTCACCGCTTGAGGTGGATGGTCGTTATCGATTGGGAGAGCCGTATCCCGGCTGCGTCAAATCTCTGGGCACCGTGTTGGCCCATTCGGTTGCCGGCTTGACTTTTCGCATATTTTCCAACCTTCCCTGTTCGGACAGCCGCGTATAGATCATGTGCCAGGCGCAGGGCTGTTGCGAATCGATTTCGCAGGAGGTGTTGTTGGTTCCTCCGCAGGGACCGTTGTAGATGCTTTTGGAGCACATGGTAACGGGACAGATGCCGGCTGTGGCATCCAGCACGCAGGTTCCGCAGGCCCGGCACCTCTCCTCGTAGACTCCCATCGCCCGGTTCACGCCGATAAACGTGGTATCTACCGCCGGAACGACCGGTTTGGCGGGG
>CAZLTI010000168.1:0-5928 GCA_964562335.1 uncultured Pseudomonadota bacterium | reverse complement strand
CCTTTTCGGCCATGAATTGAACGCCCGCTCCGCAGGCAAGCGAAAGCACCGCGTCGTATCTATCGATATCGCTCTCTATCTCCTCCAAAAACTCCATGTCGCATTGGCGGTCCATCATGGTCTTTTCGAACGTCATCTCCCGTCTTTCCGCCTTTGCCGCCATCGTCAATTCGGCGGTCAACAGATTGGTCTCCTTTTCTCCGCCGGCGAGACATACCGCAACGCATCCTTTGCAACCCGCAACCAGTATCCTTTGATACCGGTCGAACAGCGAAGCCTTGATCTCGTTGAGAGGCTTCTTTTCGGCAATTATCATACGGTTCCTTTTCTATATACGGATTTCGGACCGTCGCTGGGCATTGCGGTCCGAAATCTCTTCCATGCAAACGGCCGCGCGTTCCGCTCTCCGCCTGCAATGCGGCGGATTCGGCGCGGCAGGAGCGGAGCCGGAGAACTACAGCCCGACCTCCGCCAGATCCGGCCCCAGGTATTTTCTTTCGTTCTCTCCCAAAATTCCCAAGGAGAGGCAGATCATCGTCCAAAGATGCAGCGAATGAAACTTCCCCTTGTAAAAGGTGTTGAGATCGTGAATCTGGGAGTGGCAATTGTGGCAGGGCGTGATCACGTAGCCGGCGCCGGTTTTTACGATCTGATCGAACTTCGTTTTTCCGTACTGACGGCGTTCGGCCGGTCTGCCGCTCTGTAGCGCGCCTCCGCCTCCGCCGCAGCAGAAGTTGTGCATTCCCTTGGGGGTCATATCGATGAAGTTCTCCTCCCCGACCACCTTTTTGACCACGTACCGCAGGTCTTCGGCACCCGCCTCGCCGTATGTCTTTCTCACGTACTGACAGGGATCCTGAACGGTGAACTTCACTTTCAGCTCTCTGTTCCAATCCGCATTGACGGGCAGCTTTCCCTCTCTTACCCACTTCGCATAGTAGCGGAGCATGCTGCCGACTTCGAACTTGTGAGGAATGCCGAACTTTTGCAGTCCGAACCGGACCGCGTAGAGTTCGTGACCTCATTCGGTATTGAGCCAGACCCTGCACTCCAGGTCGTCCACCGCCTTGGCCTTGAAACGGACCATCTTCTCCCAGTTCTCGTCGTCGGCGGAGAAGAGGCAGTAGTTTTCCGCCGCAAAACCCTTGGTGCCATAGGTCCAGTCCGCTCCGACGTAGTCCAGAATCTTCCAGAGAGGGACCATCTCGTCCTCCTCCATGGCGGGTTCGCGGGAGTTTTGGTTCAGGTAGAAGTGGGCGCCCTTTTTATTGATGGGCGCCTTGAGGTGGCCCATCTCCTCCTGTTCGTCGTGGACGGTCTCCAGGGTCTCTTCCACCGTCTCGACAAAATCCTCTTCCGTGATCCCCATGGCACTGCAGGTGTCCAGCGACAGACCTTTGTCGCAGGAGCCCGTAATGCCTTTGGGTTTCTCCTCCTTGGCCCAGTTGTTTCTCACGCCGTATACCAACCGGGGAATGTCGATCTCCATCGGACAGACAATGGTGCATCTCACGCACATGGAGCAGCTCCAAACCCATTTGGAGCGCAACAGTTCGTCGTCCAGTCCCAAAGCCGCCAAGCGCAGATACCGACGCGCGTCCATCCCGTCGATGTCGGTGGCCGGGCAGGCCGAAGAGCACGCCCCGCAGGCAATGCACAAATCGAGATTTCCCCGATTGGGCGCCTTTTCCGCGATCCTATCCATAAATTTGGAATCTTCGGAGGTCCCGATCGCGATGTTCTCTTTGTTCATAGTTTCCATTCCTTCGCTGAAAGGAGGAGCTGCCAAACGGTCCGCTTCCCCAAACCCGCAACCCGAACGGCCGTTTGGCACATTCGGCTTTTCGGCGGGCGGCAAAAGCGGATCAGGCAACTCAGTTTCGCCGATTTTTTAGGCCGTCTTAGCAGATTTCCGACAAAATGAAAATTGAAATCCACCGATTCATGGCTTCAGCAGCCGTCGGCCGCCTAACGGCTTGTCCGAGAGGAGGCGGATCGGCAAAAGGATTGATTTATATCATAAAAACAGATAGTTGCACATATCAAAAAACGTTCGGCAGGTGCCTAAGTGTTATGTCGACGGGAAGAAAGTGTCAACTGACTGTCGACAGGACACGAGTCTATGGCTGTTTCAAAAATAGATTTCCAAGGAACGGACTGCCGGAAAAGGGGCGGCCGCAATGGAAGACGATCCGACTGGCATCAAGGAAGCGGCGGCGGAGGTGAGTTTCCTCATCCGCGATCTGCACGTCAAGAAGTTCATTGACGATATCATCCATTTTCACGTTACGTTGGATGCGGATCTGGAGATTTACGGTATCGGAAGGGAGCACAAAATCCACAGACAGGATTTGGAGGAGCTTAAAATCCTGGCCCGCGCCAAACGGAAAGCCTACAACCGCTACCGCAATGCCGCAAAGGAGGCTACCGCCGGCAGCGACATCGTTGCCGCCGGCAGGTTCTATATCGAAAAAGTGCGCGAAGTCTGCGAACTGGTCTTGAATCCCCTGTGGGGAAGGTTCGACCGCGTGACCTCCGCCCTGCCGCAGGAATCCCGATCCTACCTCTCCCGAAGCGGCTATCCCAACTATCTGCGGTGGATTTGCGGCGTCTACTATCGCATCGAGCATTTTCTCCAGGAGATGGAGAGCGACGAGCTGTATGAGGAGTTCGATATAGCGGAGGAGGTCTACGAGTTCACCAACAATGTGGTTTACGGCTACGTCACGGAAAAAAGCTCCTCCAAGGTGGAGATTCTGTTTGAGAATGCGGGATCGGCCGTCGTCGGAGGAAACAGACCGCGCTATCGCCGCATGTATTTTAATGTGGTGAAGGGTGCCGTAGACGCGATGCTGGGGCAGCGGAGGGGCAGGCTCTCCGTCAGAGTTCAAAAGAGCGGCGACTATGTCTATTTGCAGGTGGAGGACAACGGGTGCGGAATGTCGTCCGAAGAGATCGACGAACTGCTGAACCGGAGCGAAGAGCCGCACGAAGAGTCGGATTCCATGGGGTTTGCCTTTGTGCGGAAGACCGTGGGCGAGTTCGGAGGCAGGCTCTCCGTCAAAAGCGAACCGGGAAGGGGAACCACGGTCACCATCGGGGTTCCCAACTGTCACGGAAAGGCAGAGCGCAAAATCCGCAGATCGAAATGTGAAAAGTACTTCCATTTTATCCTGGGAAAGCGGCAAAGCGGACCGAACGTCACCGTTCTTCAGAATCCTCAAAAGATCAACATTTCGGAGGTATGGCAGGCGGGGGTATCTCCCGAAGAGAAGCAAAAGGGGGGAAAGGGAGCAAAAGCGCTGCGTGCGGTTTCGGACCGGGAAAAGCGCTGCGGCGCAATCCTATACGACGACTACAAAACCTCGCAGGCAAGGTATCCCGGCTGCCTGTTCGCCATATCGGTCAACTACCGTTACACCCTCGACTTTTTCTGCCACAGGGCCTACGATCGGTATATCGACATCAACCACGAGGATTTGAGTCCCATGTTTTTCGAAGCGACCGTGCGCGGTCGCCTGGAAAGAAACGAAGAGGAGCAGCCGGAAATCGTGCTGAAACCGCCTTGCAGCGTTCGCGAATTCTTCGAATTCAAAAACGTAGAAAAGGAAGAGCGCTGTGCCGGAAAATTCAGGCGGATGATGCGCGACGAGTACATTTTGATAGCCAGAAAGCTCGTCGGAAGCGGACTTCCTCCCGATTTTGCCGTTCGGGCCGCCAACATCCGGCACTATTTCGAAGCGTTCGATTCCCTCTTTCAAAAGGAGCCCTTTCCCCTCTCCCTATTGGCCGCACAAAAGCTGACCATCGAGGAGTGACCGGGGCGGGCCTTATTGAGTTCGGCGAACCGGCTTTGCCGTTTGCGCCGCTTTTTCCGCAGGTACGGGTTATGGCCGACTTTGGTGAGATCGATCTTTCCGCCGTGAGAACCCATTCGGCGGCAGACCGCCGCTCCAAGGTCGGAATCGGGGATATTGCCGGACCGCTTCGGGCCGACATGACGGTCAAACAGTTTCTGAACGCTCTTCCCGCCACCCTGAAGGCAAACGATCTGAAGGCCGTGGCGGGCGCGATCGTCAGGGCGAAGAGAGAAAAAAGATCCGTTATCGTCATGCTTGGCGGACACGTCGTGAAAACGGGATGCGGCCCGATTCTGATCGATCTGGCGAAAAACGGCTTTGTCACGCATTTTGCCTCCAATGGAGCGGCAGGTATACACGATACGGAACTGGCCCGATTCGGGAGCACGTCGGAAGAGGTCGAAACGCAGTTGGAGGACGGCTCGTTCGGCATGGCGCGCGATACCGCCGCACTCGTCAACGAAGCGGCAATACGGGCTGCGGAGAACGACAAGGGTTTTGGAGAGTCCATAGGGTCGCTGCTGCAGCAGGAAAATCCCCCTTATGCGGAACATGCGCTACTGCTTCAAGCCTACTTGATGAACATTCCCTATACGCTGCATGTGGCGATCGGCACGGATATCGTCCATCAGCATCCCGGAGCGGACGGCGCCGCCATCGGAAAGGCGTCGCTGAAGGATTTTCGTATCTTCGCCGGTTCGGTAGCCGGTCTGGGAGAGGGAGGAGTGCTCCTCAATTTGGGCAGTGCCGTGATCATGCCGGAGGTTTTTTTAAAGGCTCTGTCGGTGGCACGCAACCTCGGACATCGGGTCTTCGATTTTACGGCGGCCAATTTCGATATGATCCAGCACTATCGCCCCTCTTGCAACGTAGTCGGCCGGCCGGTATCGAAGGGGGGAAGGGGCTATTCGATCACGGGCCATCACGAACTTACGATACCGCTGTTGGCAGCGGCGATTTACGAAACGGAAGCCGGACCGTAAACGGGCGGTCCGGCGATATAGGGCCGTCCCTGCATACAAAAGAGTGACATGACGAATCCGACTTTGGTGATTGGAAACAAAAACTACTCCTCTTGGTCTCTCAGGGCTTGGTTCTTTTTGCGCCAGTTTGGACTGAAATTCGAAGAGACCAGACTGCCGTTGGGAACGGAGAGGTTTGGAAGGGAGATCAAACGGTATTCGCCGGCGGGATTGGTTCCCGTTCTGTGCGATCGGTCGCTGAAGGTTTGGGACTCCCTGGCAATTTGCGAATATGTTTCGGAGAGGCATCTAAACGGTTCGGGTTGGCCGGAAGATGCCGACATCAGGGCTTTGGCCCGTTCGGCGAGTGCCGAAATGCACTCCGGGTTTCTTAATGTCCGTTCCCAAATGCCGCTCGACTGCAGGAACAGATACGAGAGTTTCGCCATACCGGAAGCCGTTCAAAGGGAGATAGAGCGTATTCGGGAGCTGTGGCGCAGCTGTCGGGAGCAATATGGCCGGACCGGACCCTGGCTGTTCGGAAACTTTTCCGTAGCGGACGCGATGTACGCGCCGGTCGTTTTGCGCTTCAACACCTATCGGGTGAAACTGGAGGGGCTCGAAGAGGAGTACGGAGGTTTCGTCCTGGAAAACGAACACATCCGAAAATGGATGGAGGAGGCGGAGCGGGAGAAGGAGGTGATTAAATAAATCGATCAATCGGTACCTTCAGCAATTTGCTCAACATCTTCGCAAGCTCCTTGCCGATAGTACGTCGACCGTTTTCGTAATCGGATATTTTTTGTCGGGATAATCCTCCCAGTTTTTCTCCCAATTGAACCTGAGATAGACCCAGGTTCTCTCGATATATTCTTATTGTATCTCCCGGAGTCAAAGAGGCCTTGAGTTCTTTGTACCAGTCGGTTTCCTGGGCGACAACATACTCCTCATCCTCGCTCTCTTCTACTTCGACTGTATATTCCTTTCTCAAATAGGCAAGTATCTTCTCCGGAATATCGCCCCTAACTTCAAACAGCGGTATTTTAGTACGGGGTATTTTCACGACTGCCAACATAATATATCTCCATGGTGAACCGGTAAAAAGT
>CAZLTI010000167.1:0-6984 GCA_964562335.1 uncultured Pseudomonadota bacterium | reverse complement strand
ATTGGTTTCCTGATCCTCGTTTTCTTTTTTAGTCGTTCCGATGGAGCATCGCGCAATACCGTTTTCTATGCTTTCAATTCGGAACCAATCCTAAATTGGGACCCTAGTGTGGAGTTCTCCAACGGTAGCCTGGTTTTGAGCAACATATATGAACGCTTGCTTCGCTATGACCCGATCGGGGAACGATTTGTACCGGAACTGGCGATCTCTTACGAAAGCAGTAAGGACGGGTTGACGTGGACATTTCACCTCAGAAGGAACGTGTATTTTCATGATGGAGTCCGTTTGGATGCGGATGCCGTAAAGTTCTCCATCGAACGGTCGATGCGTTTGAGACAGGGAGCTTCCTATATTTGGAATCCAATCGACGAGATCAAAACAATCGATAAGTACAGGGTCCAGTTTTCCCTGAAATATCCAGCTGCAATGGATTTGGCCGTCAGTTGTGCCTATGGTGCATTTATTATGTCGCCTAAAGCAGTTACGTCTCATTTGCCGAATTGGTTGTCCGATGGAAACGAAGCGGGTACGGGCCCCTATACCTTGCATAGTTTTAAAACGGGTGACGAAGTGGTTTTGTCCGCATTTCGAAATTACTGGGGAGGCTGGAAACCAAATCAGTTTAAACAGGTGATTATTAAACGAATTTCTTCCTCTTCAAAAAGAAGAGAATTGCTTGAAAATGGAACGGTAGATATCTCAATCTATCTTTCGACCGAGGACAATGAGATACTTAAAAACAACGATAAAATTGTCAAATCCTTTGACAGTACTTATGCAAATGCCATCTTGTTGTTCAACACCGCTAAAGCGCCCCTGAATGACAAAACGTATCGAAAGGCCATTCGTTATGCCTTCCCATCCGATCAAATCTGGTCGGTTTTAGGCCACAGTTCGATCAAACCTTCAAAAGGGCTGATACCGTCCGGTATTTGGGGACATCATTCAAACGCCGCCGCGTATACCTATAATATGGAGAAGGCGCAACAACTACTGAGCCAATCAAAACATTCGGACGGGGATCATACTTTAGTTCTTACCTATTTTGCAGAAAATAATTTCCAGAAACGAATTGCCGAGATGTATCGCGATTCACTGAAAAAAATCGGCATTCGACTAAAACTACAAGGAATGTCATGGGAAAGTCAGGACCAACTGGCAAAACATATTAAGCCGGAAAACCGACAGGACATTTTGATGATGATCTGGTGGCCGGATTTGATAAGTCCCTATAGCTGGTTATATAACCTCTACCACTCTCAATCCTCTATTGGTTTCAATTATACTTATCTACAGTCGCCAATTCTGGATCAATTGATTGATCGGATGTATCGTTTCCAGGCGACAAATCGAAAAGAGGCAATAACTCTTGTTAGGAGGGCTCAAAAAATGATACGCGACGAGGCTGTCTCTATCCCGGTCTATGACCTAAAAGCTACTTGGGTGTATCAAAACAGTCTTAAAGGCTTCCGATTTAATCCCGCCTATCAGGATGTCATTTTCTTTTACGAAACCTATCGCAATTAGATCCTTCCGTAAAAAGCCGTTCGATCAACCTTGATGAACCGGTAAAAAGTCGAAAATTGCGGGAATGACGGTTTTGGGACTTTTTACCGCTTCGTCAACCTTTGGAAATACTCATTCGCTCCCAGGAGTTAAAGAAGGAGCTCTCCATAGCGTAATAGCCTTTCTCCATTCAAGACATTTTATCTATAACAAGTACGCAAATTTATTCTTATATATCAGTAAAATAGCCTTCCCAATTCTCCTGACGGATTGTCTGAATCTCCGCCCAAGACAGTCCCTTTGATTAACAAACAGTGTTTGATTATAACTATACCCGAATCCCAACTCCTTTTCGTTTTTCCGACTCTCAAATAGGTGATTGTCCGATCTTTCACCTTCAAAGGGATTGCGAATAGGACAGTCTTTTCCATCAAAACAATCATTTTCAAAAGGATACCAAATGAAAAGTCTCATGACAAAAAGGAGAATGATGGCAATCGTTGCTATTTTGGCTATGTCGTTTTCATTTTTATTCTATAGTCAAAGCATCGTTGCCGGGCCTCAAATCGCCTATTACGCAAATAGTTCGGAGCCCATTTTAGACTGGGATCCTGCGGTTGAATTTTCCAACGGTATAATTGTTTTGAACAATATATACGAGACATTGGTCAAGTACGATCCCGATAGCAATCGGATGATTCCCGTACTGGCGACCAGCTATACCAAGAGTGACGATGCATTGATCTGGACATTCAAAATCCGCCAAGGGGTCAAATTCCACGATGGAAGCGAAGTCGATGCAGAAGCGGTAAAGTTTTCGATTGAACGAACCAAACGCATTGGGAAGGGAGCGGCATACATTTGGGACCCCGTAGAAAAAATCATCGTGAAGGACAAATACACCGTAGTGTTTAAACTAAGCTATGCTGCCCCTTTGGATCTGGTAGCCAGCTGTGGATATGCTTCGTTTATCGTTTCTCCGAAATCCGTTAAAGCACATGCCGACGATTGGCTTTCCAAAGGAAACGAGGCGGGTTCCGGTCCATACAAACTAAAGAAGTTTAAAATGGGCGACGAGGTGATCATGACGGCATTCAAAGACTATTGGAAAGGTTGGAAGGACAATCAATTCGATATTGTCGTCATCAAGCGAATTATGGAGACAACTTCTCGGCGTCAACTGCTGGAAAAAGGGGAGGCCGATATCACGATGCAGCTACCTGCGGAAGATATCGAAGAATTGAAAAACGACTCGAACGTGAACGTCAGCGTTAACCGTTCTTTCCAAAATCTGGTGCTCCTGCTGAATACGGCGAAACCTCCATTAGATAGCAAAGATGTACGACAGGCGTTGTCCTATGCCTTTCCCTATCAAAAAGTTGTGAAGTATGCGGCCGGTGGGTATGCCCTCCAATCCAAAGGGGTGATCCCCAAAGGTATGTGGGGACACGGAGAAAACTTGATGCAATATACCTATAATATCGATAAAGCCAAAGAACTGCTGAAAAAAGCCGGATATGCCAACGGTGGATTGAAACTGAAATTGACCTATGCATCCGGCGACGAAGCCGAGAAGAAGATGGCCGAACTGTACAAATCGGAACTAAACAAAATAAACGTCGATTTGGAAATCCGGGGAATGCCTTGGGAGAGCCAGTGGGAAATGGCAAAAAGCAGTAAAGTGGACAATCGTCAAGATATCTTCGCCATGTACTGGTGGCCGGATATTGCCAGCCCATATAGCTGGATGTACTCCCTGTTCCGAACCGAAGAAGATATTCTGTTTAACCTGTCCTATTATCAATCGCAACTATTCGACAACTTGATTGACGAGGCAAACACCATCAGTTCGACAAACCGAAGCAAAGCCTCGGAGCTTTTTATCAAAGCTCAGGAACGGCTGCTCGAAGATGCGCCCTCCATTTTTGCCTACGACAAAAAAATGGTTTACGTGACCTACAAAACGTTCAAAGGATTCAAGAGTAATGCAAGCTATCCGAATGTCGTCTTCTTTTATGACACCTATCGTGATTAATGGCCTCGAAAGACAACCCTCTTCGTCGGTCATCGTCAGGATGACCGAATTTTGAACTCGACGAAGAGGGATCATGAAGACCTTTATCATTAAGCGGCTAATTCTTGGCATCATCGTACTATTTGGTGTTGTCTTAACCACTTTTATTATTACACGGATAGTTCCTTCGGATCCGGCAGCGCGGTGGGTTGGATCAAGAGCAACGCAGGAGCAGATTGCAGCAGCCGTCGTAGAATTGGGCCTGGATCAACCAACATATGTTCAGTTTGGAAAATATTTTGTCGATTTGCTCCACGGACGACTTGGGTTCTCCCTTCGCTCTCATCAGCCTGTCAGTGAAGAGTTAAAAGCACTTCTACCAGCTACCCTGGAACTGGTTCTTGTATCTACGCTTTTTGCCGTTTTTATCGGAATCTATTTGGGAGTTGTCTCAGCCAGAAAAAAGGATCGCTGGGTTGATCATTTCAGTCGTTTCTTTTCGGTGGGTGCCGTATCCCTGCCGACCTTCTGGATCGCACTCTTTTTGCAATTAATTTTTTACAGGGGCTTGGAGTGGCTTCCTCTTGGAGAGCGAATCAGTATGAGGATCGCATTGTTATACGATGTACCCGATATTACCGGTTTTTTGATCATTGATAGTATTGCTACCGGCAATTGGGTCATTTTGAAGGATTCCCTCATACATTTGATCCTTCCTGGATTTACCCTGGCTCTGTATCCCATCGGACTTGTCGCTCGAATGACACGCTCGGCGCTCCTTGAAATTTTGAATGAAGACTATATCAAAGCAGCACGCTCTTACGGACTATCCGAACGAATTGTGATGTGGTCCTATGCTCTAAAGAACTCTCTAGGACCGACAGCAACCGTTGTATCGCTTTCAATAGGCTATACTCTGGTGAATACCTTTTTGGTTGAATCGATATTTAGCTGGCCAGGCATTGGGAATTACATCTCGGCGGCCGTTGTTAGCCTGGATTACCCGGCAATCATGGGTGTCACGATCTTTTCCGCATGCAGTTATGTCGTGTTAAACCTGATTGCCGATTTAATCATCGCGCTGGACCCTCGCGTCAGAATATAGACAAAGAAGACAGCATCATGGCTCACCGCGCTTTTTCTTGGGGAAGCATTGCTCCCCGTTTTAAAGAATTGCGAGAAACGATCTATCTATTAAACCGCAACAAACTGACGCGTCTGTCTCTAATCATCGTCTACACCCTGATCTTCGTAGCGATTTTTTCTCCCTTTCTAGTTCCTTTCCCAACCCATGCGATTCAAGAGACCAATCCGCAAGACAAACTGCTGCCTCCCTCGTCCGAGTATTGGTTTGGTACGGATGAATTAGGACGCGATATCTTCAGTCGGGTGGGTTACGGTACTCGCATTTCACTCAAAACAGCTCTGATCGCCGTAGGATTGGCTCTCCTCATCGGCATTCCTCTGGGCGGTATTGCTGGAGCGTCCGAATGGTGGGTAGATGAAACTATTATGAGAATCACCGATATTTTTCTGAGTTTTCCCTCCCTGCTCCTGGCCATTGCAATCGCGGCTATTTTAGGGCCCAGCCTGCAAAATGCCATGCTAGCGATCGCGATCTCCTGGTGGCCGTGGTACACGCGCATCGTAAGGGGGCAGGCCGTATCGATTCGTCAAAAACAGTTTGTTGCCGCAGCTCGGGCGATTGGAACACCGCATTTTAAAATCATTTTTGGACATATAGTACCCAATTGTATTGCCCCGGTCATTGTTCAGGCTTCGATGGATATCGGCGGGGTGATTTTGACAATAGCATCCCTCAGTTTCCTTGGTTTAGGCGCACAACCGCCAACGCCGGAATGGGGATTGATGATCAATACCAGCCGGAACTATTTCCTGATTGCTTGGTGGTATAGTTTTTTCCCCGGCCTGGCTATTTTTATCACAGTCATGGTTTTTAATCTTCTGGGTGATGGACTGCGAGAAGTACTTGATCCCAAAACTAGAAAAAAATAACGACGATGTTCTTAAAATGGATGATTATTTCAATATTGAAAATTTAAGGGTCAATTTTAAGACCTTTGCAGGTGAAAAAAACATTCTGAACATCGAACGTCTAAACCTGGAAAAGGGAGAAGCCTTTGGGTTGGTTGGAGAAAGTGGAACGGGAAAGTCGGTCTTGGCTCAGGCGATTTTAGGATTGCTGTCCACTCCTCCTGGCGTTATCGAAAGCGGTTCTATTCGTTTTGACGGCGAAGATCTTCTCGCAAAAAACAGCAAAGAACTGAGAAGGATACGAGGGAAAAGGATTGCCATGATTTTTCAGGATCCGATGTCGACGTTAAACCCCGTTTTCACTGTCGGTACGCAAATGATTCGTGTGATCCGGCAAAATCGAGGTTTCAATAAAAAAAGGGCGATCCAAACTGCCATCGAAAAGATCGAACAGGTTAAAATCCCCGATCCCGAAGACATACTGCGATGTTACCCTCATGAATTAAGTGGCGGACAAAGGCAGCGAATCATCATTGCTATGGCTCTTTCCTGCAATGCCGAACTGCTGATTGCCGACGAGCCAACCAGAAATCTTGATGTTACCATTCAGGCCGGGATATTGAAACTGATCTCGCGATTGCAGAGAGATTTGCAGGTTACCGTTCTTTTTATTGCCAACAATCTTGGGCTCGTCTCCGCGACCTGCGACCGGATTGGAATTCTGTGCGGTGGAGAAATCGCGGAATCCGGCGAAACGCAACGCATATTAACGTCGCCTATTCATCCCTATACAAAGGCTCTGATACAAGCGATGCCGAAGGACAAACATAGCCGAATCGAGATTACCGATCTCTTGAACAATGGCGAAAATGGGGAGCAGGAGAGTCGATGTAGGGCCTATTCCTTTTGTCGGGATCGACAGCAGATTTGTCGACAACAGGTACCAAAACTAGCTGCGGTCGAAAATTTCCATTGGGTTTCATGCCATCGAGTATCGAAGTCGGGCGAGCATCAAGGAAAAGTGAACTGGCAAAAAAAGATGTAAAATGGATGAAACACTGCTCGAAGTCAAAGATTTGACGAAACACTTTTCTATTGCGGCAAGTTTTTTTTCCAAGCAGACTGCATCCGTAAAAGCCATCGATTCCGTTAACTTTTCCATCCAAAAGGGCGAGACACTGGGAATCGTTGGGGAATCCGGGTGCGGAAAGACGACACTTGTCAATGTTCTTCTCAACTTACTGGAACCGACATCCGGTCGGGTGATCTTTGATGGTATCGATATCTTCAATCAATCTAAAAAGGAGATGCGGAAGCTCAGGCAACATCTGCAAATTGTCTTTCAAGATCCCTTTTGGTCTCTCAATCCACGCTGGCTAGTGAAGGATATCATCGGCGAACCGATAAAGGTTCATGGTAACCCGAACCAGGAGGAGTTCGTTTATCGGGTGAAGTCGCTATTGGATCAG
>CAZLTI010000166.1:0-7020 GCA_964562335.1 uncultured Pseudomonadota bacterium | reverse complement strand
CAGGCCCGCAAGATTCTGCAACGGGCGATCGAAATCATGGATGGAAAGAATCAGACGGGTTTTGTCCGATGGAGATAAAGCCGCGAGCAGCGGTTCGGATAGAGTTTTTTCCCGAAAATTGGCGAATTCCATGTCGACGAACGATACGGTTTCTCGGACAGCCTGCACCAAAACGTCCCGTCTCAACTCCGCCGAATAGACATTCGCACCCCCCTCCTTCGGGTCGCGGCATGTCACGATCAAAGGCAGGTCGGTAATCCGCCGCACGGAATGGATGATCTCCTTGACCAGATCGACGGAGAGAGATTCGAGATAGTCGGTTCTCAATTCCAGCATCTCCGCTCCCGACGCTACAGCCTCTTCAGTTTGACTGAGAACGTCGGTCCTATCGGCCGCTGCAATGGGAACCGCTATTTTTGTCTGCACCTTAGCCTTATCGCCTGTTGAGCTTAAAGATATTCGACACGGCCGCAACCGCATGGGCGGGGACCTGTAACCGCACCGCCTGTAGGGAAAAACGGCTAATCGTAAAACAACCGATAGGCTTCGTCAAAGCGCTTATAAGTCGGTTTTGGCTCATAAGTGCTTGATAAATCGAAAAAAACCTGTAGAGATGACGAAACGGTGTGACCGATTCTGTCAATCTTGGAGGAAAGAGAAAAGCAGTCTCGGTATGAAGGAACTCTCCGAAGAACGGAATTTTCCTGCCTCCGTCAATTCGGTCGGGTTGCTCCGACTGAACTCCGGCGTCTACTTCACCCGAATAGTATTCCAAAATGGGCTTGGAATAGCATAATTATCGAGTTTTTCGGAGGTGCTTTTAGGGAATCCGGACAGTGCACTATTCCGTTTATTGGTAAATTTCATATAGAAAATAGGATTTTAAGAAGTATAATTGGGCAAATAATGTAAAAATAGTACTTATTATCAATATAATAGTCTGGTCCGACCCCATAATACCGTGCCGCCCCTTAATATTTTCTGTCTCCGATGATCGATGGAATGTCTTGTAATAAGTTGGTTCCTTTGATACGCTACCGACAATTTTTTGGAGGTTTCATTCGGTCCAAAACCCGATCAAAGGGAGCGTGTCGATTTGCTGCCGGTTTTTCTTCGGAAACGGGCTGTCGACAGTATGCCTTTCGGTTCGGGAATGCTGCTTCCCGGCATGAGCATGGTTCAGGTCGGACGAGAGGCGGTTCAAACTTTCAATCAGGAGAGGTGTAAAATGAGCAAACAAAAGGATTCATCCGTCGTTTACGATAGCGGCAAAACGAAGCTTTCCGATTTGTGGAAGCAGGAGGACTATTGGGCCATTTGGATTGGGGCCTTTATTCTGATTCTCGGCATGCTGATCTACTTTCCCAAGGGGGATCAGGCGGTGGTTGCCAAAATAGACAAGGCCAATGCCGTCCTGAAGGAGGAATCTGCCAAAGCGCCGTTCAAGACGATTGCCTGGTACCGGGCGGTCGATACGAAAAAGGGACTAAAAGCGACCAGTTCGCCGATCGGCAAGTCCATCAAGGTATTCACCGGCAAGCCGCACGGTTGGAGTTCCAATCCGCTCGATTCCCTGTTTTTTGGCAAGGAGGCTGCCGAAGCCAAAAATGCTAAAGGAAAGGCAAAGTACGATGCTGCAAAAGCGGCCGCAGCAAGTGCTTTGGAAACGGCGAGGGCAGCGGAGGACAAAGCGGCCGATGCCGGATTTTCGGATGATACGCTGAATGCAGAAGCAAAAGAGGCCGTCGCTGCCTGGCGGGCAGCCAAGACCAAAGCGTCGAGTGCCAAAAAGAAGATCGGCTCCAAACCGTTCAACCAGATTCCCTATCTGATCGGTTTCATGATTGTTTTGGCCGTCGTGTTCGGATTCGGCAAGCTGGTGATGGGGGAGTCCTATGGTAAATTTATGATCGGTTTTGTTTTTGTCTTCCTGATAGCCGTTTTGTCCTACATCGCCGCCGGAAATTCCACAATGAAGCACTATGGAATCGGCTACGCCGCATGGGCAATTCTGTTCGGTATGATCATCAGCAATACCGTAGGAACTCCCGAATGGGTAAAGCCTGCCGTACAGACCGAGTACTACATCAAAACGGGCCTGGTTCTGTTGGGGGCGGAAATCCTGTTCGGTAAAATTCTATCCATTGGAGTTCCCGGCATTTTCGTGGCTTGGATCGTCACGCCGATCGTTTTGGTGACGACCTATATCTTCGGTCAGAAAATAGTCAAAATGCCCTCCAAAACGTTGAACATTACGGTATCGGCGGATATGTCCGTCTGCGGTGTCTCCGCAGCGATCGCAACCGCTTCTGCCTGCCGTGCCAAAAAGGAGGAGCTGACCCTGGCAGTTGGCCTTTCGTTGGTATTTACCTCCATTATGATGATTCTGATGCCCGCCTTCATCAAAGCGGTGGATATGCCGCACGTATTGGGCGGCGCCTGGATGGGAGGCACGATCGATGCGACCGGCGCGGTTGCCGCTGCCGGAGCGTTTCTAAGCGACCAGGCTCTTTATGTGGCTGCTACGATTAAAATGATCCAAAACGTGCTGATTGGCGTAATTGCATTCTGCGTAGCCGTATACTGGGTGACAAAGGTAGATGCTGCGGATGGGCGAACGGTGGGGAAAATGGAAATTTGGAACCGCTTTCCGAAGTTCGTACTCGGTTTTATTGGGGCCTCTATCCTTTTTTCCCTCATGTATGGGGCGTTCGGCAAGGATTTGGGATATATGATCATCGACCACGGTGCCATCCGAGGATTTTCAAAGATCGGTCGCGGCTGGTTCTTCTGTCTGGCCTTCACCAGCATCGGTCTGGCGACGAACTTCCGTGAATTGGGCGAGCATTTCAGGGGCGGGAAACCTTTGATTCTTTACGTTTGCGGTCAGTCCTTCAACCTGATTCTCACGTTGACGATGGCGTATATCATGTTCTACATGGTGTTCCCTGAAATCACGGCTGCCATTTAATCGTCCTCGATTACGGAGCCGATCGTAATGGCCAAAGGAGTTATCCAGCTGGTTGTTTCCATCGGGTTGTGCGCGGGGTTTATTTTTTTCGTCGGTCCCTGTATGGACCGTTTCGAAAGCGTCAAACCCCTCGTCGCTTTTATCGAAGAGCGAGGCATCGACGCCGGAGCCCTCTACTACACGGATATCGAGGAGTTCTCGGAGGCGAATATCCATATGGACAACACCATGGAGTACATGCCGGGAAGGGAATCTCAGTAGAAGTTCGGACGAAAACGTCTAAACGAAGACGAAAACGCTGATAGCGCGCTTTCCGTAGTTTCGGTAGAAATCGAGCCTTCTTCAAGCTTTGCACTTGGGGGAGGCTTCGATGTTTTGAAAATAGAGAGTTGCCTCTTCCTCTCTCATCTCCTCGGAAAACCGTTCCATTCGTTTGATCGTCGCAAGTTGGGGCGCGTCGTTTTGAAAGGATTGCCTGCCGATGGAGCGATTCAGCTCCGACCACGCCGCATTCAGTTTCGCAAGGGCCTGCCGATATGCGTCCGCGTTCGCAAATCCGTCGACGACAAGTTCGGCGAATGTCTCCCCTTTGGCATTCAAAAGGACGGTATAATGTTCTACGAGAACCTCCAGTAGCTTCCTGTATTTCGGCAGGGACTCCTCCGCAAGTTCGTCGGCTTGACCGATGGATTCCATATCGACTTCAGTATTCTCCTCGATAGCGGAAAAAGCGGCGTTCAGCGCCTTTTTGAGACTGACCAGATAGTTGCGGGCAAAGTCGCGTTTTCCCTTCGCATATCTTTGATATTGCTGGATATAAAACACCAAAATGATCGGTATGAGAATCATCCAGATGCTTAAGTTGGGTCTCTTCAGCATTCTATTGGCCAGTTCGCGGGCAAATTGGGCGTCGCGTTCGGCAATCAGTTCTCGGTTGCTTTTCAGATGGTTCATATCGACCGCTATTGTTTGCAATTTGTATCGATGAACGGGATTTCCGTCCTTTAGACTCTTTTGAAA
Source organism: uncultured Pseudomonadota bacterium (assembly GCA_964562335.1). Lineage (GTDB taxonomy): Bacteria > SAR324 > SAR324 > XYD2-FULL-50-16 > XYD2-FULL-50-16 > CAZJUM01. Next base: position 3,029 of record CAZLTI010000166.1, on the reverse strand, counting down.
TCGAATGGAGCACCGCCTTCGGACGGGAGCGGCGAATCCGCTTGGTGCTGTCCGCGCATCCCGTGCTACGGCGCCAAAACTTCGCGAATCGTTTCGAAACGATTGAAGGCCGGCATAAGACATACGCCGTCGAAATTTTTTCGGCACTCGGCCACTACTTCGCGTGCGTTGTCGATTCCCTCCCGCATCTGGTCGCGTGCCGACGACATTCTGTCGCGAACCGCTTCGGGCACCTCGATTCCGGAGACGCGGTCGTGCAGAAAGGAAGCGTGGCGGGCAGAATGGAGCGGCAGCACTCCCGCGATTTTGGGAATGGCGATGTGTGCCAAGTTTTTGCGCAGGGATTCAGCTCCCTCCGCATCGTAGATGGGCTGCGTGACGACATATTGCGCCCCGGCCGCCGTTTTTTCCTCCAGCCTGCGAATCGCACGCTCCAGCCCACTGGACGGCGCTCCGCTACCGAACACCACGCCGGTGTACAGTCCCGCTTCGCGGGCCATCCGCACCAGCCCAAACACGTCCACGTCCCTTACGGTCGTAGTAGAGGTGCGATTTCCGGGAGCGACAAGATCCCCCGTCATGATCAGCACCGAATGCAGTCCGAGCGCCTTCGCTCCCCATAGTTGCGAATGCAGGCTCAATCGATTGTAGTCTCGTGTGGTGCAGTGCAAGACGCTATTTTTATTTAGCCGTTGCCGAATCGCCGCACAAACGGCCAGTGCGCTCAAACACGGCTTTGCTACGGGATTCGAAGCAACGCTGAATCGGCTGAAGCACACGCCCTCCAATGGGGATAGGGAGGTCATCAGGCGGACAATATCCGGTCCCTGCGGCGGAACCACCTCAATGACGATGGCAAAATCTCCACTCATTTTCGTATATGGAACAAAGAACCGAGGTGCCGGGTTTGCGTGTTTCTGCGGGAAAGCGTTTAAACGTTCTTCCTGCATCCCTTTCGGATTGCTACCATGCGAAGCGGTATGAATCAACGATCCTCTGCCGGAAATCTACCCATTGCCCAAAAATCGCGTATACCGGGAATCTCGGTATGGAACAAAACGGAGGCTGAATTTCTTTATTGCTTCCCGTATGATAATCGTCGATAATAGCTGCCGTTAAACAGGGGATTGCCGATATCGATACTCGATAACTCCACGACTTTTCCGTTTTATCTACCTTTTATGCAATTAGGAGACTTATGCTTTACAGATCGATGCCAAACATTCCGGAGAAGCTCTCGATTTTAGGATTCGGAGCAATGCGGCTGCCGATGAAAGACGGTGCCATTGACGAACGAAAGGCGACGGAGCTGTTGCGATATGCGATAGATCGGGGAGTCAACTATATCGATACCGCATGGCCCTATCACGAAGGCGAAAGCGAACCATTTTTGGGACGCGCTCTTGGGGAGGGATACCGCGACAAAGTCAAATTGGCGACCAAGCTTCCCAGCTGGCTAATTGATTCCGCAGAGAAGATGGAGCACTATCTCGATCGGCAACTGGAAAGACTGCGGACGTCGCATATCGACTACTATTTGCTTCACACTCTAAACGGAAGCTTGTGGGATAAATTGCAAAAATTGGATGTTATGGAGTTTCTCCGCAAAGCAAAAGCCGATGGAAGAATCGTCCATTCGGGTTTTTCCTTTCATGGAAACTTGAAGGACTTCAAGCGGATAGTAGACGATGCGACATGGGATTTTTGTCAAATACAGTACAACTATCTCGACGAAAAGCATCAGGCCGGTACCGAAGGTTTGGACTACGCCGCTCGAAAGGGTCTGGGAATTATCGTTATGGAACCGCTGCGCGGAGGAAACCTTGCGGCTCGAAAGCAGCCGGCAGAAATCGAACGGTTGTGGAGCGGAGCCCGACCGAGTGGAACTCCGGCGGAATGGGCACTCCGCTGGCTCTGGAACCGGCCCGAAATTACAGTAGTGCTTTCGGGCATGAACGAGAAAACTCAGATCGAAGAAAACCTCGCAATTGCCGACAAGGCGCAGCCCGATACATTGACGGATGCGGAGCTTGAACTTGTGCGGCAGGTCGCCTTGAAATACCAGGAAATCGTGAAGGTCGGTTGCACTGGGTGCGACTACTGTCTGCCCTGCCCGGAAGGAGTAAACATATCCGCCTGCTTCGATATCTACAACGATCTGCATATGTACGGAGAGAAAACCTCCTCCATGTTTAAGTATGTGGTCCGAAACGGCGGTCTGCAAACGGGCGATCCGGGATACGCCTCGCTTTGCGTACAGTGCCAAGAATGCGTGGAGAAGTGTCCTCAGGAATTGTCCATTCCGGAACTTTTGGAAGATGTGGCGGGAGATTTGGAGGGACCGGGCCTTCCGGAAATGGAAAAGAGAGTGAAACAGTTTTTTAAAGGTTCCTGATACAATCTCCACATGGGAAAAAAAGTTGAGAATTGTGCGGGAATGACGGTTCTGGGACTTTTTACCGCTTCATCATACAAACCAAAGGAGGTATAAAATGGGAGAAGTGATCCACACCAGCCGCATAAAAATCGTAAAGGACGAGGGTCCGGTCAGAAGAGCCTTCATAGAAAACTTCGAGGAACCCTACTACTACGGAGTGCATGGCGGAATAGCAGCCTTTTATGGAATAATTCCACAAACGGAGTATCCGGCCACCTTGGATCACATCATCGGCGGAGTCGGAGGCTGACTTACGGGCGCGTTTGCCGGAGCTTTGGCGGCTCGCGGCATAAAACTGGCTCCGGGAGAGCTGGTATCGACGGTAGAAGGCGATATCGAAAAAACCGAGCACACGATCAAAATAGCCGAAATCCGCGTAACCTATCGACTTCCGATGGCTGCGGAACATGTCGAAACGGCGGATCGCGCCTTGGCGCTCCATACCAAGAGGTGTCCCGCCCACGAAAGCGTCAAGGACGCGATTCGGATCGTCGTCCGGGCCGAATACCGCTAGCCGGTCTCGAAAAGGATCGTGAGTGCGAAGCGGCACGCCATCCAAAATAATTAAGGATCGTGAGCGCGAAGCGGCACG
>CAZLTI010000165.1:0-7033 GCA_964562335.1 uncultured Pseudomonadota bacterium | reverse complement strand
AAGTACATCGGGCCGAAGGACGGCGACGAACCCCTGCTAAAATCGGTAAACGGAACGGGACCCTACAAGCTGGTAAAGTGGAACAAGGACAAGGAGACGATCTTCGAGCGCTTCGAGGACTATTGGGGACCGAAACCGCAGATCAAGCACGCCATCATGAAAACGGTAACCGAATGGTCCGCCAGAAAGCTGGCCCTGCAGCGCGGCGATGCCGACCGGGTTCACGTCGGCGCACCGGAGTACCAGCAGGTGACGAAAATGGACAACGTAGTCGTAAACAAGCTCCCGCAGCTGGCCTATGTCGGCGTGATGTTCTGCCAAAGGGTCAATACGACGGCCAACCCCTATGTGGGAAGCGGCAAACTGGACGGCGGGGGAATTCCCGAGGACTTTCTCTCCCATATCGGCATTCGCAAGGCGTTTGCCCACGCATACGATCATGAAGTTCTGATCGCTGAGGTAATGAACGGTCTCGGCGTTCGCCCCAGCTCGCCGAACATCATCGGCATGCCCTACCGCACCGACGTGAAGATTCCCGAATTCGACCTTGCCAAGTCGGAAAAGTACCTGAAGGAGGCATACGGCGGGGAACTTTGGAAAAAGGGATTCAAAATGACCATCGCCTACAATCAGGGCCGCGACGAACGGCAGGCTGCGGCGCTGATGATTGCTGAGAACATTATGGGCCTCAATCCCAAATTCCGGATCGAAACGCAGCCGATGGTCTGGTCGGACTACATGCCGGCGCTGCGCGAAAGCCGCTTCCCGATTTTCATTATCGGCTGGGGTGCGGACTATCCCGATCCGCACAACGTGATTCATCCCTTTATGAGCAAGCACGGAACCTACGGCGAATTTCTGAACTACGACAATCCGGAGGTCGAAGAGCTGCTGGCCGCAGGTATCGGCACTGCCGATCCGACGCTTCGAAGGAGGGCCTACTATCGACTGCAAAAAATCTGGGAGGAGGACTTTATCGGTCTGATCGCGTTTCAATCCACCGAGCTAATGGTCTATCAGAAGGGCATATCCGGCTACAACCTCAATCCGCTGTACTCTCCGGCCGTCGAAGTACTCAAAAACATCCGCAAATAGACTTCCGCCCGCCATTTTTGCGAAATAGGCCCGACGAAGAGCGGGTCGGCCTATTTCGGCGCATTTGCGGGCGGCACTCCCGAAACGCCACCAACCCGCGCCCGGATTGCGGCGTGCGGCAACGAGGTAGGATTTGACGGCATATATCATACGAAGGCTGCTGCTGTTGGCGGTCGTACTTTTCGGCGCTTCGCTGCTGGTTTTCGGTTTGATGATGTCCTTCGGACCGGAAAGGCGGGCCGCCTCGTTCATCAGCACTCCCCAACAGATCAAAGACATTCCGGAAATCGTCGCCCGATACGGGTTGAACGACCCCTTCTACCAGCAGTATTTCCGCTGGCTGGGGCAGGTGTTTTCCGGCAATTTCGGTTGGTCGAAATATGGCGCGATGCCCGTGTGGGACGCCTTTTTCCAATACATACCGATCACCATCGAACTCAACCTGTTTGCCATCCCCCTGATCCTGTTCCTCGGCATTCGCCTGGGAGTGTGGGCGGGCGTGAACAAAGACAGGGCCGTCGATCATATCACCCGCCTGCTGGCGGTTACGGGCTGGTCGCTGCCCACCTTTTTGTTCGGTCTGCTGCTGATGATGATTCTGTACGGCTTTTGGGGGCTGTTTCCTCCGGGCATCCTCAGCGACGAGCTGCTCATGTCGCTAGCCAAAGAGGGAGACCGGTTCGTCCAATATACCGGTATGTACAGCATCGACGGACTGCTGAACGGCCGTTTGGATGTGACGGCCGACGCCTTGCGGCACCTTGTGCTGCCGGTGACGACGCAGGTTACCGTCATTATCGCCATACTGGTGAGGGTAACCAGATCGAGCATGATCGAAGAGATGTCGAAGGAGTTTATCCTGACGGCCAGAGCAAAGGGTGCGGACAGAAGAACCGTGTGCCTGGTTCATGCCAAGAAGAATGCCATGATTCCGGTGATTACCGTCGCGGGGTGGCTGGTCGCTCTGTCGCTGCAGGGCAGCGTGACGGTCGAAATTATCTTCAACCGTGCGGGCGTCGGGCAGTGGGTGGCCATGTCGGCCATTCAGATGGATATGCCGCCCGTTATGGGCGTCTGTCTCTTTTTTACTCTGATATATGTAACGGCGAATCTTATCATCGATATCCTCTACGCGGTTGTCGATCCGAGAATCCGTTTGAGCTAGAATATGGTTGAAAAGCATCCGGCATTCAAGGAGCTGAAGTTCACCCTGACGCGAATCTTCAACAATCCCTCCGCCATCGCGGGATTTGCGCTGCTGGCCTTTTTTACGGCCGTCGCCGTTTGCGCTCCCTACATCGCTCCGCCGAAATACGAAAGTCGGCCCTATATGGTCCCCCACAAAGGGTTCAAACGAACGCCGAAACCTCCCGACCGGGAGCATCTTTTCGGCACTACAAAGGGGCAGTACGACGTGTTCTACGGCGTTGTATGGGGCACCCGCACGGCATTTCGCATCGGCCTGATCGTCGTGGTCTTTTCCGTTGTCATCGGCGTGGCTCTCGGCGCCGTCGCGGGCTATTTCGGAGGGGCGACGGACGAACTGATCATGCGTTTTGTGGACGTTGTGCTCGCCCTGCCCTTTCTGGTTTTGGTGATGGCCTTTATCGTCGCGTTGGGAAGGGGCCTGGACAACGTAATCCTGGCGATCGCCATCGTCAATTGGAGACACTACGTGCGGGTAATGCGGGCTAGCGTGCTGACGCTGCGGGATTTGGAATATATCCAGGCCGCCAAAACCATGGGCGTTTCCCATGCGAAGATCATAGCGAGACACATTGTCCCCAACGGCATCTATCCCATTGTCGTCATTGCCTCCATGGAGATGGGATCGGTCGTGATCACCGCCTCCTTCCTGAGCTTTCTGGGACTTGGCGCTCCCATCGGCTATGCGGATTGGGGACAGATGACCGCCATGGCGAGAGACTTCATTATCGGTCCGCCGGAAAATCCTCTGATGCACTGGCACACCATTATCTTCCCCGGAGGAGCGATGATCCTGTTCGTCTTGGCATGGAATCTGATCGGAGATGCGCTGCGCGACGCGTTCGATCCCAAAGTGAGGAGAAGATAACCGATTTTCCAAAAGCGTTCGATGTCGAAACTGATTGAACTGATCGATCTTGTCACGAACTTCCACACCTACGAGGGGGTGGTAAAGGCGCTGTCAAAAGTCAGCCTGACCATCCGCCACGGCGTGACGTTCGGCCTGGTGGGGGAGTCGGGCTGCGGAAAGAGCGTAACGGCACGCAGCATCATGAGACTCGTCCAGCAGCCCGGAAAGATCGAAAGCGGCCGCATCCTCTTTTATCCCGACCGCAAAACGGACTCCAACCCGGTGGATCTTGCGCAACAGTCGGAAAAATATTTGAGGAGTCTGCGCGGACGGGACATATCGATGATATTTCAGGAGCCGAACTCGGCGCTGAACCCGATCCTCACCATTGGATTCCAGGTTTCCGAAAGCTTTTTGTTCCACCAGTCCAAAGAGATGGCCCAAAAGGTGCTGGAGAGGTTGGAATCCGGCGGCGCTTCCCTCCCATACCCGAAGTTTCTGCTGAAGGCTCTCTATCGACTGGCGGCGGTCAAACCGGACTCCCTCCTGCTCTCTTTGTTGAAAAGAGTTCCGGTGGCAAGGGGCTGGGACAGGCCGCTCAAAAGGGAGGCGATGGAACGTTGCATCAATATTCTTGCCAAACTGGGCATCCCGCATCCGCACCGCGTGGTTAAGCTCTATCCCCACAACCTGTCGGGAGGAATGAAACAGCGGATCGTCATTGCCATCGCTCTGGCCTGCCATCCCATTCTGCTGATTGCCGACGAGGCGACATCGAATCTGGACGTTACCATTCAGGCGCAAATTCTGGACCTGATAAAGAGATTGAAACGAAAGGAAATCTCCTCGGTGCTGCTGATCACGCACGATCTGGGCGTCGTGGCGGAAATCTGCGACGAGGTCGGCGTGATGTATGCCGGTCAGCTGTGCGAAGTCGGAAGAGTGGAAGAGATATTTGAAAATCCCCTGCATCCCTATACTGCGGCTCTGCTGCATTCGGTGCCCAAAATGGCAAAGAGAGACAAACTGGAGACCATCGAGGGTAGCGTGCCGAACCTGGTAGCACCGCCGTCCGGATGCCGGTTCCATCCCAGATGCCGGTTTCGGACGGAGGTGTGCGCCGAACGGTTTCACTCCATGAAGAGAGTGAGCGCCACCCATACGGTCGCCTGCTTTCATAGCGACCGTTGATTCGTTGCCCGCAACCATGCGAAAGATACTGAAGCTGCGAAATCTGAAAAAGCACTACCCCATACTGGAGGGCGTCCTGCGGCGGCAGGTAAACTCGGTCAAGGCCGTCGACGGCGTCGATCTGGACATCCGCAAGGGAGAGTGTCTCGGTTTGGTGGGGGAGTCGGGCTGCGGCAAGACGACCATCAGCAAAACGCTGGTCCGGCTGCACGATGCGACCGACGGGTCCATCCTCTACTCCTCCGCAGAGAGCGGAGAGGTCGATATCACCCATATGGGCAACCGGGAGTTGAAACGGAGGAAAATCCGGGGAAAGTTACAGATCCTGTTTCAGGATCCCACCACGTCGATGAACCCGCGCATGCTGGTCAAAAACGTAGTTGCGGAACCGATCAAAGAGCAGGAGAAGCTAAGCCGAAAGGCGTTGGAGAAGCGCGTTGCGGAACTGCTGGCCTGCGTCGGTTTGACGAAAGACCACCTGCTTCGCTACCCGCACGAGTTTTCCGGCGGACAGCGGTGGCCCGCGCCATCGCCACCAACCCGGACTTTATCGTGCTGGACGAACCCACATCCGCACTGGACGTCTCCGTGCAGGCGCAGATACTGAATTTGCTGAAGCGGCTGCAAACCGATCTGCAGCTGACCTATCTTTTTGTGACGCACCATCTGCTGGTGGTAAAGTACATCAGCGACCGGGTAGCGGTCATGTATTTGGGAAAGATCGTCGAACTGTCGGCAACGGAAGAGCTGTTCGACCGTCCGCTCCATCCCTATACGAATGCGCTGCTTTCCGGAATTCCCGTTCCCAATGTGCACTACAAGCACCACCGGATTTTGCTGTCCGGCGACGTGCCGAACCCTGCCAACCCTCCCGGCGGATGCCGCTTTCATACGCGCTGCCCCTTTTCCGTGGACCGTTGTTTTGCCGAAGAGCCGAAATTGGAAGGGGTCGGCGGCGGCCATCTGGTGGCCTGCCACCGCAAGGAGGAGACGGAAAAATTGGTCGCGGACAAATTCGGCATTGGAGAATAGCCACCCGGCAGTTCGGATGCACCTTTTTGCCTAACCAACCCGACGAGGCAAAATGGCTGACGACTATCATATCGATCTCAAGAAAATTTCCATATCGCGGTTTCGGCATACCCTGGAAACGGCCGAACTGGTACCGAGCCGTCGAAATTCGTTTAAAGCAATATATTAGTTGCTTTTGGCAAAAAAGGAAACTAATATGTTTCTTTGCAGGCCAAAGCAACTTATTTGTTGACAAAAACATGAAGACACTACTTCAACAACTCAAGAAACGACGTCTCGACTTGGGACTTAAGCAAAACGATATGATGCTGCGTGTAGGTGTTTCACGTCAGCAATATCAGCGTTTGGAGTCAAAGGGGAACCCTAGGCTAGAAACCCTTGAGTTGATAGCAAAAGGGCTTAATAGCGAAATTATGCTTATACCCAAGGAGAAGCTGAGTGCTGTTTTAGCTGTACTAGAAGAGCGCTCGGTCGAGGATGGGAAAGGTGACCCCCCGACAGGCGCCATCGATGCCACATCTAAGCGTATCAACGAAGCCTCGCTATCAAGAGAAAGAAAGGAAAAAAGCCTTTCGGATGACCCTTGGCAGGACCTGCTTGGAGATGACTCGTGAGTGACGAAGTCAATGTACTTAAATTAACGCTACATGGAAGTCTTGTAGGTTACTTGGCGGGTTTTCAAAATGGCCGAAATGTACTCAGTTTCGCAGACGAGTTTAGAAGTGGCGAACATCGTCCCACGTTTAGCTTGATTACACACCCGGCGTTTCCGCGTTCCGTTAAGTTGATGGCAGAGCCTTGGGCAAGAAATCAGCGTTTGACAGAAATGAAGACGCACGCATCCACATGGAGGACTTCGCACAAGTCCTGGTGAAGTACCCTCATGAGAAATATAACTCCGCAAATTATGAGCAAATTGGCCGAATTTTGTATGAGTTTTCAGGCGATGCGTTAACGGATGTTCAGCAGTTTGCAAGACGGTTGCTGGTCAATATTCTGCTGGCAAATGGCGACGCTCATTTAAAAAACTGGAGCCTGTTATACAAAGATCAAATTACGCCACGTTTGTCGCCTGCTTACGACATCGTAACCACAGCTGTTTATATTGATGAAGAGCGTAATTTTGCCTTGAATTTAGGAAAGACCAAAGAGTGGTATGAAGTATCCTACACAAATTTCCAGTCATGGTCGGAGAAAGCCGGCATACCGTGGCGAGCCATAAAGCCGCACTTCGATGATGTTATGGACAGGGCAAAAACATTGTGGATGCCTGCAATCAAAGACCTCCCTATGAATGAAATGCATAAGCAAAAGTTGATAGAGCACTGGAAAAATTTGCACCAAGATTTCAGGTTTTAATCTTTATCTTTCTTCTTTGCTCACTCCACAACCTAGGCGGGTCCATTGCCAGGTCAAACAGGGTCAGTGTTGCGGTACGGTAGTGGTTCAGTGTGAATTGGAATTTTCTACTGTTTGAATTCGTGTAGTTGAACACTTCAAAATCCAGATGAAAAACGAAGTTCTTGCCGAACTCATGGAAGAGCACATCAAGGAGGAGACGGAAAAATTGGTTGCGGACAAATTCGGCATGGAGGATTAGAACTCGACGAGGCAAAATGGCTGACGACTATCATATCGATCTCAAGAAAATTTCCATAT
>CAZLTI010000164.1:0-7046 GCA_964562335.1 uncultured Pseudomonadota bacterium | reverse complement strand
TTTTTATCGGCTTCGCCATCAAGGTCCCGATCTTTCCCTTTCACACCTGGTTGCCGGATGCGCATGTCGAGGCGCCGACGGCGATTTCGGTGATTCTTGCGGGGGTGCTGCTGAAAATGGGGACCTACGGATTTTTAAGAATCAACTTCCCGCTGTTTCCGGAAACCTTCGACTGGTTTCGCGATTTTTTCGTCGCTTTGGCGGTGGTCAACATCGTCTATGGAGCGTTGTGCGCCCTTGCCCAGTCGGACCTGAAGAAAATGATCGCCTACTCCTCCGTCAGCCATATGGGATTCGTTCTGCTGGGCATAGGCGCGGCGACCGCTCAGGGAATGAACGGCGCCGTTTTGCAGATGTTCAACCACGGAACCATTACCGCCATGCTGTTTCTTCTGGTGGGAGTCGTCTACGACAGGGCCCATCACCGCAGGATCGCCGGATTCGGCGGCCTCGCTGCGGTGACGCCTATATACGCGGCCGTAACGAGTATCGCATACATGGCGGCGATCGGACTGCCGGGACTGAGCGGATTTATATCGGAGCTTCTCATATTGACGGGAGCCTTCAAGGTGTATCAAATACCCACCATCCTGTCCGGGTTGGGAATCATCCTTGGAGCCGGCTATATGCTTTGGGCATACCAGAGGATCTTCTTCGGCAAGCTCAACAGGGACTACAAAGAGCTGAAAGAGATCAATTTTGTGGAGTTGTGTTCGGTTGTGCCCCTGATCCTGATCGTCCTGTATTTGGGAGTGTTTCCCAATACGATCATCGTCTATTTCGAATCGTCGCTGAACTACCTGAGCAGAATACTGATTTAGCGGTTTTGGGATTTTTTACCGCTTCGTCAAGAGTAACTGCGGAGAGGTGTTGTTATGGGTCATGTTTTTACGAAGATCAAGTTGGGCAATCCGCGACGGCCCGATTTGGTTCCCCTTGAGGTAAAGGCCTTAGCCGATACCGGAGCGTTGATGCTTTGCATTCCGGAACATGTGGCCGTTCAACTGAAACTTGAAAAGGAATCGGAACGGGAAATATCCGTTGCCGACGGACGCAAACAAACTGTTCCTTATGTCGGTCCGGTTCGCGTGCTTTTCGGAAACCGCACCTGTTTCGTCGGCGCCCTTGTTCTTGGCGACGAGGTGCTGCTGGGTTCGGTGCCGATGGAGGATATGGACTTGGTCATATCTCCAGGCCGTCGCGAAGTTACGGTAGACCCGGCAAATCCGAATATACCCCATGCGCGGGTAAAAAAGGAATTGTCGCTTCGGCGGAAAAGAGGCGGCAAAATGTTTTCCATCGATTGCGGTTAAGATGATCAATACGCTACCCCATTTAAGCCACATGCCTGCCCACCTGATTTTGGGTGGTGCGATCCTACTGTTCTTCCTGGCGAAAGCGATTCCCGGGTTGCGAAACGTCTCCCCGGCGCCGCTCTTTGCGGTCGTTCTGGCCGGAGCCTTTTTTGCGGAACTTTGGGAGACGGGATCCCACGCGGTATTCTTCGATATGCTGCGCCTGGATTCCTACAGCCGCCTGTTCAACCAGATCTTCTTTCTTGCCACGGCAGCCGTTTTGTATATGATGGCATACAGCGAAGAGATCGACAAAGCGGTCGAGTGGGAAATGTACGGACTGATGGCGACCTCCCTCTTGGGAATGACGATCATGACTTCGTCGACGCACCTGCTGATGATCGCGATCGGCATCGAGTTGGTTTCCATCCCCTCCTATCTGCTGGTCGCCATGAACCGAAAGCTGGCTGCGGCCAAGGAGGCCTCGCTGAAATATCTCCTTTTCGGATCGCTGACCACCGGAATCATGCTGTACGGCATGTCGCTCATTTTCGGGCTGACGGGAACTCTGCGGCTGGAGGCCATGTGGCGGAGCCTATCCGTAGCGCCGATTCCGGCATCCCCCATTTTTATTCTGGCGATCGTCATGACCCTGGCCGGAATGGCATTCAAGGTTGCGGCGGTTCCCTTTCACTTCTGGTGCCCGGATGCCTACCAGGCGGCTCCCACGCCGATCACCGCCTTTCTGTCCGTCGCGCCGAAGGTGGCGGGCGTTGCGTTGATGATGCGCTTTTTCGCCAAACATTTGGAGGTGCAGAGCGACCAGTTGACGCTTATCGTATCGGTCGTCGCGATGATCACCATGTCTTTGGGGAACATGGCGGCGCTGAGGCAGACGGATATCAAACGGCTGCTGGCATACTCCTCCATCGGCCATGCGGGGTTTCTCCTGATGGGAATCGCCGTGATGAACGACGAGGGCATGCGGTTCGTCTTCTATTACGCTCTCGTCTATATGGTGATGAACCTGGGCGCATTCATGGCCGTGATCTATCTGTCGCGCAGCGAGAATTTTGAAATCGAGTCCCTTACCGGCATGATAGCAAAAAAGCCGATTCTGGTCGTCGCCTTTACGGTGTGCCTGTTCAGCCTGGCCGGAATTCCGCCGTTTGCGGGATTTATCGGCAAGTTCTACCTGTTCAAAGTCGTCGTGGAAAAGGGACTCTATCTGTTGGCTATCGTCGCTGCAGTCAATTCCGTCGTTTCGCTGTACTACTACGTCAAGGTGATTCGGGTCATGATCATCGACAGGGCGGACAGACCGATAGCCGATTTCAAACCAAACCCTCTTCCGGTCGGATTTGTTGCCGCATGCGCGGTGCCGCTGGTTTTTTTCGGCGTCTATTGGGTACCGCTGCTTCGTTGGTCGGAACTCGTTTCGATGTTTCGATAGCGTTGGGAGGAAAAAAGTAAAGGGATCGAATCTCCATTCGAATATTTCTTACGGAATTTGCCATAGGGTCCGGAGGACATAGACAGCGCCGCCGGACGAACAGGAAAAATCAGCCAAAAGGAACCCATGACCGACAACAGAACGTTTGTTACCTGCGACGGAAACTACGCTGCCGCTCACGTTGCATATATGCATAGCGAAATTGCCGCAATCTATCCGATTACGCCCTCGTCCGATATGGGAGAAAATGCGGACCAGATGGCCGCCGAGGGCAGGAAGAACCTGTTCGGGCAGGTTCTGCGGATTTCCGAAATGCAATCGGAGGCGGGGGCTGCGGGTGCGGTTCACGGTTCCTTGCAGGCCGGTGCGATGACGACCACGTTTACCGCCTCCCAAGGGTTGCTGCTGATGATTCCCATCATGCACAAGCTTGCCGGAGAGCTGATTCCGACCGTCTTTCACGTTTCGGCAAGATCTCTGGCCTGTTCCGCCCTTTCCATTTTCGGCGACCACTCCGACGTTATGGGCGTGCGCAATACCGGGTTTGCCCTGATGGCGGTCGGCAGCGTGCAGGAGACGATGGACTTGGCAACGATCTCCCACAACGCGACTCTCGAAGCGCGAATTCCCTTTCTCAACTTCTTCGACGGGTTTAGAACCTCCCACGAAATTCAGAAGGTGGAGCTTGTAACCGATACCGATATGGAAGCCCTGCTGGACCGGGACCTGGTGAAGGCCTACAAGGAAACGGCCATGAACCCCTATACGCCGAACCTAAGAGGAACTGCGGAAAATCCCGATATCTACTTTCAGGGTCGGGAAGGGGTCAACCGCTACTATATCGCCTGCCCGGACATCGTGGAGAAATGGATGGACAGATTCGCCAAACAGTGCGGCAGGCAGTACGGACTGTTCGACTATTACGGCGATCCGGAGGCCGACCGCGTGATCGTCGCTATGGGAAGCAGCATTCAGACCATCCGCGAGACTGTCAGGGAGATGAACGAAAGCGGCGGCAAGGTCGGTCTTGTGGTTGTGCGGCTCTATCGCCCCTTTTCGGCGAAGCACTTTCTGCGGGTTTTGCCCAAATCCGTCAGGAAGATCGCCGTATTGGACCGCACCAAGGAGCCGGGTTCCATTGGAGAACCGCTGTTGGTGGATATCCGCTCCGTAATCGGCGAGGCCAGAATGGGACTGCACGGCGATGGATTCGGGGAGCTGGATCCCAAAATCGTCGGCGGGCGCTACGGCCTCTCCTCCAAGGAGTTCACCCCGGCAATGGTGAGGGCGGTCTACGGCAATTTGACCGCCGAAATGCCGAAAAGCGGATTCACGGTAGGAATCGACGACGACGTGACGTTTACCAGCCTGAAGGTCGAAGAGAGTCCGACAGTTCTTCCCGAAGATGTGATTCAGTGCAAGTTCTACGGATTGGGATCGGACGGAACTGTCGGCGCCAACAAGAACTCCATTAAAATCATCGGCGACAATACGGAACTCTACGCCCAGGGATATTTCGTCTACGACTCGAAAAAATCGGGCGGCATCACGATCTCGCATCTCCGTTTCGGCAAATCGATGATCCACGCGCCCTACCAGATTCTGGATCCCGATTTCGTGGCCGTCCACAACGAGGCCTACCTGGGACGATACGACGTACTGGAGGGAATCAAGGAGGGGGGGACCTTTCTGCTGAATTCCGAACTGGAACCCGACGAGCTGTTTGCCAACATTCCGGTTTCCGTTCAAAAGACCATTATCGAAAAGAGGATCAAGTTCTACGCTATCAACGGGTTTGCTGTGGCCGGAGAGATCGGCCTGGGCACCAGGATCAATATGGTGATGCAGTCCGCCTTTTTTATCCTGTCGAAGGTTCTCGACAAGGAGGAGGCGATCAAACTCTCCAAGGACTACATCGAGAAGCTGTACGGCAAAAAGGGACGCAATATCGTCGAAATGAACTGGCGGGCGGTGGATTCGGCCGAAACCAATCTGGTGGAGATCGAGGTTCCGAAAGCGCCCATCGAAAACGACATCAAACCCTTCGCCCTGGAAGGGGAGGGTATGACCGATTTCGTCAAGGAGGTGATCGAACCGGTGATGATGGACAAAGGCAACGACATTCCCGTCTCCAAAATTCCCGCCAACGGAGTGTTCCCGGCCGGTACCTCCAAATTCGAAAAAAGAAAGACGGCCATCATGGCACCGGTCTGGCTGCCCGAAAGCTGCACCCAGTGCAACCAGTGTGCGGTCGCCTGTCCGCATGGCGTGATTACGCCGAAATATGCCGAAGAGAGGGATCTGGCCGGCGCGCCGGAGGGGTTCCAGGCGGTGGTGCCCAAGGGGAAATCCGCCAGGGAGGCGGGTTTGAAGTATGTGCTGCAGTGCTCGCCCAAGGATTGCCAGGGCTGCTATGTCTGCTACGAGGTCTGCCCTGCCAAGCCGAAGGCGCTGAAGATGAGCCCGATGAAGGAGATCGTCGATATCGAGCACGAGAAATCGATGTTTTTCAACGGACTTCCCAAATCCAACCTGGCAGGCGAAAGGAGGGAAACTGTAAAGGGCTCCCAGTTCCTGCCGAATCTGCTCGAATACCACGGAGCGTGCCAAGGATGCGGAGAGGTGCCGTATGTCAAGATCATGGCCCAGCTGTTCGGCGAGAGGTCCTACATCGCCAATGCCACCGGCTGCTCCTCCATCTACGGCGGAACGGCTCCGACCTCCCCCTATGCCGTCAACGAAGAGGGGAACGGACCGGTTTGGTGCAACTCGCTGTTCGAGGATAACGCAGAGTTCGGTTACGGAATGGCCATCGCCAACGGACAGATGCGCAAAAAGCTCTTCGACACGCTGGACGAACTGGTGGCGGAAGGGGAGATCTCCGACGAGCTGGTCAATGCCATAGGCGAACTGAAGGAGACGAAGGAGGATTTTATGGCCTCCAAGGAGACGGCCGCCAAGGTCGCCGAGCTGATCGGCCATAGCACCGTCGACAACGAAAAAATGCGGCTGGTGAAGGAAAATCTGAAATTCCTGGCCAAGCTGAGCCACTGGATTGTCGGCGGCGACGGATGGGCCTACGACATCGGCTACAGCGGGCTCGACCATGTCATCGCCTCCGGGGAGGATGTCAATATTCTGGTGCTGGATACGGAGGTCTATTCCAACACGGGCGGTCAGGCCTCCAAGTCGACGCCGATCGGCTCCGTCGCCAAGTTTGCCGCAGCCGGCATGCGGCGTCCGAAGAAGGATCTGGGTCTCATCGCCATGGGATACGGAGACGTGTACGTCGCATCCGTCAACCTGGGAGCCAATAAGAACCACGTGCTGAAATGCTTTATCGAGGCGGAGGCCTACCGAGGCACATCGATCATTATCGCCTACTCGCCCTGCATCGCGCACGGCATTTCCCTGAGAAAGATGATGGACCGGGGGAAGCAGGCGATGGATTCCAACTACTGGCCCGTGTACTCCTACAATCCGGATTTGGCCAAGCAGGGGAAAAATCCGCTGAATCTAAGAAACAAGGAGGCTAAGGTCGACTACAAGGACTTCGTCAAGGCGGAAGGCCGATACAGAGCGCTCGGACTGGTTCTGAAGAACGAGGAGAGGACCGAGGCGATTCTGGATGCGGCAGTCCAGGATGCCAAGAGGAGAATGGACCATCTGAAAAAGCTTTCCGAACTGGAATATTGATCGGGGGCGGAAGCTAACGCCGGCGCGTTACTTCGCCGGCGCCATACTTCCCGAATAGGCTCCAGAGCGGCAAAATATTGGGTTTTTCAAGGGGTCCTTAAGACGACCGGGCGTTTTTTTTCCATCTAAGGGATACTGCAAATGCATATTACTAATATTTCCGAAGCGGAGGCGCAATTGTCGTCTTTGATCGAAAAGGTACTTGCCGGTCAGGAAGTTATCATCGGCAAATTGGGCAGACCAGTGGCAAAGCTTGTTCGATACGACAGTGACCAAGAGAATCGGATTCCGGGAGCACTGAGCGGTAAAATCGAAATATCCGAGGATTTTGATGATTTGCCCGAAGATATTTCAAAATCGTTCGGAATAGTCGACTAATGGCGGTTTTATGGGGTCGGACCAAGTTACGTTTCATAGGGTCGGACGTTTCATAGGGTCGGACCAAATTAAACTATTGATAATACTATTTTTATTGTTTATTTTTAGGACATATATACTATTAAAATATTATTTTTTGACCTAAAAATCTATATTTAAGAAATTAGAATCCATTTCGATTCCCTAGCCCAGGACGCCAATAGGAGAATGGACCATCTGAAAAA
>CAZLTI010000163.1:0-7080 GCA_964562335.1 uncultured Pseudomonadota bacterium | reverse complement strand
TCAAATCCGCATTCGAGTTCAGCAGTTCGAGAATCCGGTCGTGCAGGATTTCCATTTCTCTTTGTCTGCTATGGCACGAATGTATCGTAATGGAGCGATCCTGCCGGTCGATCGGGGTCTTTGCCGTAGGATTCCTGAGAAAAAAGATATCGTTTTTCATGTGTGCGAGCAGAGTTCTGGGCGATGTTGTCGGCAAGAACAGATCCCGACCAAAATCGTCCGTCAATCCGCTGTCCATTAGCAGATGAATAAACTCCCTTCCTGCCGTTCCCCACGACGCCAACAGACTGTTGCCCTCTTCCAAATAGAGTTCCCGGTTTGGATTTCTCCGCTCGATTCTGGCAATTTTTTCTTTCGGTCGAATATCCATCCAGAATTCCCGCGAAGGGTTGAGAAAATAGCAATCGATTTCCATACGCCTTGCGATCCTTTGCAGCAGTTCGATATGCAGCGGGGGAAGATTGGATATGCCAAAAATGGAGACTCTTTCCGGAAACCGAGATGCCGGGGCCGTATCGACCGTTTCCAGAAATCTTCTGTGTATATGCGCTTTGCTACAGGTGGGGTGCGACGTCCGTATTTCGTGCCAGAGTGCATGCTGCCAGTGCGTACCGCCTTTTTTCTCCCATTTCAGTATCCAGTCGGATCGATACATGACGTACTGATCGAACAGGCTTGCCAGACGTTTGGCTAGCCGAAATGCTTTCGAGGTATTCCCGTCCCGCAGGTAGTGCCGCAACGTGCGAAAATCCGGTCGGTCCAGTTTCGTCAGCAGAAATTGATAGATTTCCCACAGCAGTCCGTTTCTATCCGTAACATCCCTCGGATCGAAATTCTCAAGGATTCGGGAATAGAGAAAGTTGAGGAACTCGTTGGGAAACAGAAAGCGCGTATTGGCGAGGATTCCGTTCTTGCGGGAAAGCCGAATGGACAGCCAGCGCTGCATCCCATGGTTTTGGACTATGATGAGTTCCGAGGCGAGAGGATCGGAGAGCGGCCGTCGCCGCAGCTTGGAAGCGAACGCTTCCAATAGCCTGTTTTGGAAATTGCTGGAATGAAGGTGGAATCCCGCCACGGCGTCTATTTGACCACGATTCGAATTTCCCGATTGGCTTGATCGACGGAAAATGCCCTGCGTACTTGGTTGTCGAATTTTAGATAGTATCTTCCCTCTTTGATCAGCAGTCTTTTCGTTTTATTGATGTCGGCCCGGTAGGTTCTCCAGGGAAGCGAACGGCGTGTGCCCTCCTCGTCCCCCCCCTCCCTCTTCAGTTGAAAGGTCGGCTGGTTGCCGTTCGAATTCCACTGGCGGCTCGTCGAAAGGTCCACGACTACATGTCCGTAGACACTGCTTTGGTTGTTGCTTAGGTACTCTTTCAGGTCTCCGATCCTTATCGTCTTTTTTCCTCCGGGCAAATTCTCAACAGCTTCGATAAGGGCCAACAGCCTGTTTTGAAACAGACCGGACTTCCGATCGAGATCGGAAAATAGCTCAAGATCGATAACGATTTGCCGATCCTGAATCTTTTTCACCACCTCTTCGGGAATATCCACATCCAGCAGATACTGCGAAAGTTGCAGCTGGCGTATTGTATTGCCGCAATCCGTAAATTCGATCTGCATCCCGTCGGAGTTCGCCGCTGCCATTCGGCTGAAAAGCGTTTTCTTCCAGATGTCGAAAAAATCGTCCATTTCCGTATCGGTCGCGAAATCGTATCGATCCCTATCCAGGAGCATATTTTCGGCGAGGCGGTCCATTAAGTAGGCCATATACAGATCCATTTTCGCGATGGAGATTCGAATCATCGCGTAGTAGACGGCTCGATCGCGCGGCAGCTTTTTTTGAATTCGCAAGGCCGTCGTTTTGATCTCATGGGCATCTTTACAGACCGTTCCCTTTTTTAGCAGTCGATTCAATTTGGATTGCAGAGAGACCAACTCCCGATCGATCTCTTCCACGACCGGTTCGAAAATGCGATCGTCGATCTCCTGTTTCTCTTCCGTTTTAATGTCCGTATCGATCACTTTTCCCCAGCCGGTTTCGACGGACTCCACTTCGGGCTTTAGGGGGAATGCGTTATTCTCCTCGCTCCTATTCTTTCCCTCTTCCGGCGACAGGTCGGTTTTCTCTTCGTTTCGGAGATTTAGGTATCTTTCGGGCAGTTTGTGGAGGGCGATATCCGGTCCCAAACCTCCTATTGCCAGCAATCCGGTGGAGTTGTTTGCCGCCATTGAGGTGATCTGCTCCTTTTCGTCCGTCAGGGTTCGGATAAAGGCTCCGTTATCGGCATGCCAAATACGAATTGTTTTGTCGCGAGAAGAGGAGATCAGCGTATTGCCGCCTTTTAGGAAATGGATTCCGTTGATGATAAAATCGTGGCCGGACATCGTGTGGAGCAGCCTGCCGTTGAAGGCATCCCAAAGAGCGATGAATTTGTCGTCCGAGGCCGAAGCCAACTTCCTTTCGTCGTCCGAAAAGGCGACCGCCCGAACGCCGCGACTGTGCGACGTTAGGATTTGAGTCGGCCGATTGCTTTCGAGGTTCCAAATCTTCACCGTGCGGTCCAGGGATGCGGTAGCGTACCTGCTGCCTTTGGGAGAAAAGCGGATATCGGCAATTTGGGTATCGTGAGCGAGCGTTTTCAGTTTTGGCTTCCTCTTGCCTATGTCCCATAGGTAAACATATTTATCGGCGCCGCCGGAAATAAGCAAATCCCGATCGGGATGGAAGTCGACGGTGTTGATTGCCCCGCGGTGGCCTTTTAGCACCGTAAATCTACTTTCGTCCTCCGGTTCTTTGCGGCGGTCCCAGATGCGAATCTCGCCGTTGGTTCCGGAGGTGGCAAATCGAACATTGTCCGGTGCGAACCGCACCTGCCGTATTTTGAAGTCGCCTACCGGATAGTCCCGCAACAGCTTTTTTCCCGCACTTCCGATATCCCAGACCTTCACGGTATTGTCCAGCGAGGCGGAAGCCAGGAACCTCCCGTTCCGGGCTATATCCAAGGACAGTATCGAATCGGTATGTCCCGTAAGCGACGCGAAATGTCCGTTGTCGCCCAGTGCCCAGATTTTGAGGTAGTTTTTCTTGAATACGCCCAGAACTCTGCTACCGTCGGAACTGAACGAACAGTCGACAACCGGCTTGTCGTCCAGGCTGAGATTGACCGCCACCCGCTTGCGTTTGAGATCCCACAGTTTTATCGAGCCGTCCATCGAACAGCTCAGCATAAATTTGCCCTGCGGATGAAACGATACGCCGGTCACCTCTTTTTGGTGACCGGCAAAGGTCGCGGTATGTTCGTTTGTTCGCCAGTTCCAGTAGACAATCGTCTTGTCTACGGAGACCGACGCGATATGGCTGCCCATGTAGCTGAACGCCAGATCTCTTACGGTGCCGGTGTGTTTTTTGTGAGCGCTGACGACGGCTCTTTTCTTCAAGTCCCAGACCTTGACTTCGCCGATCCCGTTGATCCAGGCGAAATATTGGTTGGACGGATGGAATGCCAATTTTACGACCCGATTGGTAGGCTCTTTGATCCTCATCAGTATGGCGCGTCGGGTCGTCTGCCAAATGCGGATTTCATTGTCGTTTCCGCCGGAGATCAGCAATTTTCCGTTGGAACTGATGGCCAATGCTCTGACGGGTCCGCGGTGGTCGGGGAAGGTTCCGATCAGAGTTCCCCTTCTGATATTCCAAATGTTGATTTTCCTGTCCTCTCCGCCGGTATACACGATCGACGTTTTCGGATCGATGGCCAGGGATTTGGCTCTATGTCCGCCGGTGTTCAATATCTTTAGGGCTCTTCCGCTTTGATAGCGCCAACTTCTGACTTCCCCCTTTCCGTTCAATACCACGACGTATTTCATGTCTCCGGACAGGACACCGGCGCTGTTCAGACTTTTCTGGCTGCGGTAGGTCCGGTGAATGAAGTAGTCTTCCTTCGCCCAAATCGGAACGGCAAGGAAACAGACGACGGCAAAAACGAATAGGGTTCTCATGATGGTAAAACGCTCTTTTGGGAAAAGCCTTCCTTCGGCATTCTATCGGTCGCCAATGCATGCCCGGCTCCCATATTTCCGCTCCGTTGCAGGGAAACGGACATGGCGGGTAGCGAAGCGACTCAGCGTACCGTGCGCGATCGGCGACGTTCGGGAGGAATTGGTTCTCCTGGACGAGTCGGTTCCGCGAAGGTTACGCTCTGTTTCCGTCCTGATCGCAACCGTAGTAAAAAAAACCGGATCGGTCCATCGGGTCGAGGGAAAAGTTCGGTATTTTCGTCGAGACCGTGCGGTTTCTCGGCATATTCCGGAATCGGTTGTGCCCATTCGGGATATCTCTTTCGGGATTCCTTCAGCCGTATGTACAGGGTTTGCCGATGTGCGGATCGTGGCCTTCGAACTAGCGATTTCGGATCCGTTCGACTGCTTCGGTCTTCTTTTCTCCGTTATTCCAATTGTAGGAGGTATGTCGTGTCGAAAAAGAAAATCGTTTTAGCCGTTTTCGCTCTTGTTGCTCTTGTGCTTGTCTTGATCGCTCTGGGCGTTGTCAAAGCGATGCAGACCAAATCTTTGGTTAAGGAGCTTTTTAAGTTGAACAAGCAGCGGCAGGAGGAAAACTACTATATGGCCGAATTCGAGTTTAAGATGCTCGGAATATCGTACCATTTGGACAAAGGGAACTATAGGAAAGCCTTCTCGCTTCTGGACAGACTGCACCATCGGCTGAAAACGAAAGAGAATCTGATCAAAATGCCCGAATTTACGAGCAAGGAGGAGGAGTTCGAATTCTACCTGAATCTCCAGAATCCCAGAACCGGTGCCTTTATGGACGACGCCTATCCTTTGGGCACCTATCACGGACCGACGGAAAACGTGCTATTGCATCTTGATGCGCTGGCCGGGAAAATCGGGCGACCTCTGCGTCTGAAGTATCCGTTGAATTATCTGGATGAAATCAATACGCCGGAAAAACTGGTAGCGTTTTTGGAAGATGTATCCACTGTGGGGAGCCTGGTTTCCAAATTTCCCCAAACATCTTTCCACAATGCGCGGGACATTCTCTCTCTTGCCAGGGACCCGATTCATTACGACGAAAACGAGGTTCAGATGGTGATTGGGAAGCACAATCTATACAGCTTCTCCCCCGAATGGAGAAACACCCTGCTCCGGTGGATGTATGAACACCAAGACCCGGAAACGGGACTGTGGGGGCCAAAATCGAAAAGCGGCAAACTGCAAAAAAGGGATTTGAGCAACACGGCGTCGATTCTGAAGGCGTTCGTGGATAGGGAGGGCAATAACATTCATCCGGAATTTCCCCTGCGCTATAGAACCCAGCTGTTTGCAACCATGCTGAAGGATCTGTCCGAACCGATTCCTGCCGACGACAATGCACTGGAAGAGTGGCACGAGTGGAGTTTGAAAAGGCTGAAGGGGATTAGAACTCTGACGCGATACCTATGGTCTGGTGCTTCGCAGGAGCAAAAGGATCGGGCAAAGAGCGTGATCGAAAACTTCATTAGGATCAAGTTCGACAAATTCTACCTCCCCCAGAAGGGCTCCTTCGCCTACTATCCCGGCGGAAAGCGTGCAACCGTCGACGGAATGGGCGGAGTGTTCATCTTCAAAGAGATCGGAGCCCTATCGGGCAAAAAGCAGAACAAACTTTGGGGTGCGTCGGAAGAGAATATGGCCGATTTGGGAGTGGAAAACCTATCCGCGCTCGAGCAGAACGACTTCGGCTGGATCCCTACGGACAGGCAAGTCAACTCGCTGCGCTTCTACCGGAAGACTCCGGACCACGATCGGCTGACAACCGGGGTAATCGCTATCGCCTATCCCCAAAAATCGCAGATCTTGGATATTGTGGAGCTGGCTGCAAAGATGAAAAAATGGGGCCGGACCACGTCGCTGACTATGGGAAACTGGGTATCGAAGGAGGAGGTCCTCATGCTGCTGGAATCGATAGAAAGCAAAGAAGTTCCCATTTTCCAAGGAGCCGTTCCTATCGAATGGGCAAACGGGGAACTGCAGGAAACCGGAGAACTGCATGCGATCGGCTTCGACATCGTTCAGGTGCCGAGAATCAAGATCGTCTTTAGGACACCTTGAACAATGAAATATTCTCTTTTGCCGGGAAACGTCGGATGACGGATGGCTTCGATTTAACGGGCATATTTCGGTAGTTTGAAATGCCGATATCTCTTCATTTTTCGCAGCGGTTCCAGATCGAATATTCGCGTTCCCCGAAGGTCGAGGTTTTCCAGGCGGGTCATGTTTCGAAGAGAGTCCACCGATTCGATCTCCGTATAGCCGAGGTCGAGATCGGTTATCGAAGTCAAATTCCGCAGAGATCGAATTTCTCCGATTTCCGTCGAGCGAAGACCGAGCTCTTTCAATCCCGTCAGTCCGGCAAGTGCGCGGATGTCGGTTATGCGGGTATTGCTTAGGTTGAGTGCTCTAAGCGAAGAGCAGTTTTTGAGGGGCCTGCTTGAGAATACCTGCGTATGGCTCACATCCAACTCCTCCAATGTCGCTATTTGGCCGAGCGGTGAAATGTCTTCGATATTGGTATGCCCCAGATGGAGGGTCTTCAGTTTTGGCAGGTGGCGGATCGGCGTTGTGTCGGAGACGGGGGTATTCCTCAAATTGAGATCGATCAGGTTTCGAAATCCCGCCAAGTGCTTTATTTCGTGGATTTTCGTATTGCTGAGATCCAATACGGCCACATTTTTAAGGTTTTTTATCAAGGAGGAGTAGCGGATATTCGAGCGATTGAGAAAAAGAACCGTCAGATTGGACAAAACCGCAAGAGGCGTCTGCCGCTCGATGGTCGTACTGCTCAAATCCAGTTTTTGCAGCCGAACCAGATTCTCAAGAGAACGTACCGACCGCAGTTTTGTCTTCCCCAGCCTGAGTTCCCGTAGTTTGCCGAATCGGCCGAGGGCCTTGATCGACCGTATGCCGGTATTGCTCAGGTTTAGGAGTTGCATTCCGGTCAGTCGGCCTAGCGGGCCGATATCGGATACTTTCGTATTGGAAAGGTTCAAACTTCGCAGATGGTAGGCTCTGCCGAGA
>CAZLTI010000162.1:0-7106 GCA_964562335.1 uncultured Pseudomonadota bacterium | reverse complement strand
GTCTGAAGGGCTCCAAGATCGATAGCATAGCCCATTCCCGTTAAAAAGGAATCCCTACCTATATTTTCAAATTCCGGCATTGCGATTTCTTTTCCCGCAGGTTTTTGACGTAATATGCACCTTGAGCGCTCGCTTTCCTATTATTGGATGATCATATTATTCATACTATTGATGCACATGCCATTCATTTGTAAAGCATAGAAGTTGCCCGACTGGATAGTCAATAAGAATCGGTCCGCCTTTTGCGCACCGCCCTTTCAACGGCGACCATCAACCCGATCATACCGACCAATATGGGAAGCATCATAGCATTCAGTTTTTCCCATCCCAGAAAATGAATGGCCGCTCCTGCGGAAAGCGATCCCAAAGCCATAACGGAGTATACGATAAAATCGTTCGCCGCCTGTGTTTTGAACCGCTCCGCATACGTATAGTGTTCCGTCAGCAGGGTGGTCCCGCCAATAAAAAGAAAGTTCCACCCGATACCCAAAAACAGCAAACCGACAGCATAGTTTCCTATTTGACGACCTGCGATGTTGATAAAAACCGAAACAAGAAGACAGCCGACTCCGGCGGCCATCACTTTGACGATGCCGAAACGCCGAATCAGCCCTCCCGTGAACAGCGATGGAACGAACATTCCCAATAGATGTCCCTGTATGACGAGAGTTACGTACCGCATGGCAAACCCGTCCCTGTTGTGCATCTGTATCGGCGTTGCCACCATAATGGTAACCATCACCGCAAACGAAACGCAACCTGCGGCGATCGCAAGAACGATCTCCGGCTGCTTCAGAATCTGAAAGATCGGACGCTGTTTGTCCGATTCCAAACGATTTTGCACTCCAATGTTCCTGTAGAAAAATAGAGTGAAAAAGCCGATCACATACAATACCCCTACGCCGATAAACGAACCGACGAATGGAACGCCCGGTATCGAATCCTTTGCCTGCCTGCCGACTTCGGGTCCCAGGTACGACGCGACAATGCCGCCCAGCAGCACGAACGAAATCGCCTTTCCGGCGTTTTGGGGAGAGACGCTTTCCGCAGCGGCAAAGCGGAACTGGCTGACAAACGCGATATTGCCGCCAACGAATATCAACGAGAGGCAGAACAGCGGGAAGCTTTTTATCCAGATGGAATACGCGGCAAAAAAAATAGCCAGCGTTGCAACGGCAAAGGAGGCGAGAAAACCGGACTTGCGCCCGATTTTTTTCATGATCAATGCGGCCGGTATGGAATTCAGACCGATCCCTACCACCATCAACGTAGCGGGAAGAGTCGCCAGCGAAGGGCTTGGCGCCAAATCGGCACCGATAATTCCCCCCAGCATCGTCACGACCGGAGGTGCGGAATTGGCGAAGATCTGGGTCAGCGCCAGAACTAAAACGTTACCATGCATGGTGCGACCGAATTCCTTGCGGAACGAGGGTGGATTTTCGAAAACGTTTGGGTTACGATTCGAGTCGAAATGGCCCGTCGAGCGGGCGTCGGGATTTCGGACCGCTTTTCAAAACAGGATTCGATGACAATGAAGGAGGTTGACTTTTTGCCGGGCGATACGACCTACCAGCTGAAGGCCGACGGCTGCAGCCCGTTTCTTAAGCGGAACCTGACGACTTTTCCGGACGACGGAAAAACGAAAGCCAAATTTCTCCTCATCAAAGAGAAATACTACGAGCTGTTTTATGCGAACGAAAAGACAAGCTATTCGGCACGCTCTCAAAAGGAATCCAAAAAACGCGGTACGGTAAAAAATCCCGTATTTTCCAATCAAGAGGACCTGAAAGGCAATCCGAAACAGATCTCCTACAGTATCGAAAAACTCTGCCAGTGGATCCTGTCCGACTTCAAGGAGAATCCCCAGAACCTATTCCCGGAAGCAAATAGAATTGCAGTGGTGTGCCGGGAAATCAATTTTGAGATTCCTCGAATCCGTGCGTTCGACGGAATTGAAAACTGGGACGCTTTTATTCAGCTACTCGATTCGATCGTACTGCATCGGTCGCCGGATCAATTCGAACTGCTGCTCGCGGCAATTTCCCAGTATGCAAGGCGATGCGGCAATATATGAAGGGTTTCTTTCACCCGCCTTTTGGCGGCTTTTGGTCCGATAGGCTCTCTTCCGTTTCTCTCTCCGGCGAGACATCGGTCGTTTCCGCTTCCTCCTTTGCGGGAGTTTTTGCGGCTGTCGCCTCTTTCCGAAGTTCCTTCTTCAGCTCGGCAATCGGCTCCTCTCCGGCGGTTCCTTTGGATTTGGGTCCCTTTACGTCGACCATTTGAATCAGGGCCATTTGCGCGTTGTCGCCCAACCGATTTCCAAGTCTGAAGATTCTGGTGTAGCCGCCGTTCCGGTTTTTATAGAGAGGTCCGTATTCGTTAAACAGCTTGGCCACCACATCCTTCGACTTGACGAAACTCAGCGCCTGACGGCGGGAGTGCAGCGTCCCCTTTTTTCCGTGACCGATCATCTTGTCG
This sequence comes from uncultured Pseudomonadota bacterium, assembly GCA_964562335.1. Lineage (GTDB taxonomy): Bacteria > SAR324 > SAR324 > XYD2-FULL-50-16 > XYD2-FULL-50-16 > CAZJUM01. The sequence goes on along the minus strand of CAZLTI010000162.1, from coordinate 4,628 downwards.
AAATACTTCCGCATCTCCTTCGCTTTCGTCAAAGTCGTTTTGATCTCGCCGTGTTCCAGAAGAGCGGTCACCAGATTTCTCATTAGCGCCTTTCTGTGACTGGTCGTCACTCCAAGTCGCTTGCCTGCTTTCAGATGTCTCATGCCGAGTTCGATAGAGATGGAATCATGCGGTCGGTTTCCTATGTTCGCTTAAGTCTTTACGTTTTTCCCCTTGTACAGGTCGAAATTGTCCAGCTTCATGCCCAGTGTCAATCCCATCGAGGCCAGAACCGTTTTAATCTCCTGCAGCGACTTTCTGCCGAAATTTTTCGTCTTGAGCATCTCGGCTTCCGTTCTTTGCACCAGATCCCCGATCGTCTCGATTTTTGCGTTTTGCAGGCAGTTGATCGATCGCACGGACAGCTCAAGCTCGTTGACGCTGCGGTACAGGTGCGGATTTTCGAACGGCTTCTCCTCCTCTACCTCCTCCTCGACGGGTTTGACGGCCTCCTCGTCGAAATTGATAAAAAACGTGGAGTAGACCTTTATGATCTTCCCCGCGTAGGCTAGGGCATCGTCGGGCTTGACGCCGCCGTTCGTCCAGAGTTGGAAGATCAGTTTGTCGAAGTCCGTCTTCTGTCCGACCCGCGTGTTCGACACTTCGTATTTGACCTGTTTCACCGGCGAGTGGTTGGAGTCCAGAAAAATGGTTCCTATCGGGAGATCCGCATCGTAGTTCTCCTCCGACGAAACGAATCCCCTGCCCATCTTTACGAACAGGGTCATTTCGATAGTCGCCTCCTGATCGAGTGTGCAGACTACGTGATCCGGGTTCCTGATGTTGGCCTTTCCGAAGGTGGATATGTGTTTGGCCTTCAGAACCTTCGGACCGGCAGAGATCAACTCCAGCGCCAGGATTTCGTCTTTGAACTGCTCGATCTCGAGTTCCTTCAGATTGAGAACGATTTGCGTCACGTCCTCCCGCACTCCTTTGATCGTTTCAAATTCGTGGGACACCCCCTCTATTTTGACGCCGAACACCGCGCTCCCGCACAGGGAGGACAGCAAAGTGCGCCGTAGCGCATGCCCGATCGTAACTCCGAAACCCTTTTGCATAGGTTCCAGAGTGAACTTTCCATAGTGATCGTTGAAGCTTTCTCGTTCGAGCTGCAAGCTGTCCGGGATTTCGAGTCCCTCCCAATTTCTTCTCATCACTCCGGCACCGGTGCCGGTTGCAATTTCATCAACTTTGGAATCTTTCTCCACCTGACTACCGCGAATAGAGTTCGACAATTAACTGCTCTTGAACCGGGATCGTAATCTCCTCTCTTTTGGGAAAAGCGACAACTCTCCCGCGAAATGCATTCTGATCGACGCTCAGCCAGCCCGGTATTCCCTTGCGGGTGGCAAAGTCGCAGGACTCCTTGATAAAAGCAATGCCCCTGCTTTTTTCCCTAACCGAAACGATATCTTCGATTTTAACCAACGCCGACGGTATATCGCATTTTCTGTCGTTCAGCAGGATGTGTCCATGCTTCACCAGCTGTCTTGCTTCCGCCAGGGAACGGGCGAATCCCATTCGGTGGACGATATTGTCCAGTCTTCTTTCCAACAGCAAAAGCAGGTTTTCGCCGGTCTTCCCCTTTTTGCGGGCCGCTTTGGCGTAGGTCAGCCGGAACTGCTTCTCCAGTACGCCGTACATTCTTTTGACCTTCTGCTTTTCGCGCAGTTGGATGCCGTATTCCTTCGGCTTGCCTCTTCTTCTGCCGCTTCCATGCTGCCCCGGGGGAGTTCCTCGGGAGTCCATCGCACATTTGTCGGTAAAGCAGCGGTCCCCCTTTAGAAAAAGCTTCAGCTGCTCTCTTCTGCACAACCGACATACGGGTCCAGTATATCTTGCCACTATTGATTCTCCGGATTCGATTCCATACTACTTTTTCGCGGTCCGCCTAAATCCTTCTTCGTTTTGGAGGTCTACAGCCGTTGTGAGGAACGGGAGTCGTATCTTTAATCTGCACGATCTTGATACCCGAAGAGGCGACCGCCCTCAGTGCGGACTCGCGCCCGCTTCCGGGACCTTTTACAATGATGGAGGCCTGGGTCAGACCATGTTCCATCGCCTTTTTTATCGCATCTTCGCCTACGATTCTTGCCGCGTAGGGAGTGCTTTTTCTGGAGCCTTTAAATCCGTGCAATCCGGTACTCGACCAACTAATGACGTTACCGTTCGGGTCGGTGACGCTGACGATGGTATTGTTGAATGTCGCCCGAATGTAAACTTTGCCGTTCGGGACGTTTTTCCTGTCTTTTTTCTTTCCGGTCTTTCTTTTGACGGCCTTTGCCATTTACCTTCCAAATATGCGGTTTACTTCTTTCTGCCGATAGCCAACTTTCTGGGCCCCTTTCGCGTTCTGGCATTCGTTTTGGTCCTCTGGCCGTTGCAGGGCAGACCCCTTCTGTGGCGCAGTCCCTTGTAGCAACCCAGATCGAGGAGCCTTTTGACGTTCATATTTACGGCTCTTCTGAGATCCCCCTCGACCACTAGAGACTGAACGACTTTCCTGATTTTGGCCAAATCCTCTTCGCCAAGCGAGTTCACACGGGTATTCCGATCCACTTCCGTCTCCTTCAGAATCCTATTGGAGGTCGATCTTCCGATCCCGTAGATATATGTCAAAGCGATCTCCACACGCTTGTTCGGCAGATCTACTCCCGCGATACGTGCCATTTTTTCTCCCGTTAGCCTTGACGCTGCTTGTGCCGCGGATTTTCGCAGATAACGCGCAATACCCTCTTGCGCCTTACCAGCTTGCATTTTGGGCAAATTGGTTTGACGGAGGCTCTTACCTTCATAGCGATCGACCGAATGGGGTTTCCGAATACCGCATTTTTCCGCTTTCCTCACTTAGCGAAAAACGCAAAATAGACAGCTTAGTACCGTCTTAAGGAAAAAGCAACGCCAAAAGTTTCGGTCTTCCGGGCGGTTTGACGTTTCCGCATGATCGTTGTGTTTGTACTGTCTCTCTCCTTGTGGGCACGTTAAGAAAACAGACTCTACCCATACCCCTATTTACAACTATGTTAAGGACTCAATCAAATACATCCGATCCAGTCCATCGGGGGGAGTGTTAGTGCCAGTTTTTCTTACGATTTTCTGTGATATACGTCCTTGGTAACAGTTTTTCCTTTCGTGAAGGCTATATAACTATGATCCTACATTTTTCTATTTTTATATGTCTTTTATCTTCACTTTAAGCAGAAAATAAAAAATGAAAACAGAAACTGTAGGGATAAGACAAGTCATAAACGCCACGTTCGATAAAAAAATAAAGTGAATCGGCTTATTTATTGTTTTCGTCGTATCAAACGTCAAAAGAAGAATGGTACAAATGGTCGATATAAAATAGAATAATCCCGCCGTTTCGATAGTTTTACTGAATCTCCAATATAGTTTTATTTTTTGGACATAATCAGCTAGCTTGAAATTATTGGAATTATAATCCGGGACATCTATATCTGAGTCCGAATTTAAAATTTTCATTTCATCTTTGAATCTTTTTGGCATCTGAGACAATGCAAATATGGCAATAGCTATTCCGATACTGTTAAAAGTCAACATTTGACTCAGATCGAAAATAAAAACCTGATCGACAAATCTATTCAACCAAAATATAAATGGGCTCATATCAACAACTCTCCTTACTTTCTGGAATTTGGTAGGGGATAGATTTTTCTTTATATATGCTAAAATCGTTCATGTATTTTTGAGCCTTTAACTTATCAAAATAACTAATTCTTGCCCTCCTAATAATTTTTTTCTTTTCTTTTCCCGTTCGAGTTTTATGTCTTTCTTCATTTCTGACATGCAGTTTATCGACTATAATTACGTGCCTTAAAATTTTTTCTTCCGATTTGCAGACTTCAATTTTATTATTTTGAACAAGTTGGAACCACAATTTATCGAAATTTTTCCTTTGTTTTTCATCTGTCGGTCGAACTTCATTTTTTTTGTAACGGTCGCTATTTAAAATAACAACGATCCTAATATTCCGCTTAAGTGCGTTTTCTATTGCAGGGAAAACTTCAACCGAACAGTAGATGTCGGCTGCAAAGGTACCCGTCGTAATTATTACTTCTTTTTTTGCATAGTCAAATAGAGCCGCAATGTGCTTTTTCGATGCATCCAAGTCACTATTTACCGCATTGATGAATCCATCGTAAAATCCGTCGGTAACTTCCAACCATAGAAGAACAGATATGGAGGCCACTATAACGCTAACGGTTGTTAGCCAAATATTCAAGTTTGCTACGGCCAAGAGAAAAAAGGTCAAAAACGAAAAAAAAGTCAGAAAAATTTTTGTCGTTCGATTCATAGTCTCTTTTCCTCCGAAAACATTATTGAATACAGCAGGTATTCTTGTGCAACCTATTGCATTCCTTATTTTTAATGTTTTCGCTAAGCACTTGCCTAAAAAGTCAGCAACTGTGTGTAAGAAACCGTGACCGACAGCTGTTCCAATAAATTGCCTTAACGAAGAAATACATGTTTCTATCGGCAAAATACGACTGCATAGATACTCTATTCTGTCAGCGAATAAGGCGCGGTTCTTTCGGTGTTTTTTAGAGGAGCCTTAATTTTATTTGCGT
>CAZLTI010000161.1:0-7174 GCA_964562335.1 uncultured Pseudomonadota bacterium | reverse complement strand
CCTTGATGGCTTCTTCCATATACCAAAGTCGCGCTGGTTCATCTTCGACTTTTATTAACATACGATAATGGGTCCAGCTCAATTCATCACGCACTGAGTGATGAATTGGGAAGAGTTGATAGAACAATACTCTGCTCTTTGGTCCCCACTTTGTTCGTTTTCCACAATAATCTGACCGATTGTCCAGAAAGTGTTGACCATTGCAGTGTTTACTGTTTTTCGGACACCTTGTCGGGCATTCTTAATAACTTCAGAGATTTTGGAATATAAATCTGTCGTCTTGTTTATTTTCATCGTTCAGAACCTTAGTTGAAATTCGGAACGCAGTGCGTTCCGAATTGGTGATTGTGAACGCAGTGCGTTCACAATTGGGAAAAAGGTATAGAATTTTTTCATGTATTGAAGATTCCGATAGTCAAATCCTTTTCCAAACTCCTAAGTCAGCTGTTTGGCAAGATCTCTAACGACCCTCTTTCCATATTCAGCCCGTTGGTTGCCTTTTTGCTCATCTTCAACAATCAAGCGACCTATGTTCCAGTATGTGGTGATCAGAGCTCTGTTCGCAGCTGTACGGACTTGTTGCCGACCTTCCTGTATTAGCGATACTATACGATTATAAAGTTCTGAGTTTATTGTCTGAATAGTGTTCATTTAGCAAGACCTCGTAATTTAATACTCTAATTTGGTACTCACCGAGACCCGAATTAAAATCTTTTGGACAGAAACTCTTTGGGCTGTCGTGCAAGTTTGCTATGCAGTCGGGAGGTTTAATAATCCCCGATCTTTCATGTCTGCAATCAACCCATCGAACTGTGCTTTAGCAAGTTTGGATGGTGACGACTTGTTATTTTCCCATCTGTTTACGGTGGAAAAACTCACCCCCAGTTTACGTGCCAGGTCTTCTTGGCTAAGCCCCAGTTGTTTGCGAACTTCCTTAACAAGATTTGCAAATTGCGTAGATTTCATCAACGTATCCCATCTCTATGCTCAAAGTATCGCAAATTTAGTGCGGGAATCCAATAAAACCAGTTGATTATAGATTCCCGTTCTTTGCTCAAAGTATCGCAAATTCAGTGCAGGAATGACGGTTCTGGGACTTTTTACCGCTTCGTCATGATTCAGTTGTAAAATATCATGAATCTCGGATAGTCACATTAAATTGTATCCGGTAATACTATGCCCAAGAACAAAGTTCAATTTCAAAAGGGGGGTCGGCATTGCAATTTGCGGTAGTGACGGCATTGGCCCCTATTGCCTTTGCTTTTCGTTTGCCGATGAAACAGCAGCTCGTTGCTAAGCCTTGTCCGGTTTGAAGCGTCTGCAAAGGCGCCTTGTCGAATATCTCAAAATACCCTGCCGTTATGCCATCCGAATTTACCCATCTGCATTTCCACAGCCACTACTCTCTTCTCGACGGAGCCATAAAAATCGAAGGGTTGGGCGACAGGCTCAAGGATCTGGGTTTCGATTCCTGCGCATTGACCGATCATGGAAATCTTTTCGGCGCCATCGAGTTCCACAACGAGTTGAGAGGGTCGGGATTGAAACCCATCATCGGAATGGAGGCTTACATCGCCAAGGTCAATCGGTTTCATCGCGCCTATTCCAAGCCGGGTCCGAATGCGAACCATACGGTACTGCTGTGTCAAAATCGGGTAGGGTATCGCAATCTTGTCAAGATCGCCAGTTTGGGATTCGGCGAAGGAAAGTACTACGGCAAACCCAGAGTCGACCATGAGATACTGGAGAGGCACCATGAAGGTCTGATCGCACTGTCGGCCTGCGTCGCCGGGGAACTGGCCGAACGGATACTGGAGGGAAAAAGAGAGGAGGCCGTAGAGGTCGCCAAGTGGTATCGCGATCTGTTCCAGGGCCGATACTACATAGAGTTGCAGGCCAATACGCTGCCGCAGCAGGAAACGGCGAACTTGCAAATGATCGAAATAGCCAGAGGACTGGACATTCCCCTAGTAGGAACTTGCGACTGTCACTACCCGACGCGAGAGGATGCGGAAGCGCAGTATATTTTGCAGCTCATGGGGTGGCAGAAGAAGATCACGGATGCCGATGTCAAACCTCTGGAGATGAGCGAGCTGTATATCAAAAGCCCGGACGAAGTGAAGGAGGCCTTTCGCAATTTGCCGCAGGAGTGCCTCGCCAATGCGCGATCGATCACGGAGCAGTGCGACCTGGAAATCGTCGATAGGTCTCCAATTCTTCCCGTGTTTCCGGTCGCAAAGGGCAAGTCGCTGGAAAGGGAGCTGATCGACCAGTCGAAAAAGGGGTTGATCGAACGTTTCCGCTACCTAAAAAAGATCAATGGTTGGTCCGACGAGGAGGAGGCCAAACAGAGAGCGCTCTACGGGGAGCGTCTGGATTTCGAGCTGAAGGTGATCAACGACATGAAATATCCGGGCTACTTCCTGATCGTATCCGACTTTATCAAGTGGTCCAAGAGCAACGGAATTTCCGTCGGTCCGGGCCGGGGATCGGGAGCCGGATCGCTGGTCGCCTATGCGCTTGAGATCACCGATATCGATCCCATCAAGTACGATCTGCTGTTCGAGCGGTTTCTCAACCCGGATCGTATCAGCATGCCCGATTTCGACGTGGATTTCGAGGTGGATGGCCGCGAAAGGGTAATCGAATATGTGCGGTCCAAATACGGAAAGGATAACGTCTGTCAAATTTCGTCCATCGGTTCGCTGAAGGCAAAGGGCGTCATCAGGGCGGTGGCGCGCGTGCTGGATATGCCCTACTCCGAAGCGGACAAGATCGCCAAGCTGGTTCCCGACGATCTAAAAGTGACCCTGAAGAAAGTGATGGAAACTCGGACCGAGTTCAGGGAATTGGCCGAAAAGGGAACCGAGACGGAGCGGAAGCTGATTAAAATCGCCTTTGCTTTGGAGGGGTTGAACAACAACCTTTCGACGCATGCGGCGGGGGTGATCATAATGGACGTTCCCATATCCGATGTCATGCCCACATGTACGCCGACAAAGGGTAGCGATATCCAGTCGATGTTCACAATGAAGTATGCGGAGGCTCAGGGAGCCGTAAAATTGGACCTTTTGGGTCTCAGAAACCTGTCGGTCATCGACAAGGCGGTGCGCCTGATCAATACGAAACGCGATAGAGAAAACCAGTTGGATATCTCCCTGATTCCCATGGACGACAAAAAGACGTTCCAGCTGCTCGGCAGAGGGGATACCACCGGCGTCTTCCAGTTGGAATCGGAAGGGATGAAAAAACTGATTCGGAACCTCAAACCCGACTGTTTCGGCGACATCATCGCATTGGTGGCTTTGTATCGGCCGGGACCGCTAGGGTCGGACATGGTAGGCGACTATGTGGAGCGAAAACATGGAAGGCAGGCCGCAGCGTATCCCCATGACAAGCTGAGACCGATATTGAAGGAGACCTATGGCGTGATGGTCTATCAGGAGCAGGTCATGCGGGCGGCCCAGGTGTTGGCGGATTTTAGTTTGGGCAGTGCCGATATCCTGCGGAGAGCGATCGGCAAAAAGACTCCCTCCGTTCTGCAAAAACAGCGTCAAAAGTTTGTCGACGGCTGTAGGAAAAACGAAATCGAAGCCGATTTGGCCAACTATATTTTCGATCTCATCGATAAGTTCGGAGGGTACGGATTCAATAAGTCCCACTCTGTGCCCTATGCCCTGATCGCCTATCGGACGGCATGGCTGAAGGCCAATTTTCCGGTCGATTTCATGGCGGTGCTGCTTACGATAGAACGTAACAAACCGGATAGCGTCGTCAAACTCATCGGGGAGTGTCGGGATATGGGGATCCAGGTGCTTCCGCCGGACATCAACGAAAGCGAGATGATATTCACGGCGCACGGCGATCGGATTCGCTTCGGACTGAATGCGATTAAGAATGTCGGAGAGTCGGCTTTGGAAAGCATTTTGAAAGCGAGAAAAAAACAGGGCCGATTCGAGTCGATTCTCGACCTGTTTGGCCATATGGAACCCTCCAAGGTCAATTCCAGGGTTTTGGAAGCGCTGATTAAAAGCGGTGCGTTCGACTCTTTGGAACCGAACCGAAGAAAGCTCCTGGAGAGTATCGACCGGATATTGACGCTGGTCAGCGCGGAGAAATCCATGCAGATAAAAAATCAGATTTCCTTTTTCGATCTTTTGCCGGAAGAGGAGCGCATCGGCGGCAAAATGGAGATGGAGTGGCCGGATGTTTCGGAATGGAAGCCAAAGTGGAAACTGAAGTTTGAAAAGGAGGCGTTGGGGTTTTATATATCGGGACATCCGCTGGACCCGTTTCTCGAAGAGTTGAGGAGCTATTTTCATATAAAGCGGACCTCCGATCTCAAGGAGGAGGGACGGTTTTTTGGTAGCCGCGATTCGATCAACATATGCGGCGTGGTCGTGGAGAATTCCATACGCATCACAAAAAAGAGTGATCGCAAGATGTCGGTATTGACGCTGGAAGACCTTTGGGGATTCATTAAGGTGACGGTCTTTCCGGATCTGTTCGAGGAGATGTCGGATTTGCTGGAAGAGGAGGAGTTGGAGGATCCGGTGCTGATTCGCGGTTTTTTCGCGGGCGACAAGGAGGACAAGTTCACCCATTTTGTTGCGGAAAGCATTCACTCCCTGCCTCGGTTGCGCAGGGAAAGAGCCAAGTCCATGCGAATTGTGCTGCCCGATGGCCCGGAAGCTCGCCTGCTGGAGACGATAGAGAGCGTGCTGGGGCGATTTGCGGGCGGTAGCCGCGTAGAGCTTGAACTTGCCGCCGATCAAAACAGCACGGTTCGATTCGTTCTGTCGGAAAAGGTCGAGTTGGCCGAGGAGTTGGTCGACGACTTGGAAGAGTCGATTCCTGCGGAAAACCTGCGCTTCCGATATACCCGCGCCTCGGCGAATCTTACCCCCCCCGCAAGGCGGGAGACCTCGTCGGCCGGATTGGCAGAGTGCATCCCCGCAGGAGGTCGTCACGTAGCTCCTCTTTTCCCGTCGCGGCAGATGGGACTCCCTATCGCTCCGGTGCGGGAAGCTGCTCTTTGAGCCCTTTTCCGTCAAAGCGTCTTTTTGATAAGGTGCATGAACTCCTGCCTGGTATTGGCACTTTTCAGGAATTCTCCGAGCATATAGGAGGTCTGGGTAATCGAATTCTGCTTCTGCACGCCGCGGGCCATCATGCACAGGTGCATGGCCTCGATCACTACCGCAACGCCGTTGGCCTGCGAGTATTTCATGATCGTATCGCCGATCTGCTTGGTAAGGTTTTCCTGGACCTGTAGCCTGCGGGCGAACAGGTCGACGAACCGAGCGACTTTGGAGAGTCCGATGATTTTTCGGTTGGGCAGATAGGCGATATGGCACTTGCCGAAAAAGGGGACCAGGTGATGCTCGCAGAGGGAGTACAGCTCGATGTCTTTGATTACGATCATTCCCTCCGATTCGGTGGGAAAAACCGCTCCGTGGAACACCTCGTCGACATTTTGACGATATCCCCGCGTCATCTCCTCGAAAGCCTTTGCGGCCCTGTAGGGGGTATCCTTCAGTCCGTCCCGGTGAACGTCTTCGCCAATTTCCTCGATAATGCTTTTGTAGTGGTCCGCCAGTTTGTTTGCCATGCTGCTTCCGTTTGTCGGGCGCCCTGTCTGTCGGCCGAAATAGCTAGGGGAGTCCGTTTCCGGGAGTTTCCGCAAGAGGGGAAGGAGTACGCGTATCTTGCGGATGTCGTTCGGGAAGAGCGGCGGTCTGCTTTTTTCTATTCTGCCAGAACCGACGCGACTCTTTCGACCGCCCAGTCGATCTCATCCCTGGTAATGATCAGCGGTGGGGCGAAACGAATGATGGTTTCATGCGTCTCCTTTACCAAAACGCCTTCCCGCATCATTGCCTCGGCGTATTGGCGCGCCTTTCCTGCATTTTCGGCCAGTTCGATGGCTATCAACAGCCCCCTGCCGCGAACTTTTCCCACCAGCGGAGAGTTCATCTCTTCCAGCTTTCCTTTGAAGTAGTTTCCCAGCTCCTCCGCCCGCTGCACGAGATTCTCGTCGACGATAACGTCCAACGCTGCCGAAGCTACGGCCGATCCCAGCGGATTTCCGCCAAAGGTGGAGCCGTGATTGCCGGGTTTAAAGGCGGCCTGCATTAGGGCATCGTCGGCCAAAACTGCCGAAACGGGATAAAATCCGCCTCCCAGGGCTTTGCCGATGGCGACGATATCCGGCTTGATGCCGTCGTATTCGAAACAGAAGAGTTTGCCGGTGCGTCCCAAGCCGGTTTGAATCTCGTCGGCGATCAGCAATACGTTGTTTTTCTCGGTAATCTCCCGACATTTTTTCAGATAGCCCGCTTGCGGAATTTTTACGCCGGCTTCGCCCTGAATCGGTTCCACCAAAAATGCGGCGGTGTTGTCCGTAATCGCCGATTCCAATGCTTCGACATCGTCGAACGGTATGATCTTGAAGCCGGGCGTAAACGGACCGAAGCCGTTGCGACAGAGCGGATCCGTGGAAAAACCGCAGATCGTGGTGGTTCTTCCGTGAAAATTGTCTTGGCAGACGATAATTTCGGCCCGGTTTTCGGCGATTCCCTTCACGTTGTATCCCCAGCGGCGTGCCGCTTTCAGGGCCGTCTCGACGGCTTCGGCGCCCGTGTTCATCGGCAGAGCCCTGTCGAAGCCGGCCAATTGCGTCAGTTTTTTGAGGAACGGACCCATTTGATCGTTGTGAAACGCCCGCGAAGTCAGGGTCAGGGTTTCCATCTGCCGCTTCGCCGCCTCCGCAATCTTCGGATGGTTGTGTCCCTGGTTCAAGGCGGAATATGCGGACAGCATGTCGATATACCTCTTCCCTTCGACATCCTTGACCCAAACGCCCCTTCCCTCTTTGATCACTACCGGGATCGGATGATAGTTGGGGGCGCCCACCCTTGCGCATTCGTCGATGCACTCCTGCATTCGTTTGCTCATCTGTGCCTCGTTTTGATAGTATTTTGCCGCTTCTTCCTTTCGACAGACGGTGCTTCCGGCAACCGCGCAGCTAAATATTGGGGACAGGCGGTTCCCTGTCAAGACAAATTGTGGCCTGCAACGTGGCTCTGTCCTCCTCTCTCCTTGTGCTGCGTAGACTCTTGATCGATGGTAGCGCGGATAGGGATTGGTTCGAAGAAGGGTAGCGCCGGCAGGG
>CAZLTI010000160.1:3782-7216 GCA_964562335.1 uncultured Pseudomonadota bacterium | reverse complement strand
TGTAGCTCCCGGTCGCTTTTTCTCAAAAACAGCAGCCACAACTCCGGCCTATACCTCTCGCCTATCACCCCTTTTCCTATCGAAGGTCGTATCTTCGCTCTCGCCGGACCGGTGTGAAACGACCGTAGTGTAGTTGGCATCCATCGCTCTCGTCCATACCGTCTTCGATAGAGATGATGGGATACCTATCCGCCCAGGCAGCCAGACGGTCGGCAAAACCCGCCGCGAAAGGTTTTAGCGGGAGGCGGGTCCCCCTTCCAAAAAAGCGGCGACTTCCCGCCGCACCCGATCCGTCAGCCTATTTTGGTGCAGCCAGTTGATCTCCCCATTCCTGCGGTACCACGTCATCTGCTTTTTGGCGTATCGTCTGGTTTTTTGCCGAATATCCCGCACCATTTCCTCTTTGCTCATACTGCCCCCCAGATATCGAACTGCCTGCCCGTATCCGATCGACCGCATTGCGGGCAGGGACTCCCCGTAGCCTCTTTCGATCAGTGCCGCAGTCTCCTCGATCAGACCGTTCCGCACCATTTGAGCTACGCGCTCGTCGATTCTTTCGTACAGCTCCTCCCTTTGCCAGCGGATGCCAAGATAGTAGCCGCTATAGCGCTCCCTATCGAACCCGTGCTCTTCCTGAAAGTCCCGGATGCTTCTGCCCGTATGGAGGATCACCTCCAGTGCGCGACAGATCCTGGAGCCGTCGTTCGGATGCAGAGCTTCCGCACTTTTGGGGTCCAACCGCTTCAGTCTGTCGAAACAGGCGGAAACTCCCCGACGCGCCGCCATCTCGAACACCTCCCTCTTCAACTCCGGAGGGGTAGCCGGAACCGAAACGAGCCCCCACATCAGGGCGCGGATGTAGAGCGCAGTGCCCCCCAAAACGATGCACGGAACTCCGTCGCGGTCGAGTCGGGCAATAATGCGGTCGGCATCCTCTACGAATTTTCCTGCGCTGTAGGGTTGTGCGGGATCGAGGATATCGATCAAATGGTGGGGGACGGCTGCAAGCTCCTCCGCCGTCGGCTTTGCCGTGCCGATATCCATATGGCGGTATATCTGCCTGGAATCGGCGGATAGGATTTCGCCGCCAAGGGTTTTTGCCAGTCGAATTCCCAACCCCGTCTTTCCACTGGCTGTAGGACCGACAATAAGAACGAGCCTGACCGGTCGCTTCACGCCTAGTTGTGGGGGATGGTCGGCTCGTTGCCGGGAAAACCGGCGATGCGGTTCTCCCGGATGTTCCCCTTTCCTCCGTCGGCCGAATTCTCCTTCAGATCCGAATCTTTCACCGGATGGGGAACCCTTTCCAGAAGCAAGGGAATCACTTCGGAAACTTTGTCTTTCGTTATGATCGTGAGATCTTGGGTGATCTCCTTGGGGATTTCGGCCAGATGCTTTTTGTTTTCTTCGGGAACGACGACGATCTCCAGACAGCTCCGTTTGGCCGCCAGAAGCTTCTCCTTCAGCCCGCCGATCGGTAGAATCCTACCGCGCAGCGTAATCTCCCCCGTAAGAGCCATATCGCTGCGAATCGGGATTTCCGTCAATGCCGAAACCAAAGCGCAAGTGATGGCGATTCCGGCAGAGGGACCGTCTTTCGGTGTGGCGCCTTCGGGAACATGCACGTGAATATCCAACTCGGAAAACACGTTGGAGTATATTCCCAACGAATTGGCGTTGGAGCGCACGTAGCTGTGGGCCGTCTGGGCGGACTCCTTCATCACCTCTCCCAGTTTGCCGGTCAACTGGATCTTTCCGGTTCCGCGCATCCTGTTCACCTCGATCGTCAGGATCTCGCCGCCGAACATGGTCCAGGCAAGTCCGTTGACCACGCCGACCTCGCTCTTTTTTTCCGGTTTTCCGTAGGTGTATTCGGCGATGCCGAGATAGCTCCTCACTTTGGCGGGCATTATCCGAACCGTTTTGACGTTCGCAACTTTCGCCGATCCCTTTCTTCCCTTTGAAGGTGTCCTTCTCGCGGTTCCGTCTTTCTCCTTGACGATTTCCGTTACCGCCTTGCGGCACAGTTTGCCGATACGCCGCTCCAGAGTTCTCACCCCGGCTTCGCGGGTATAGTGACGGATGATCTCCAAAATTCCCTTGCCGCCGAACCGGATCTGCCACTTTTCCAGACCGTTCTCCTTCATCTGCTTGGGTACGAGGTATTTTGCCGCTATCTTCTCCTTTTCCAATTCGGAGTATCCGCTCAGGGAGATAATTTCCATGCGGTCCATCAGCGGCAGGGGGATATCCTGCTTGGTATTTGCCGTACAGATAAACATCACGCTGGACAGGTCGTACTCCACCTCCAGATAGTGATCCATAAATTCGTGGTTCTGTTCCGGATCCAACACCTCCAAAAGCGCGGAGGCGGGATCCCCCATATGGCTCCGGCCCATTTTGTCGATCTCGTCCAACAGAAGCACCGGATTGCTGGTCTTGGCCTTTTTCATCGACTGCACAATCTTGCCGGGAAGGGCGCCGATATAGGTCCGGCGATGCCCCCTGATCTCGGCCTCGTCCCGGACCCCTCCCAAACTCATACGCACGAATTTGCGGTTGACGGCCCGCGCGATCGACCGTGCCAGCGAGGACTTTCCCACTCCGGGAGGTCCCACCAGGCAGATAATGGGTCCCCGCAGACTGCCCACCAGGTTTCCGACCGCAATAAATTCCACTATCCTCTCCTTCACCTTCTCCAAACCCCAGTGATCGGCATCCAGGACCTTCTGGGCATTTTTCAGGGAGAGGTTGTCGTCCGTCTTTCTCTGCCAGGGAACCTGCACTAGCCAGTCGATATAGTTGCGCACGATGTTGGCCTCCGAAGAGGTAGGGGGCATCATCTTCAATTTTTTCAACTCCTTGAACGCAATCTCCCTTGCCTCTTCGCTCATACCGCTGGCTTTGATGTTCTCTTCGAGCTCCTCAAGCTCCACCTTGACGTCTTCCGCACCGAGCTCCTTCTGAATGGCCTTCATCTGCTCGTTCAGGTAGTACTCCTTTTGCGTTTTGCCGATCTGCCCCTGTACCCTCTTTTTGAGTTTCTTCTCCATTTTGATGCGCTCGCTCTCTTCGAGCATGCGGCTGTACACCAGCTCCAATCTCTTTTTCTGGTCCAACGTCTCCAGTATCTCCTGCTGGCGACCGATGGACAGAGTAAGAAGAGGCGCTATGAGATCGGCGATTTCACCCGGCGTATGGTTGCCCGACAGCACCTTCTCGGAAGTGTCGACGTTCTTGGATACCAGGCGGAGGAAGTCCTTAAACTCCTCTCTTACGGTTTTGACCAGAGGATGCAGGTCCGGCTCCTCCTCCCTTTTCAGGGGCCGGAAGAGGCCAATTCGGGCACTGTACGCCGACCCGCTCAGATCCACCTTCAACCGCCTTCCCCGGGACTTCGCCTCGAACAGGGTCTTGATGGTACCGTTGGGAAG
>CAZLTI010000160.1:502-3772 GCA_964562335.1 uncultured Pseudomonadota bacterium | reverse complement strand
ATCTGCAGAATGTTGCCGGCAGTCCCGACTTCGTAGAGATCGTCCTCGGAGGGGTTTTCCACCATGGGATCCTTTTGGGCCACGACGAAAACTTTGCGGTCCGTAGCGAGTGCCCTCTCCAAGGCTTCGACGGATTGCTGTCTGCCAATGAAAAACGGCGTCGTCATAAACGGAAATACGACGATGTTTCGCATGGGCAGCATGGGAATTTCCATATTCTCTTTGGCTTGCGTTGGTGTTTCATCCATAGCCGATATCCTTCCTGTCCTTTCTGTTGCCGACGAGCCTTTTCGCTCTCGTCGAGGTTGTTTTTTCGCACGGGATCGTGCCCGGCCCGACTCTTTTCCGTCCCTCTTCCTCTTCCCGTCCGGCCGAAAGGCAAACGGGAGCGACTCTTCGGACCGTACCGAAATTCCGCAGGTGCCGTCGACCAAAATTGCACGATAACTAATCCAATTTTACAAACAATCGCTTCCTACGTCCAGGAGGTTTTTCGATCTGCAACTCCTCTCGGACGCCTCTTACATCCAGGAGGTTTTTCGATCCGCTTTCAACCCATGGAATGGAGAATTTCGGGAGACAGGGGTTTGACTGTCTGCCAAGCCTTCGAAGTGTGTTCGGCAATCCACAGATCATATTTTTTCTGAAGATTCAGCCACAATTCCGGTGTCGTGTCCAAAACTCGGGACAGGCGCAGTGCCATGTCGGGAGTGACGGAACCTTTCCCGTTTATAATTTTGGACAATGTCGTTCTGGAAATGGCAAGATATGACGCCATATCGATTGTTTTGATCGACAGCGGTATCAAATAGTCCTCTTTTATGATCCTCCCCGGATGGATCGGTTTGCGTCTTGTTTCAGTCATATTGTTCCCTGATGAACCGGTAAATGAAGGAACGTTTCCAACCCTTTGTGTTTGAACGACTTTATCATACGTCGATTGCAATCGATAGAGTTGCAATTTGTCAATCGATCCGTAGCTTTTTTCCACACGAAACGTTTATCGTCCGAACGCCGCAGAGGGAGGTTTCTGCCGCAAGTCGCAAGAATGGTTTCGTTTGCAGGCAGTTAGTTCTCTTAATCTCTATATTATAAGGAAAAAAATCATTTTAACGATATAATTAGCAGAAATATAGCAATAAAATATATTATAATTAATATATTAACTTGGTCCGACCCAATTATAATTATATTAGGGCTTGCTGAATTTATGATATAATTAAATATATCAGTTGCCTAACGATGTTCGACTTGATATCATTGCACAGTTTTATGTTAATTCCAGAAAAAATCCGTGCACTTGAAAACTCATGTACCAAAAAGAAGCCAGACAAATTAGTTTTATCTTACCTTTCGGCGGTGAACTAAATCCCGATAGTCGGTGGGTCCAAATGGCAGACTTGCTTCCTTGGCCCGAGATTGAAGAGGAATATGCAAAAAACTTCCAATCAAGACGGGGACATCCGGCTAAATCGGCTCGGGTAGCTCTCGGTGCCTTGATTGTTAAAGAGATGCGAGGACTGACTGACGAGGAAACTGTTGAAGCAATCGCCGAGACGCCTGCCATGCAGTACTTCCTGGGGTTTGAGGAATTCGTTCAGGAAGAGCCGTTTGACCCTTCCTTGATGGTGCATTTCAGAAAACGGTTTGGTGTTGATTTCATAGATTCCATCAATCAACTGATCATCGAAGAAGGAAGAAAGAAAGACGATCAAAAGGAAAGAGGTTCGGATGACGATTCGGATAGCTCAAGCTCTTCCCAAGGAACCTCATTGCCGCCAAGCGATAAAGGCGATCCGGACCCCGAATCGTCAAATAAAGGAAAGTCGATCCTCGATGCTACCTGCACTCCGGCTGATATTCACTATCCGACAGACCTTGGCCTATTGAATAAAGCCAGAGAGAAGTCGGAAGAAATCATCGATGTTTTGTTCAAACACAAGAAGGAGAAGACCAAAAAGCCCCGAACCTATCGCCAAAAAGCAAGGAAACAGTATTTGGGTTTTGCCAAAAAGAAAAAACTGAGAGCGAAATCCATCCGCAAGGGATGCGGTCGGCAACTACGATGTTTGAAACGCAACCTGAAACATATCGAGAAGCCGAACGAAATGGTTTCGTTGGAAATGTTGAGCCGAAGGCAATACAAAAACCTTCTGGCGATTCATGAGTTGTATCGTCAGCAACAAACTATGTATGAAACGAAGACTCATGGCATTCCATTTCGCATCGTCAGTATCTCCCAACCCCATGTCAGGCCGATTGTAAGAGGGAAAGCAAGTGCACAAACCGAGTTTGGAGCAAAATTATCGGCAAGTGTGAGTGAAGACGGTTATGTGACGCTGGATCGTTTAAGCTGGGAAGCCTACAGCGAATCGGGAGATCTCAAGGATCGGACAGAGAAATATCGATCGCGAACAGGCCATTATCCGAAATCCGTCTTGGCGGACAAACTCTATCGAACCCGTGAAAACCGACAATGGTGCAAATCTCGTGGAATCGGACTCAGTGGCCCCAGACTTGGTCGACCACCAATTTCAGAGCAAATCAAAAGGGAGGAAAAACTTCGGAATCGTCAAGACGAACGTGAACGCAATGCGATCGAGGGTAAGTTTGGCCAAGGAAAAAGACGTTTTGGTCTCTCAAGGATAATGGCAAAACTCCAGGAAACGAGTGAAACGGCAATTGCCGTCAGTTTTTTAGTGATGAACTTGGTAAAGCTCATGGAGCTTTTCCTTTTGTTCTTTTTTTGGGATGTTCGGATAGCACAAACCAACAAAAACAAGATGTCTGAAACAGGTTTGAAAAATAATTTTACTCACAGATCAATTAAAAACTTTTTGATTACACAAAATGCTCCTATCTGCTTTGCAGAGAGCTGAAATGTTCAGGAAACCCTATATTAGGTGACAAAAATTGTCCACGTAACATCAGTTATTAAATCTTGTATAAATATTACTTTTTTTTGCTAATGTAGACTTGACAATCGGGAGGAACCATATACGACCTCAATCTCATCATATCTCCTGGTTTTAGTTAATGGGGTTTGACGCCAAATTGACAAGTCGAAAGTCTATTGAGCAGATAACCGTTTTACCTCTTTTTCGGTTAGTCCTCTAGCAAAAATATAAACATCATCAATTTCACCATGAAATAATTGCTGCGGAGATTGATTGTAATATCTCGCACCTATCAGTGTTTCATCGATTGCGTCTGATGCATTTCGGGTTTCCCCTGAACCAGAACTGTCCAATACTCCATTTATATAAAAAT
>CAZLTI010000160.1:0-492 GCA_964562335.1 uncultured Pseudomonadota bacterium | reverse complement strand
CATGCCTTGTAATTGCAATATGTTGCCATTTGTTGCGTATAATTTGTTCATTCGAATTTATATAGTTACCCCTCGGAGGCCAATTATCATACCACAATTTGCCATTTACTATGGCAATATCATGAGTTGCATACGCACTACGGTCATTTTGAACGAAGATTGTAAACTGATAATCTTGATTGCTAACTGAATAAGGTTTGATCCATGCCGAAATAGTAATATCATTTTGTACAATTAGCTCTTTTCCTTGTATTTTAATGTAGCTATTTATTCCGTTGAATGAATACGCACAACTAGAACATCCTGACCGATCTGCCACTAAATTGGCACCGTAAACTTCACCATGGTTGCCATTTCCACTTTCGTCATTTGCATTTCCATTGAATGGATAATAGGCAACAAGTCCATCCGGCATAGTTGTCTCGAACATCCAGGAGTAGAGGCTCTTCAGACCGTTGCCGGCCGGGTCCGAGGCAACTGCGGAGATCGTGG
>CAZLTI010000159.1:0-7229 GCA_964562335.1 uncultured Pseudomonadota bacterium | reverse complement strand
GCGTCTGGACGAGATCGTGCCGACCCTGCCGAGAGGGGAGACGATTGCGGCCTCTTTGAAAAACAACGGCAAAATCGTCATTGCGGACAGGATAGACAACGGCATCGAACTGTCGAACGAAATCGCTCCGGAACATTTGGAGCTGATGATTGTCGACGAATCGAAAATCGAACGAGTCAAAAATGCCGGAGCCATATTTATCGGCCCTTGGTCTCCGGAACCCGTAGGGGACTATATGGCCGGACCGAACCATACCATTCCCACATCGGGTGCCGCCAGGTTTTCGTCTCCTCTATCCGTCCGCGACTTTCAGAAGCATTCGTCGCTGATACACTACACCAAAGAGAGGCTGACCGCACAAGGGAAAGACATTGCCGGCTTTGCCGAGATGGAGAAACTGTACGGACATGCGGCCGCAATTCGAGAGAGACTGCTATGAACAACAGGCAAACGTTTCACAGAAAGACCCTAGAGACCGAGGTAAAGGGATATCTCGACCTAAACGGCAGCGGAAAGGGAAACATATCCACGGGAATCGGCTTTCTGGACCATATGCTAACGTCGCTGCGATTTTTTGCCGGAATCGATCTGGAAGTCGTTGCCAAAGGGGACCTGGAGGTTTGTCCCCACCATACTATCGAAGATGTCGCTCTCTGCCTGGGCGAGGTTTTGCTAAGAAGTTTGGGCGAGCGCAAGGGAATTCGAAGATACTCCTGCTGTTTTTTGCCGATGGACGAAACCCTGACGCGCACCGCCATCGACATTTCGGGACGTCCATACCACATCTTCAAGGGAAGTTTCGGCAGCGAATCGATCGGCGACTTCCCGACGGAGATGGTACCCCACTTTTTCGGCTCGATCGCCATGTCCGGCAAAATAACTCTCCACCAGGAGATATTGTACGGCGAAAACGACCATCACAAGGCGGAAGCGCTATTCAAGGGGTTCGGAAGGGCCCTGGCGGATTCCGCTGCCGTTGTGGATCCCTCCCGCATCCCGTCGTCAAAGGGAGTATTGTAGTCTCCTCCGGCTAGAGGAGCGCTCTCGATCACATCATTTCATCGTCAACTTGGCCGTGCGGCAGAAATACAGAAAAATCGTCATCCGAACGCCGAACTGGCTGGGCGACCTTATCATGTCCACGGCCTTCATCAAAGCGGCTATGGATCGCTTTCCGCAGGCAGAAATAGACCTGATCGTCAAGAGAGGTCTGGAAACGATTCCGCTCCCCCACCGAGGTAGGATCCTGCCGTTCGACAAAAAGAGGGAATCCCTGTTCGAATTCGGCAATCGGCTCCGAAAGGAAAACTACGATGCGGCATACCTGCTTTCTCCAAGCCTCTCCTCCGCGCTGATGGTCTTCTGGGCGGGAATTCCCGTTCGTATCGGATATTCTCAAAACGGACGCTCCCCCTTTTTGAAACCGGCAAAAAGGTACCGGAGAAAACACAAATCGCAGCACCTGATTCGCGAGTATCTTCAGCTACTGGATGTGGACGACCGATCCGACGCCTACTACCCGAACCTCTCCCTTGAGAACGGATGGAGCGACAGAACACTGGCCGATTTTGGCGAGAGGATACCCGGCAGGTATGTCGTGCTGGCTCCCGGAGCAACGTATGGACCGGCCAAGCAGTGGCCGATCGATTATTTTAGGCAGGTGGCAATATCGATGCGGAGTTTTCCGGTCCGCGTCGTGGTGGTTGGTACTCAAAGCGACTACGAGTCGGGAGAAAGAATCGTCGAAAATCTGGACAGGGGAAAAAACCTGTGCGGAAAAACCGATCTGCCGGAACTGATCGCCCTTTTGGAAAAGTCCTCCCTGCTTGTCAGCAACGATTCCGGCGTGATGCATATCATGTCGGCCCTGCGAAAAAAACAGATTGCTCTGTTCGGTTCGACCTCCACGACCTGGACCGGTCCGGCCAATCCCAACGCGGTCGTTTTGCAGGAAAAGCTTGAGTGCTCCCCCTGCCTTAGGAGAAAATGCCCCTACGGTCACTACGACTGCCTCAAACGGCTGAGGCCCGATGCGGTTGCCGAAAAAATGCAACGGCTTCTGCAATTCAAATAGTCAAGTTCGGTCGAAAGACATCAACAGGCATATGGCTGGATATTCCGCATCAAAAACGAATTGCAACGGGCAAACGGAAATTCAAAACATCCTGTTGGCCGTCAATGTTCGCTGGTGGAATGCGGAGGCTGCCTATGCCATCAACGCCGCCAGAGGATTGACGGAATTGGGGTGTAACGTCTGGCTGGCGGTCAATCGCGATTCCCCGGCCCATCTTATGGCCGTTCGGTTTGGCATTCCGGTTGTTGCGGATCTGGATTTGGATTCCTTTTCTCCGCTGGTGCAACTGAAGAATTTCAAAAGACTGACCGAGCTGATTCGCCGGAATCGGATTCAGGTGTTGAACAGCTTTAAATCCAACGGCTCCTTTCTCTTTTCGCTACTTCGCAGAAAGTTTCCCGGAATCGTCTACATAAAGACCAGAGGAGAGGCGCGGGCTCCGAAAAATCACCCCGTCAACCGTTTTCTGTACGGTCCGAAAGCGTGCGACGGTATCGTTGCCGCAGGCAAAAAAGTGGAGCAATGGATGCGGGATTTAGCTCCAAACAGCAACATTCGGACGATCTATTACGGCAATTCGGCCATGGAGTACGAAAGGGAGATTTCGAGCGAAGCGGTCAGAAAACGGTATGCGATACCGGGGGAGGCAACGGTTCTCTCCCTGGTCGGCAGAACCCAGAAGGGCAAGGGACACCTCCTGCTGCTGGAGTCCCTGCGCCTGATGAACAGCAAAAATCTCCATCTGCTATTTTTAGTGAAGGATCTGCAGGAGTTTCCGCAGGAGATGGCAAGGATACACTCCTATATAGCTATTAGTGGGCTACAAAAGCAGGTCACCATTCTCGGCTTTCAAAAACGGCTGGGAAACCTGATGCGCCTGGTGGATATCGGAATTGTCCCCTCCACGGAGAGTGAAGTGAACTGTCGCGTCGCCGTAGAGTTTATGTCTCTTGGGAAACCGGTGGTCGCCTTTCCGACCGGGAGTCTGCCGGAGGTGGTGCAGCACGGAAAAACCGGATTGATCTGTTCGGGAAAGACGGCACGGGACCTGAAGGGGAGTTTGGAAAAAATGCTGAACAGCGACTATGCGGCAATGGGGAGGAGCGGCTACGAAGTGTTTAGAGAAAGATTCGATCTGCCAGTATTCAGCCGTCGCCTGTATGCATTCTACAGACAGTGCCGAAGGTCGAACCTCTCCCGGTCGGCTGGCTAGCGCCGCGCCGCCTTATTCTCTCCGTTTTTAAGAGAACGACAGGAGATGGCGGAAGAGAGAGAAAACGCCCGTGCCGAATCGTTGCGGCAGCTCAACGGCAAATAGAGCAATTGTTCCGTTAAGGGCGAAAATTTCATTCGTTGTTCTGTCGAGGTATGTTTCTTGTACCTCCAAATTGGCAACAACGGACCGAATACCGGAATCGATGTCAATCGTCACTTCCGCACCGATTTGCGGGATCCGTCTCTACAACCGGTCCGTTCGGGTCGAGAGTCCGGATTCGATAGGTCATAGAGATTTCAGGGGATGAATGAAATACGCAATTGGCAGACTGTCGTCGGCATTGGTCATCTTTTTCCTCCTTTCTACAGGTGCCGAACCGGTTTACGCTCAAGACGCAGGAGGCCCGGTGATGAGGAACGCAACGTTCTATATCCTGGGTGGAACGGCCGCTGGAGCGGGCCTGGGAATTGTCTATTTCATGCTGGACCCTCTAAACCCCAATGCGGACTTCAAAGGTAACGTTCTGACGGGAGCGGCCATCGGTGCATTGGCGGGAATGGTGAGCAGTGTGATGATGCTAAGCAGGCAGGTTGTCGTCCCGGAAACCGTTCCCTATTCGGAAGACGAGTTCGAGCAGGAGGTCCAAGGATCGCTGCTGAACCGACCATTGGGCAGTCCGGCGGGTTTTCTCCGTTCGAGCAGCGCTATGGCCTTTTCGGAAAGTGCCGGATTCGGACAGGACCCGCAGCCCGCAATTCCCCTCGTTGGTTTTGCCTATTCGTTTTAGAGCCCCGATACCGGTAAACGAAGCGGATTTTGCACTCTATCGGACCTTTCCCTTTTTTACCTCTCGCGTTTTCACCGCCTTGCCCCCGATCGTCAGGGGTCTGCCTTTGATATTGACAGTGAAATCGTCCACTGTGATGGCAGCGGCAAAAAACCGATCGATACCGATCTTTTTGTAGGAGGGGCTACCCTCTTCGCTTTCCAGGCGGAGCAGGGAGCCGACCGGCACATCTCCGGCATCGATCACTTCCAGCCTCTTTCCCTTTTCGGCCGTCAGAACCATCCCTTGCGACAGGATACCGCGCAGTTGCACAGGCTTCAGATTTGCCGCGATCAGAACTCTCTTTCCCAGCAACTCTTCCGGCGTGCAGTGCCCGACCAAACCGGAAACGATAGTTCGCGGCGTTGCTTCGCCGCAGTCGACCTCCTCGACGTACAGCCGGTCGGCCGACGGGTGCAAAGATATCTTCGTTATCTCGCCCACCTTGACCACGACCTTCGGCCAGGCCGCAAACGGATCGACGGCCTTTTCGACCGGTTCGCCACCTCCGAATCGTCTCTTCAGCCGATCGATGTGCCTTTTTTGGAGTTTTTGAAACAGAATCTCCGGCTTCGACAGGACCCGACCTGCCATATCGTCCCATTTTCCCAGAAGCGCGATTCGGTTTCCGCCGCCTCCGACCATTTTCAATATACGTTCGGAGGTTTCCGGCATATAGGGGGAGAGCAGTATGCCCAAATCGCGACACAGGAATATCAGGGCCACAAGAGTGGCCTTTGTCCTATCGGGATCGCTCTTTACGGTTTCCCACGGCGCCTGTTCCTGGAAGAACTTGTTACCCATGCGTCCAAGGGCCAGTATATCGTTTATCGTATCTTTGATGGCGGCGTTCTCGAACTGTCGGACGATCCTCTCCTCGGCTTCCCCGACCTCGTCCAGAAAGCGCTGTTGCCTGCGGTCGAATTCTATTTTCGGAATGGCCCCTGCAAAACTGCGGTTGTAAAAAACCAGTACTCGATTGAGCAGGTTGCCGATGTTGTCGATGAAATTGCTGTTGATATCCTCCAGAAAACTGTCCCAGCTAAAATTGTAGTCCGACTTTTCCGGTCGGTTGTGCAGGAGGGTGAATCTCCACAAATCGATCGGAATTCCGGTCGACATCACTTCGTCGGCAAATACGCCGATTTTTCTCGATTTTGAAAACTTCCGGCTTTCGTAGTTCAAATACTCGGTCGTATTGATATGATGCAGCATGGTCCACCCCCTGCCGGAACCCAGCAGCGTAGCGGGAAAAATTACCGTATGGAAGGGAATGTTGTCCTTGCCCATAAACTGGTACAGTTCGGTCGTTTCGGGAGCAAGCCACCAATCCTTCCAACTGCGGGGAAGATGTTTGACGGTGGCGGAAATGTATCCGATGGGCGCGTCGAACCATACGTAAAAGACCTTGTTTTCGTATCCTGCCCGCGGTACGGGAATGCCCCACTTCAGATCCCTCGTAATCGGCCGGGAGAGCAGCCCCCGCTCCAGCCATCCTCTGCTGACGGCTATCGCGTTGCCGCTCCATTTCCCCCTGACGCTGGAATCCTCCTGGAACTTCCCGATTTCGGCTTCCATTTTCGGCAGGTTGATATAAAGATGCTTCGTTCGCCTCTTCGTGGGCGACGTGCCGCACAACTGGCATTTGGGGTCGATCAGCTCGGTGGGCTGCAGCAACTTTCCGCAACTGTCGCACTGGTCGCCCTTTGCGCCGCTCTTGCCGCAAAATGGACACTCTCCTTCGACAAAGCGGTCGGCCAAAAACATCCTGTCGCGGTCGCAGTAGGTTTGAGCCGTCTCCTTCTCTTCGATCAGTCCGTTTTTTTCGAGATCCTTGAATAGGCTCTGCGTGATCTCCGTCTGTTCCGGATCCGATGTCCTGCCGAAATAGTCGAACCCAATGTTGAAATCCTCGTAGATCTTCTTATGGATGGCGTGATAGGTGTCGCATATCTCCTTTGGCGTCCTGTTCTCCTCCCGTGCCTTCGTTTCGGTGGCAGTGCCGTATTCGTCCGTAGCGCAGATATAGAGCGTCTCGTATCCGGCAGCTCTGCAGTATCTGGCATATACGTCGGCAGACAGCACGCATCCGATCACGTTGCCAAGGTGAGGAACGTTGTTCACGTAGGGAAGTGCCGAGGTGATCAGTTTTTTTGGGCGCATGTGAAACCGCAGTTGGGATGAACAGGAAGGCGTCGAGACTTTGATGTATCAAAGACGGATGGTTTTCTCAAGGGGCAAAGCCAATGGGAAGGTTATCGCCGAAGTATACCGTCCGGCGGATAGCTTCGTTGGAATAGCCCGTCCGAATCGCCGCAGAAAGACAAAAATCTTGTATTTTTTTGAGGTTCCTATATTTTTCCCCGTTAAAGCCACGTACCGACTGAAAGCGAATTCTTTCCCTCCGCGAACGACGACACGCTAAACAGGGAAGGAAACGGAAAACGAAAAGAACGATGATACGAAATCCCTTCCCCGAAAGCTGTACCTTTTTTGCCGAAAATATCGATACGTCCACCGACGGGCTGCATCCGGCGGAAAAACGCCTGAGCCTCCTCTATCGGGCACAGAGCCGAAAAAGGGCATTCGTTAGCGGAAGAAGATGCGCACAGCGGGCAATGCAGAGTGCCGGCTTCCCATTCCTGCCGGTGACGGTCAATACGGACCGATCTCCCGCCTGGCCTCTTTCCGTCGTCGGCAGCATAACCCATAGCGCATCGTGCGCTGCGGCGATCGTATCCAAACCGCATTCCGGCACCGTCGCTCTTGGGATCGATGTCGAGGAGCAAAATCGCAGCGTCGATGCCAAAATCGCATCCCATATTTTGACGGACAGGGAACAAAAAAGATGGATAAAAAAAGAGGGAGCGGCATCAAAGGAGATGCGTATCGTCTTTTCCATCAAGGAGTGTCTCTACAAGTGCCTCTATCCGCTTGACGGCGTGAGTTTGGGATTCCACGACGCGGAGGTGGAGAGTATGGGACCGGACCGCTTCGATCTATCTGTCCTGAAATCTCCTTTAATGAGAGGGGTAAAACTGCCGATTCGACTTACCGGAGTCTTGGAGTCCACCGATCGTTTTATCTTCGCCGCCCTGCGGCTATCGGCAAGA
>CAZLTI010000158.1:0-7389 GCA_964562335.1 uncultured Pseudomonadota bacterium | reverse complement strand
GATTCGGGGCATACTGTCGAACCTGGGGGAGGGCTGGCGCCGGGCCGTTCGGCAGGGAGCGCGCGGCGGAGAGGAGGAGCTTCCCTCCTCGCGGATACGCACCACGGCATAGAAAACTCACGACATAGATACTTGTCGGATTTAATTCAACAAAGGGGACGAAAATGGTTTACAGAATCAATCACAACATAGCGGCAATCAATTCTCATCGGCAGATTCTGAAAAACAATAGAGAGTTGGCCAAGACTTTGGAGAAGTTGTCGTCCGGTTTGGAAATTAACAAAGCTGCGGACAGTCCTGCATCGCTGGTTATTTCCGAACAGATGAGAGCTCAAATTTCCGGTCTTAATCAGGCGATAGACAATTCGGAAACGGCCGTTTCCCTGATTCAAACGACCGAAGCGAATATATCCGAAATCAACAATCTGCTGATATCCATTCGTCAATTGGCGATTCATGCTTCCAACGAGGGGGCCAACGACGACGTGATGCTGGCAGCGGACCAAAACGAAATAGACAATGCGTTGGATGCAATCAATCGTATAGCGAACAACGCCCAGTTTGGGAATAAAAAGCTGCTAGATGGCTCGCGTGGCGTTACCGGCAGAGTTACGGGTAGAAATTTGGAGTTTGTGGGAGCCACTATGTCGACGAACGATTCCAGGGAGCAGGGATTCGACGTCAAAATAACGCGAACGGCAACGCGTGCCAGTATTGTGGGGAAAGTTGCCATTACGGATGAACTGGTGCAGGCGGGAGAAAAACTGACCGTAGTGGAAAACGGCAGGTCGGTCGAATACACCGCAAACAGTAACGACACCAAAGAGACTATCATTCAGAATCTGCAAAACAGAATCGATCGCCGTGGATTGGATATTCATGTGGAGCTGAACGATTCCGATCAGATTCGTGTCACTCACAAAAAATATGGCTCCGACCATAAGTTTCAGGTTATTAGCAGCACCGCCGGGTTACTCAGCGAAAAGGGCGGCGAAATGACGAACGCGGAGAAGGGGCTGGATATCAGAGGAACGATTAATGGAGAGGCGGCCATCGGAAATGGTCAGGTCCTGACTGGAATCAAAGGCTCCAAATGTGTGGATGGCCTCAGTATCCGCTATTATGGAGACGATGTCGCACTGAAGGAGGGTTGTGTCATTGCCGATCTTGAGACCGAAATGGAAAGCGAGCCCTCTCCGGCAGTGGAGATTCCGGAGGAGGGCATATCCGTGGGCCGCGTTTTTGTCGCTCAAAATTCTATGAGGTTTCATGTGGGAGCCAATCGGAATCAGACTGTGGGAATCTCCGTCGATTCCGTCCACCCCGACATCCTGGGGCGCGGCATTGCCAATGCTTCCGGTTTTAATAGCTTGGAAGATGTCAACGTAATGACCTTTCAGGGTGCTCAGGACACGCTTGCTTTGGTGGATGCGGCCATCGATCGGGTTACCAAGGCACGAGGCGATTTGGGAGCATTCCAGAAAAACACCTTGGAGAGCAATCTATCGAATCTTAGAACTCAGAATGAAAATCTGGTTTCGTCGGAGTCGGTGATCCGGGATGTGGATATGGCCAAGGAGATGGCCCAGTTCACAAAGAATCAGATAAAATCTCAGGCGGCTACGGCGATGCTCACGCAGGCGAATCAACTGCCCCAAAATGTTTTGAGATTGTTGAGCTAATTCGTAAAATATCCGCTTTCTTGCGGTTTCGATTCCCAAAGAGATAGGTATGTCCTTTCGAATCAACAACAACCTGCCGGCTTTGAATACGCATCGGTTGATGTCGGAGAGTCAATCGAACGTGACGAAGACGCTGGAGAAACTTTCCTCCGGTCGAAAGATCAATCGCGCGTCCGACGGACCGGCAAAACTGGTCATTTCCGAACATTTGAAGAATCAGGTGATCGGAATGAATCAGGCCATCAACAATTCGGAAACGGCCGTCTCCATGATTCAAACGGCCGAAGCGAATATGACCGAGGTAAATTCTCTTTTAAGGGGAGTCCGTCAATTGGTTCTTCACTCCTTAAATGAGGGGATCAACGACGAGGCCACTCTTGCGGCAAATCAGATGGAAATCTCCTCCGCATTGGGCAACATCGATCGAATTGCCACAAATGCCCAATTCGGCAGCCGGAAGCTGCTGGACGGCACCAATGGGATTTTCGGAACTACCAACAACGACACTTTGGAATTTGTTTCCGCCGGAATCGAAACGCAGGATTCGCACGAATTGGGATTCGACGTGAAGATTACAAGAGCGGCCACCAAAGCCAGTGTCGTCGGGAGCGTCGCTCTCACTCAGGATATTGTCGATTCCGGAGAGACTCTGGTTGTAATCGAAGACGGCAGAAAGGCGGAATATAGGGCTAAAGCCGAAGATACCGTCGAAACGATGCTCCAAAACTTCGAAAATGCAATCGACCGTGCGGGAATTCAGGTGGAGGTCGATTTGGACGAAGATGGTCGGCTGAACGTAAGACATAAGCTGCACGGTTCCGAACCGAATTTTCAGGTGGCCAGCGATACCTCCGGAATACTGGCAAAAAGGGGAGGCGAGCTGGAAAACGCCCAGAAGGGGGTCGATATCGGCGGAACCATCAACGGCGAAAGTGCCGTCGGCAAAGGTCAATATCTGACGGGAATGAAAGGCTCCAAATGCGTAGATGGCCTAACGGTGCGCTATGCCGGAAAAGATGAAGACTTTGAGGAGTTGTGCAGGGTGGCCGATTTGTATGCGGAGGAAAAGGGGAGCGATCCGGCGAAGGGGAAACTTGCGGAGATTCCCGAAGGCGGAGTGTCTGTGGGACGCGTATATGTCACGCAAAATTCCGTGATGTTTCAGATTGGCAGCAATGACAATATGTCTGCGGGAATTTCGATCAATGGAATCCAGCCTCACAAACTTGGGGTCGGCATTGCCAATGTGTCGGGTTATAGAAGTCTGGAGGATATCGACGTAAGAACCTATCAGGGTGCACGGGATTCGTTGACTTTGGTCGATGCCGCGATCGCCCGACTACTGGACGAGAGGGGAAAATTGGGGGCCTTTCAGAAAAATTCGCTGGAAAGAAATATCTCGAACCTGAAAATCGCAAACGAAAACTTGGTTTCGACGGAATCCACCATCCGCGATACGGACATGGCGAAGGAGATGGCGAACCATACCAAAAATCAAATCAAAGTAAATGCCGCCGCCGCCATGTATGCGCAGGCAAATCAATCGTCTCAGAACGTACTGCAGTTGTTGAGCTAGAACGGTTTCCTCGATGGAATGACATAGGCAGGAAGGAAATCGCAGAAATAGCAGGGATGCGGTCGGCATTTTTCTGCGAGTTTCCGTTGAGGCCGCTATTTGGCTTTCAGATAAAAATGGGTTGCGCCGCTACCCTCTTCCGATTCCAGCAGTTCGTGACCGGTTCTTTTGCAGAAGGAAACAATATCCTTGCTTGATCCCGGATCTGTGGAGGTCATCTTTAAAATTTTTCCCGAAGCCAACCCCTTCATGGCCTTTTTTGTTTTAAGAATCGGTACCGGACAGGAAAGACCGGAACAGTCCAACTCTTCGTCAGGAACGATATCGCTCATCTTTTCTCCTATGGAATTTCCAAATTGACGAATCGGGAAAAATCCAAAACCCTTCGTTTCCTCACCGAAGGGCTTTCGGACTCCTCTCCTCGCCTTCCGAATTGCCTTTTTCGCCAAAATAGTCGATTATGGCCGAAAACGGCAGCAATCCGAAAGGGCTCCCGAAAAAAACGCGTCTGTTTCTCGTCGCCGATTCGACCTATTTTGGCTCGATTCCGCAGCATACCTCCTTTTGAGCCGATGCTGCCGAATTGGTATCGAAGGGAAACAATATGAGTGGTTTTTAAAGCAAGAAAATAAAACTGTCCAGCTTGCGGTGCGAAAAAAGGTCTCTTTTCGCTACCATTTGATTTGTGCGAGATAGAAAAATGAACAGGGTGGAAGAGAGCATCCTGAATTCGATCAGGAAAAACGGATTTCCGAGTAAAAGGGTGGCGCTGCCGTTCCAGGCGGTTTTTTCCGCCTGCAAAAAGAACGGCGTCAAACTGTCCGACGTATTGAATTCTCTGAAGAAAGAGGACGTGTCGAGTGAAATAGGAAACGAAAGAATTGTGTTTTATGCGGCCGACGAGGAGAAAACGGAGGGTTCGAATTCCAACGGCAGGGATCGCGGTTTTCTAAAGGCCGCCATGGACAAAATGAAAGGGATGGATCCGAACGAGCTGAACGAAATCAAAAAAAAGGTGATGAATATGTCGCCTGAAGAGCGTGCCGATTTGATGCGCAAAGCGAAGGATTTTTTCAAGAAGTAGATATTTTGGTCCCGAAACGTCGTTTCGCAATGTCTTGTGCCGATCGGAAAATTTCCCTGGAATTCAATCGGACAGCCTACCGGCAAATCCGGCGGTTATTTCGTCCGTGAGCAGCATTCCTTTGGGCGTAAGGCGCAATCGGTTTCGCATAGTTTCGATATGCCCCGACGTTCGCAGCAATTGAATCTCCTCCTCGCACACCTTGAGCAGGTCGATACCGAAGGAATCGAAATAGTCTTCGACATCCACTCCACTCCTCAGCCTCAACTGAATCATAAGCCGCTCCTCCCTTTTTTCCGCATCCCCCAATATTTCGGTGAAGGAACGCGGCAGTCGGTCGAGGTCGATGCTATCTCTATATTCGAACCACCGTCTTAGGTTTCCCCATCTTACCGAATCGATATGGGAGTGGGCGCCGAGTCCGAGTCCAAGATAGTTTTCTCCATTCCAGTAAATTGCGTTTTGGGTCGATTCATATCCGCTTTGTGCGAAGTTACTCACTTCGTACTGAATAATCCCATGCTTTTCCAGGTATTGAACGGCAAATCGATACATGGTGGAGACAAGGTTTTCGTTCCGCTCCTGCCACTGCTTCCAACTATTGAGACGGTTGATTTTTGTCTTCGGTTCGATGCCGAGGCAGTAGACGGAAACGTGCGTCGGAGCATAACGTACCAGCCGATCCAGATCCTTTTGGAAACCGTTCAGGGATTGGCCGGGATAGCCGAACAGCAGATCCAGGTTGATGTTCCGAAATCCGGCTCGTTGCAGCAACTCTATGGCGTTGTGGGCTTGGGCTGCAGAGTGAAGTCTTCCCAGCCTTTCAAGGGAATTTTGGTCGAAGCTCTGAATTCCGATACTGACCCGATTGAAACCGATGTGCCGTAGGGTTTCGGCAAAGGGTCGGGTGACGTCTTCGGGATTGATCTCGATGGACCATTGCGTTTCGGAACTGGGGGCAAAACGCCCGGCGATCAGTTCGATTATTCGGTTTAGCTGATCGCTATCAAAACGGGAGGGAGTGCCTCCTCCGAAATAGACGGATCGCAGTTTTTGAGAATCGAAACGAAGGGTCCGGTCCAATACATCCAGCTCCTTTTCCAGGTAGTCCAGGTAGCGTTCTCTTTTGTCCTGCCGATCTCTAAGAACGGGAAAGCCGCAAAACGGGCAGATGGAGCGGCAAAAGGGAAGATGCACATAGATGCCGGAGAGCCGGGAGAAGCCGGGTTGCGGTTTGGAGTGCATTCCGCCTACCAGTCCTTTTCCACGGGGATGGGGCCGGGCACCCTAACGGCACCATATTTTTTTTCCCGTCTGTCCCTCTCCTCCCGTGCCTTTTTGTCGATTCTCGACAGCTCCTTCAGAGCATCGTCTACCGACATTTTTTTTGCGGTGTCCGTAGCTTTTTCCTGCTGCCCTTTTCCCTTCTGTTCGCCGGACTGCGGATTTTGACGGGAGTCGTTCGAATCGTTGGAGGCGGACTGGTCGTTCTGCCGATTTTGCGGCTGTTTACTGTCTTCGCCCTGGAGCTGTTTCAATGCCTCCTCCATTTTTTCAATGCTGCGCTGCTCGTCGGCGACCGCCTCGTCGAGTTTGGCAGCCTCCAGCCCGTTGATTGCTCTGTTTTCGAACGTTACGGCCTCTTCGAGCAGTCTGTCGACTTTGGCAAGAGTCTCCTTGGTCTTTTCCCGATCGGGTCGAGACGGAGGGGAGTCGGCCGGTCCGCTGTCGGCAGTGGCATCCAGCTGCTGCAACTGTCTTTCGAGAAGAGCGAGGATTTCCAGGGTATCGTTCCTGTTGGAGAGCTGTTTTTGCACGATTCCGTCTCTTCTCTTTTCGACGGTTCGTTCATTTTCGGCAATGAATTGGTCGATGAGATTTTGAGTTTGATGTTTGATGAATTTCTCTTCGTTAATAATCGCTTTGATTCTTTCCGCCAGGGGCATAAAGATCTTTACCAGTACATCGATGCTCTTTATTGCCGATTCCACTTTTGATTGCGCCCCCCCGTAGTTTTCGATTTCCGTTTCGTAGCGGCTTTGTTGAAAATCGGCTTCGATTTGATCGATCAGTGCGGTCAGTCGGGTTTTGAGATTTTGCGGATCGTCCGTCTGCGCAAACGCGGTCCCTCCGCTTGCATCGAGCAGGATAAAAAAGACGCCTGTCACGATCAGGCAGAAAAACCGAAGAATCCCCTTTTTTTGTGTGGAAGTATCCATCGCCGTTGGTTTCGATTGCCGGATTGCGTTTTTTGAAACCCTTTC
This sequence comes from uncultured Pseudomonadota bacterium, assembly GCA_964562335.1. GTDB lineage: Bacteria > SAR324 > SAR324 > XYD2-FULL-50-16 > XYD2-FULL-50-16 > CAZJUM01. The sequence continues at coordinate 783 of CAZLTI010000158.1, read as the reverse complement.
GTTTTTTTTCAAAATATCGAAACTGCAGCAAGTCATACAAGGAAAAACGCTGTCCTCCATGTCGGGGGAAATGTACGGAACAAATCGTTCATGGACAAAACCCCGATGCCAGTGATACGTCAACTCTTTATCGACGAAAGCCTGGACTAGGGCGGTTCGAAGAAGATAAGCAACAGCATAAAATGCAAGCCAATCCTCGTCCGGGCTGGCAAAAAAAGAAAGCGTCAATCGGTTGCAAACATGATACGAGCAATCTTCCGGAGCCGGAGCAATGAATAAAGAGGTTACGATTCGAATCGGAGAGGAAAGGGACGCTCCCGCAATTGCCGATTTCAATATCGCCATGGCGAAAGAGACGGAAGGGAAAGAACTCGATCCGCAACGGGTAGCGTCGGGAGTGCGTCGCTTGATCGCGAACCCGCAGTTTGGGTTCTATCTGGTGGCAAAAGAGAGGGATCGGGTAGTCGGTTGCCTGATGATCACGATGGAGTGGAGCGATTGGCGGGACGGCTTCTTCTGGTGGATGCAGAGCGTCTACGTCCATGAGCGGTACAGAAGGCAGGGCATCTATCGAAAGCTGTACGAATATGCGAAATCGCTGGCGGTAAAGAGAGGTTCCGTTTGCGGTACCAGACTCTATGTGGAGAGAGAAAATATCTCCGCACGACGGACATACGAGAATCTGGGTATGCTGGAAACCCGCTACAAGCTCTACGAAGAGGAGTTCCCCCGCGAAGGCGGGAATCTGTAGTCAACTGGTTTTATTAGATTCCCGTTCTTTGC
>CAZLTI010000157.1:3579-7443 GCA_964562335.1 uncultured Pseudomonadota bacterium | reverse complement strand
GTCGACTCAATACTCTTACTTTCGCTAGAGGACCTTTCAACTTTAAAAACCACCTATCGAAGTGGTTTGTGCTCTTGATTTCGTATTTCATATTTTATCGTCTCCCATAGGGGACATAACGTCAAGTTCGACGTTAAGGAGCCCGGAAAAACCGATAATTTCCCATGTCGTAGCCCATACGCGAATATGGCTTCGGCGAAGTCGCGCGTCGGCATAAAGTCGAAACTCTGTTCCCGAATGGACAAAATCATTGCTGCGATGTTTTTCGGAGGTTCCGCAATATGTTACCCGGCCGGTTGACTAGCATCTCTCAAAAAGATTAAGCGTAGTCGATAGATAACCGATCGTTCGAGACCGGCGGAGTGATCTGCGCCAGTTAACTTCGCGTTAAGGGAAAAAAAGGAGCATTCATCGAGAGATACGGATAGCGCGCGTACCTATCGGGACTATACCGCCAAGATTCTTAAGGATCGCACGGTTGTGCGAAGAGGCCGGTTTCGACGAAGTGCGCATCGACGGATTGGGAAGCGTCGTCGGTCGCATGGGGAAGTGGTTTAAAATACTATCTTATTGGAGAAAAATCTACTTTTAACGATAAAAAATCTCTATTATATAATATAAAATTAAATATTATCAATATGATATCTTGGTCCGACTCAAAATATAAAAAAGGGAAAAGATGGGCGACCCTTTCTTTTACTTTCTTTTCTATATTCACTGCGGAGAGGGAATTCGGGGGCATCCTTTTGTCGGTACCTATTCAGGAAGGTCCGCAATATGAGAAAGGGTTTCAGGATGTTTTTTTACTAGATGTAATAATGTAACGGCCTGTTCATTTGGTTTACTTCTGCCTTGTTCCCAGTTTTCAAGTGTTCGACTGGAAGTGTGTAGGTATCTAGCAAATAAAGGTCTTGACATTCTATATCGATTTCTAATTTTTCTAATTTCACTCGGTGTAATTGCCAATTCCGATGGCATATCCACCCTGTGAGTTTTTAATGTCAACATTTCACGATCATGTTTTTTTGCGTCAGAAATAGCGGATGCCAATTCGACAAATAAATCACGTTTGTTCATTTTTCCATGCCTCCATGAACTTCCTTAGTTTTTTCTTTTGAGAAGCTGTTAAATCCGTCACCTCATTTTTTGAATAAAGAGTAAGAAAATAAAATTTATATTTCTTATCAAAAAAATAATAAATAATTCTAACCCCACCTCTTTTTCCTTTGCCTTTTGCTCTGAATCGAACTTTTCTCAAACCACCCGTTCCCTGAATAACAGAACCAAGTTTTGGATCTGCCAAAAGAACGAGTTGCAAATCTCTAAACTCTTCTTCCGAAAGATAGCCTGATCTCAGTTTCTCAAATATTAGGGATTCTACAAATATTGCTTTCATGTGTTAAGTATACGTAATGTGCGTATATAAGCAAGTCTTCTTTTAAATGCCAACGCCTGGATCAGTGGCTGCGTTAGCAGTCCGCTATCCGTTTGTCATATGCTGATATTTATAGAGCAGGGTGCATATTGACTGAATTAGTCAAATCGCCTATTATGGACGAAAATGCAATAGCAAGGGAGCTAATCATGCAAATTACCGCAACGGAACTAAAGAGCAGACTTGGCCGGTATTTAGACGCTGCCGAGACTGACCCTGTAATCGTTGAAAAATCCGGCAGGGTGAAATCGGTTCTCATATCAAATGCAATGTATGAAAAATTCCTAGCTTATGAGGGCGCATATTGGGCTTCCAAAGCTAAATCAGCCGAACAGGAAGGCTATTTAGGTGAAAAAGCTTCAAAAGAGCTCCTGCAGGGGAATTGATCGTATGCATAAAATTGACATCACAAAATCTGCCGGAAAGTTCATTAAGAAACTGCCTCCAAAACAGTACAGACAGGTTGTTAGTACTATTCTCGGTCTCCGCGAAAATTCAACTCCTCACGATTTCGAGTCACTCTCCGGTTATCCTGAATATCGGAGAGTGGATATCGGGGAATACAGAACTGTCTATCGATTTGACAAAGATACCGTCTATATCGCCGTTGTTGGAAAACGGAACGACGACGAAGTCTACAAGCGGTTTGCTCGGAAAAAAAAATAGTTCTTTCGCATGCAACGGAGGATGTCGAACCGACACGTTATGAACAGTCATACCATATCGTTGAAAACGAAGTTTTTGCTTGTGCTGGCGATTGTCGGCATAAACGTTTTTCTGCCTTGTGCAGTCTCTGCCGATCCGCTCGAAGTGGGAGATCCCGCTCCCGACCTGATGGGAGTCGAAATCCACAGCGGCAGACGGGTAAATCTGTACCGCCTGATGACCGACCACTCCTTTCAAAAGGAAAAAAACGGGCGGTTGACTATCGGCGCGGACGGCAAATATGTCTCCCTCTTTCGTCGCAACGTGCTAGTGCTGAACTTCTTCTCCCGATTCTGCATCCCCTGCATTCGGGAAATCCCCGCCTACCAGCGGGTGGCGCGCAAATTCAAAGACCGTCCGGTCAAGATGCTGTTTGTGAATACCGACGGCGATATCTCCCTAGCCGCTCTGCAGGCCATTGCCGAAAAACGCGCCATTACGCTTCCGGTGCTGTATGTCAACCAGCAGGAGGTGATGCGCACCTACCAGCCAAGGGCTTTGCCGAAACTACTGGTGATCGGCAAGGATCGAAAAGTGGTCCGCATTCTAACCGGCTTTCGAGAGGATTTTGAAACCGTTTTGACGGGTATCGTGCGCGAGCTGCTGTAGAGAGTCTTTATTCTAGTGTCGTGGTCGACTCTCGACACTAATCGTTGTCCTCGTACTCCTGAAAGCTTTTGCTGTACTGCTCCATGGCCGCTACGCTCATTCCCATATGGGAAAAACCGCCGTCGTGATAAAGATTCTGCATGGTGACCTTGCGGGTGAGGTCGGAAAACAGCGTGATGCAGTAGTTGGCGCACTCCTCGGCCGTGGCGTTGCCCAGGGGAGACATGCGTTCGGTAAAGTCGATCAGGCGATCCATGCCTCGCACGCCGCGACCCGCCGTCGTTAGCGTCGGCGACTGGGAGACGGTATTGATGCGGATTTTTTTGTCGCGGCCGTAAATATATCCGAAGCTTCTGGCGATGGACTCCAAAATCGCCTTGGCTTCCGCCATATCGTTATAGCGAAAGAGCGTTCTTTGCGCCGCAACGTAGGAGAGAGCGACGACCGATCCCCATTCGTTGATGGCGTTCTTCTCCTTGGCAACCTTCAACAGCTTGTGAAAGGAGAGCGCCGAGATGTCGATCGTCTTTTGGAAAAAGTCGTAGTTTACTCTATCGTAGGCCAATCCCTTCCTGACGTTCATCGACATGCCGATGGAGTGCAGGATAAAATCGACTCTCCCGCCCAGAAATTCCATCGACAGTTCGAACAGGTCTCTTAGCTGATCGACCTTGGTGGCATCCGCCGGTATCACCTTGGCACCGCATTTCTCCCCCAGCTCTTTCACGCTGCCGAATCGGATCGCGGGTTTGGTGTTGGTGAGCGTAAAGAGGGCTCCCTCCTCGAAGGCCTTTTCCGCCACCTGCCACGCAATCGACTTCTCGTTGAGCGCTCCGAATATAATGCCCCTTTTTCCCTTCAGTAGATTGTACGCCATACCATCCTCTCGACGCGAATGTTGTGTTGAAAGTCCGAGTTCGGGTTATGCCCGGCTGTTATTAGGGGTCGGACCAAATTAAACCATTGATTTTATTATATTTTATTACAAAAACTGGCCTAATTTTATTCTTAAAACCTATTTTTTACCTCTATTTTTACATTATAACGGCTTCCCGTAAAATCAATTGCGACGAAGCGGCAAAAAATCCGAAATTGCGTTGAACCGTCATTCCCGC
>CAZLTI010000157.1:0-3479 GCA_964562335.1 uncultured Pseudomonadota bacterium | reverse complement strand
TTTACCGGTTCACCAAGTATAACGAGACGCTATCCTTTTTCCATCAGATAGGCGACGGACCCCTCCAGTCCGTCCAGGGTGAGTTCGAACATCGGCACGATTTTCCCTATCAGGCCGATGGTGCGCGTATGGCTCCAGTAGGGTTTTGGTACGGGATTGAGCCAGACCGAACGGGAGAAGGTGCGGACGATGGACTGGAGACAGTCGATGCTGGTTTTTCGATTTCTCTCTTCCAGATAGATCGAGCCATCCGTTACCATCAATTCATACGGCGCCATACTGGCGTCGCCGACAAAAATAAAACGGGTTTCGGCATCCTCTCCGGCAAAATCGCTCACGGAAACGGGCCTGCTTCTCCTCTCCGCATCCGACCACAGAGTCTCGTAGACCGTATTGTGGAAAAAGAGCGTCCTTAACTCCTTGAACTGGGCTCTGGAGTAGTCGAACAGGCTTTGGACGATCGGAACGTAGGGGTCCATGGACCATCCGCCGTTATCGATGGCGAGTATTACCTTAAGGCGGTCCTTGAGGCGGCGGTCGAATTCTATTTGGATCTCACCCCCGCTTTTGACGGTCTGATAGATGGAGTCGTCGATGTTGATTTGATCTCTCGGACCGGACGCGTTCATGTGGCGCAGCCTTTTTAGCGCCTCTCCGATTTGCGTCCGGTTGAGAGGACCGGACTGCGAGTAGTCGCGATATCTTCGGTCCAATGCCACTTTGACCGCCGACCGGTTCCGCGATCTGCCGCCTACGCGCATGCCGCCGGGATGAAAGCCGGAGTGTCCCACGGGCGATCTGCCGCCGGTCCCGATCCATCTGTTTCCGCCGTGGTGCTCCCCCTTCTGCTCCGCCAATCTTTTTTTGAAGTATTCGATCAGCTCTTCCGGTGTTTTGCCGGATAGGTTCTCCTGGTCGATACCAAGTGCGCGTGCCAGCGTCCGAGGGTTTTTTAGCCACTCCTCCAGCAGCGCCCGCATGATATCGTCGATAACCGCCTCCTGGCAGGCGGGCATTTCGGCTCCCTGAAACCGACTGGCAAACACCCGATCGAACAGATCGAAATAGCGTTCGCTTTTCACCAGTATGGAGCGGGCCGCGATATAGAAATCGTCGACGGAGCGAACCAACCCCATGCCCAGCGCTCTTTGCAGGGTCAAAAACGCGGTGGGAGCAACGGGAAGACCGGCCTCCTTCAATCTGTAGAAAAAATCGACAAACATCCGAGCCGCTAGTGTCGGGAAGCGCGCTTGTAATCTTCGCTTTTTTTGAACAGCACTCCCAAAAAGGGAGCGGTGCCGTCGGCAAGTCTCTTGGGATTGAAATCGGCATCCGTCCGCAGAGCGCGAATCCAATTGATCAGCTCGCGGGTCGCCGGCCGTTTTTCGATGCCGTCGAGCCGACGCAACCGGTAGAACGACTTGACCGCCTGCTGCATCAGCCGCGTATCGATATCGGGGAAATGGATACGGACGATGCTCCGCATCATTTCGGGTTCCGGAAAGGCAATATGGTGAAAATTGCACCGACCGAGAAAAGGATCGGACAGATTCTTTTTCGAGTTGGAGGTGATGACGATCACCGGACGATGCCGGGCGGAGACCGTTTTGTCGATTTCAACGATGTCGAACTGCATCTGGTCCAGAACGTCCAGCATATCGTCCTGAAAGTCGCTATCCGCCTTGTCGATTTCGTCGATGAGCAATACCGTTCGCCGTTCCGCCGTGAACGCCTGCCCGATCTTTCCCATTTTGATGTAGGCCCCGATATCGCTAACGTCCCTGCCGGAATCCCCGAATCGACTGTCGTTGAGACGCGTTAGCGTATCGTACTGGTAGAGCGCCTCCACCAGCTTCATGCTGGATTTTACGTTGAGAACGATGAGCGGCATCCGCAAACTTTCCGCAATCGCGTGGGCCAGCATCGTTTTGCCGGTGCCGGGTTCGCCCTTCAGCAGAAGAGGCATTTCCAGAGCCATCGTAATGTTGACGATACTGGCCAGCTCGCCGTCAAGAACATACTGCGTCGAACCGGTAAAGGTCGACGGATTCTCGATCTGCATGTCTCCTTTTGGTCAAAGGTATTATGGGGTCGGACCAAATTAAACCATTGATTTTATTACACCTTATTGCTGAAATAGGCAAAATTTTACTCTTGAAATCCATTTTTTACCTCTATTTTTGCACTCTAACAAATTTCTGCAAAATCAATTGCGACCAAGCGCCAAAAAATCCGAAATTGCGTTGAAGCGTCATTCCCGCACAGAATTTGCGAACCTTTGAGCAAAAAACGGGAATCCAATAAAACCAGTTGATTGTAGATTCCCGCCTTTGCGGGAATGACGGCCTTGGGATTTTTTACCGATCCATCAATTGTACGAGAGTAAATCGATCTTTCCCGAAGGGAACAATATGGCATCCGTTTGAAGGTGACGCAAACGGGAGTCTCTGTCAAAATCCATAATGATTGATCCAATTCTCTTAAATTACTATTTTTTAGGTAAAAAATTTACTTTTAAAAGAAAAAATACCTATATTTTGCAAAAATTATTAATATTATCAATAATTTAATTTGGTCCGACCCCAATAAGATTCCCGCCTTTGCGGGAATGACGGCTTTGGTGGTCCGACCCCAATAAGAAAAGAATTGACAGTCGGCAGCCCTTCTCTCTATTCTGCGCTATTGTTTGCGCTGCGTACATGCGCCCGGAGTTCGCTTCGGTTTGCAGCCGCCGGTTCGACGATCAAAGGCGACGCCCGATCCTTCGGGGGATCGGAGGTTTCCGAACCGTCATAGACACGCTTTACGACAGAGACACACTGGGAGGAGTTATGAACGGAGTTCCTATTAGAGTTTTCCTGACTGCACTGTTTGCCTTCGCGGCGCTCTCCGCCTACGGAACGCCGAAGGACACCTTTGTCTTTCAGGATATCGGGGATACCGAGTCCCTGGATATTCACAAGGCATACGATTCCGCCGGAAGGTCGAGAATCATCAATCTGTACGAAACCCTGATCGGAACCAAGGGGAACCATCCGAGTCAGTACGTGCCGCTATTGGCGACGAAGGTGCCGACCGTGGAAAACGGCGGCATTTCGAAGGACGGCAAAACCTACGCCTTCGTTATACGGTCCGGCGTGAAGTTTCACGACGGAGCGACCCTAACTGCCGAAGACGTCGCCTACTCCATGAAGCGCGGCATGATTATGGATCCTCCGGGAGGCCCCATGTGGATGCTGCTGGAGGCGCTGACGGGCAAAAGCAAAACCCGCAAGGACAACAAGATCATTCCCGGCATCTTCGATCTGATCGACAAATCGGTCGAAGCGAAGGGGAACAGCGTCGTTTTTCATCTGCCCAAACCGTTCCCGCCCCTGATGGGAATCCTGGCCTACGAAGGCTCCTCGATCATCAACAAAAAATATGCGATCGCCCACGGCGCATGGGACGGCAACATAAAAAACGCGGCGAAGTACAAC
>CAZLTI010000156.1:0-7641 GCA_964562335.1 uncultured Pseudomonadota bacterium | reverse complement strand
CAAGTCCTGATTTTGGCGACCCGAGTTTAGCAATCGGGTGACGGAGGAATAAGGTTATACCGTCACCTGATTTACACCTCTTGCTAAGGCAGCTACAAGATCTTGATCAAGGCGGCAATAACACCCGTTTGCGCCAGAAGAAAGCCGACCGTCCATTTCAGGATTTCGGACTTGGTTTCGGCTAGCCTAACTTCGAACCCCTTGACGGTTTTCCCCAACTCCTTGACCTCCTTCCTCGTCTCTTCAATCTTGAGTTCCAACTCCTTGATCTCTTTCCTGATCGACTGCTCCAGCTCCTTGATCTCTTTCCTGATCGACTCCCGCGACTCTTCAATCTTGAGATCCAACTCCTTGATATCCTTTCTGGTCGACTGCTCCAACTCCTTGATCTCTTTCTTTATCGACTGCTCCAGCTCCTTGATCTCTTTTCTGGTCGACTCCCGCGACTCTTCAATCTTGAGATCCAACCCCTTGATCTCCTTTCTTGTCGACTGTTCCAGCTCCTTGATATCCTTCCGGGTCGACTCCCGCGACTCTTCAATCTTGAGATCCAACCCCTTGATCTCCAAGCTGGTCGACTGTTCCAGCTCCTTGATATCCTTCCGGGTCGATTCTCTCGACTCTTCGATCTTGAGCTCCAGCTCCTTGATCTCCAAGCTGGTAGCCGATTGCCCTTGCGACGGCTCTCTCCCGACCAGGGAAAGCGCCTGGAAAAGTTGTTCGGCCTGTTCCTGTGTAAAGGTCTGTTTCAAAGCACTTACAAATTTCGAACTGTCGGCGACGGCTATAGACATGGCGATAATCCGGTTTTGGTTTCGAGTAATTCCGCCCCCAAAGAGTTGGAAGAGCAGAGTGTCGGATTTTATGCTTCGATCAATTTACGACCGAATGGAATCGAAGTCAAATTTTTTGCCCGGCGGTGTTCTACGGTATTCTGATTATTGACGAAGCGGTAAAAAGTCGAAAATTGCGGGAGCGACGGTTTTGGGAATTTTTGCCGATCCCTTTCTTAATCGAGTGCAGCGCGGATCTGGCGCACCATCCTCTCCATATTCGCCAGATAGTCTTCTGCTAACGGATCGATAGCCACCACCGTAGCATCAATGGCTTTGGCTATTTTCCGTGCGGCCGTAGGGTCGAATTGGGGTTGGACGAAAAGTACCCGCACGTTTTCCTTTTTCGCCCTTTTAACGAAGGCGGCCAGATCTTTAATTTTGGGCCGATTGCCCTCCGTTTCGACAGCCTTTTGCTTTAAACCGTAAGCGTCCGTAAAGTACCCGAAAGAGGGGTGAAAGACATAGACGGTTCTTCCCCTGTAGGGTGCGAGCGCGGCGGCCGCGCTTTCGTGCAGCCGGTCCAGCTCGGCCACGAAACGTCCGTACCTGGTGGAGTAGTAGGAGGCACCTTCCGGATCGGCTTCCGTCAGTGCCCGCAACATATGCCTCGCCTGAATCTTTACCAGTGGAGGAGCCAGCCAGATATGGGGATCGTGTCCCTCTTCGCCATGTTCCTTCTCATGTTCGTGGTGCTCCTCTTCGCGATCCGACGTCTGTTTTCGTTTTCGGATTCCTTTCTGCGTTTGCACGATCCGTGTTTTGGGCGCAACGGAACGGATCTTGGGCAGCAGTGTGCGCTCGAACGGAACCCCTATCAGAAACAGCAGGTCCGATTTGGCCAGCTTTGCCATTCGATTCGGCGTAGGTGCGTAGGAATGGGGATCCTTACCGGGAGGCAGCAGCAGGTTGACATCCACTCGCTCGCCTCCGATTTTTTCCAGAAAATGGATTTGCGGTGCGATGCTGACCGTAACGGAGATCTTTCGCGTCTTCGCGACAAGCGGCGTCGAATAAGAAATCACCGCCAGAACAAGCGAGAGTGCCAGCAGGAAAGCAGCGGGTCTTTTTTTCATTGGAATTTCGAAGTGCTTTAAACCGCGATCGTTATTTTCGAGAATCTACTTTTTTCCCGGATCTGGAAAATGGCCGAACGGATCGTCAACCGAAACGAAGCCTCATCGCCTAACGTGTAGCGGAAACCGACTTTTTGCACCACAAAAAACCGCTCGCTTTTTTGTAGAATATGGTCGAATAGTTATCGGAATACCATCCCGTTGGCAGTCTTGCTGGAGAGGAGCCGGCCCGAATCCGCCTGGGGTTCGTTATGGTTTCGGCTTTACCGATACGGAATCGAAAATGGTTATGTTGCACAACATCGAAGGAACGTAGTAGGTAGGGGCACGGCAGGGTTCCGCTCAAGCTCGGCTCTAAAAAGCTCTACCCGTTTTGGCGTCGGGAAACGGCGCCTGTTATGGGCTTTGTTGCAGGTTCGTTATGAATCGTTTCCGAATGTTTGGCCAGATCGTAAGGAAAACGCAAATAGCGGTCTGTCTTCTGGTTTTTCTTGTCTTTCTGCTCCCCACCGTCGGACTTGGTAGCGAGACGGTAGGAGTTCTTCCCTTTGTCGACAGGAGGCCCCAGCAGCAGGCAAGCTGGCTCGGATTCTACATACAGGCTAGAATTGTCTCTTTGCTCCGGAAAAATACAAACTGGAATTTTCACTCCGACAGTACAATCCGCCTGTGGCGATTGAAATCGGGTTCCGTCACCTCCAAACCAAACGAGGATAGCACCCTGCTGATTTCGGGCACCTTCCAGCAGGTGGTCGACTACGGATCGATCAGCGTAAAAGCAATTCGACCGGGAAAAAAGCCGTTGTCGTTGGGCGAATCGACTCTGGATTTCCGCATGGAGACCCTGGACCGTTCTATCGACTCGCTCGCTATGCGGATTGGAGGATGGGTGTCCCCAGGGTTTTCCCTGGTCGAAACCGACGTGTCGCCCAGTTGGGGGGAGGCGAAAACGGAGCAGTGCTTTCGATTGCGGCAGCAACTGGAGGATCCGCAGGCACTTCCGGATACGGCCCTGGTATTGGATTTGCTCGATACGGTATCGGACGCCACCCCGGCCGAAACGGTTGCCGTCTTGGCGGAAAGTATGACGATCCTGTCGCAAACGATGGAGGGAAACGATCAAAGGTATCTGCTGCGCAAGTCCGAAACGATGCTGCGGCAGAGTCTGTTGAAACATCAAAAGAGCGCCCGTCTGCTGGCTCTTTTTGCCGAGGTTCTCTATCTGTCACAAGAGGAGAGGAGCCTTATTGGAAAACTGGCCTCGGATGCGCTGAAGATCGATCCTCAAAGCGACCTGGCCGCTTTGATGCTGGCTTTGAGCAGCGGGCTCGATTCGCAGCCGGGGAGAGAGACGATAGCAAGAGTCCGCAAAATCAATCCGTGGTTGTGGCCCGAAAGCAAAAACGATCCGGTTCGATTTCAAAAGGGAATCCTGACGGAAAGACTTTTGCAGTAGTTCCCACCCCTCTTTTTTCCCGACGGTCCGATCGAACGCCAGTTCTTTTTCCCTTCGACAATTCGAAATGCTTTCCGTACAATTTCCGCAGCGTTTGTAGTAAGCAGGTAACCGGTATGGAACGACGTAACGAAAGGTGATTTATGAAAGAGCTGCACTGTCTGCTGCTGTCGGTTCTCTGTCTTTTGGCGCAAAGCTGCAACTATCACTACTACCGGGGCTCCATACTGGAAAGGGAGGGCCGGTTCGAAGAGGCAAATATCGAATTCCATCGCGCCTATACGCGCTCTCCGAACAATCGGGATTTTCAGGACGCCTACTTGAGAACCAGTGCGGCGACGGCGGCGGATCTGATGAGGCGGTATCGCAAGTATTTGGAGGAAAAAAAATATCACTTGGCCTTCCACCGCTTGGAGCAGGCGCGGGTTCTAATGCCCCGCGACCCGGAAATCAACCTGGAGAAAAAAAAGTGGTATCGAATCCTGATAGCGGGACGGATCGACTTTACCTTTCACTCTTTGAGGAATCGAGTTCCCCTTGCCGACGAGATGGTTCTTCAGGTTCGAATCAATACGTTCCATCCGAATCGAAGCCTTACGGCGGCTATCGACAACCGAACCAGAGTATTTAGCGTCGAAGACGTTTTGTACGACCCGCCCCAGAATATTCTCATGTTCTATACCCTCAATTCGATCGGGGTGCATCTCTCCAACAAAAGCCGCTTTTTAGGAAATACGACGGATGGAACGGCTATCGCGAAATTGAAAGGAGCGATCTCCTCCGATCGGTTTCAGAAATTTGTCGACTTTCGCACACCGGCACTGGTGAAGATCAGGGGGCGATTGAAGACGGAGGACAAACCTCTGCTCCCGGTCGAGGATATGTATCCGAAAGATGCGATCCGAAAGGCGAATAGTATGCAATATGCCTATCCTTCCCGCGAAATTCGCTATTCGCTGATGTTGGACGGCAATGGGATCAATGTCGAGAGTTCGGAAGGACACATCTCCTTTCTTCCTCAACTATTGTATATGAATCGAAAAAACCGGCGATTTTTCCTGGATTTCGGCCATATCGAACTACTGCAGAGCCGTTCCGGCGGATTGTGGAAGATCAAACGCATCGTGTCGGACACCCGTCCCTATATGGAGGACTTGAAAAAGAATCTGCTGTTGAATCCCTATTTTTTCTTTCGGGAGGGTGGATACCCGTTTCGTCTGGCCGAAAGCTCCTGAAACGAAGCCGTTCGCATTTGTCTTCTCCGCTGAAATTGCCGGGGGGGGAATTCGCGCCTGGGTTCCTTGAGATAGCCGCAAAAATCACACAAAAACCGGTCGATGGCAAAACCGAAACTCTTGAATCCCAAAAAAAGAAGGGTGCTGAGGAAACGGATCGGAACGGCCGAACTGATCGGCAGTATTTTGGTGCTTTTCGCTCTATCGGCCACGGTCTCGTGGATTGCCGCGCAAAGGAGCAACTACGACCCTAAGTTGCAGGATCTCTCCATAAACGAGCGGATGTCGGAGGGAAAAAGAATCCTGCTGTACAGCCGACCGCTGAAGCGCTGGCAGGAACCCGGCAACTCCTCTCCAACGAAATCCACCGATCTCGCGATTTTTCCCCAAGCCGTATTGGCCGAAGACTGGACGGTCAAGTCGGGCGTGCGCACCTTCTCTTCCGAAACTCTATTCGAAAAAATCAATGGAGAGGCGGAACGCTTTTTACGGCACGGCTTCGAACGTCTGTACTATCTTGTGATTCAAGCACCCGACAAATTGGAGGAGATCTCTATCGAGCTGTACGATCAAGGAGGTATCGGCGGCAGCAGCGGAGTGTTTTCGGAACACCACACGGCAGAGAGGAAGCTGGAGCAGACCGGCTCCAATGTCTACTTCGGAACGGAAATTGGAGTCGTCGGCCGCAAAGGGCGCTATTTTTACCGCATTGCCGGAAATCGCTCGTCGGAGAGTATTCGCCGCAAGTCTTTGCAGTTGACGCGGAGTTTCTCCTCGCTTCCGGAACCTACGGAGAAAAGGGCTTTTGGTTTTCTGCTGCTGCGAGAGGGGTTGAAAATTCCCCTTGCCGAAATTCGCCACAAGAGGGTGAATGTTTTTCAATTCGACTTCGCAAAGGACTTTTGGTTCGGCAGACCGGAAAAGAGCCGGAAAATCGAACTGTTCGTCCATCGGGCACAATCCGGCCCTGCGGCCGGCGACCTGTTTCGGCAGATTGTAGCGGAGCAGCAGCAGGAGTATCGGATTGTGGAACAAGCGGAAAATTCCGTGGTTTTACGGCACAATTTCCTGCAGACCTTTTTTTCCATGGCGTATCGGGGCAACTATCTGTTCGGAACCGACAGGGCTGCGGATCGGAGCTTGAGCCTCGCCTATTTGGACAAAATCGGCCGTCTACTACCGCATGAAAAAAGAGAACGATCCGAATGATCGGCTTGTAGGAATCATGAGCCGCCGCTCCTTCGTCCGTCGTTTGACGACGGCGGCAGGGTTGGCGGGCGCAGCCTCCTACCTGGCCTTTGCGCCAGAAGAGTATCCGCTCTCCTTAAGGGATTTCAGCGGACGGCGCAGCAAACCGCAAACAGTCCCCTGGACACTCCCCAATTTCGGCGTGGCTCCGCCAAAAGGCAAAGTGGAAATCGGGATCGGACGGGCCAAAACGGTAAGACAACGACTGATCAAATCCCTGGATGCGGTCGGCGGGATCGAGCATTATATCAAACCCGGCGATATCGTGCTGGTCAAACCGAACGTCGCTTTCGACCGCTCTCCCGAACTGGGCGCCACTACCAATCCGGAAATTTTGGCAGCTCTGCTGGATTTGCTGATCGTGGACTGCCGCGTGCAGGAAGTGCGGGTGGCGGACAATCCGATCGAATCCCCTGCCGACTGTTTTGTCAAAAGCGGGATCGAACGGGTCGTCGCGAAGGCTGGCGGTCGTATCAGTCTGCCGGACAGCAACTCCTTTCGGGATCTCTATACGCCGGGAGCGTCGCTGATCGAAACCTGGCCCTTTTTTTTCCGTCCCTTTTCCGGAGTCGACAAGGTGATCGGTTTAGCCCCGGTCAAGGACCACAACCTTTGCAGCGCTTCGATGAGCATCAAAAATTGGTACGGCCTGCTGGGAGGACGGCGCAATCAATTTCATCAGGATATCCATGGCATTATATCCGATCTGTCGATTCTCATTCGCCCTACCCTGTCTATATTGGACGGTTCCCGCATCCTGATGCGAAACGGTCCCACAGGAGGCGATCCGGCCTATGTCAAACGGTGGGATGTGGCGATAGCCGGTACCGATCAGGTGGCTATGGACACTTGGGCGTTCGTCCACCTGTTGGAAAGGGAGGAGTCCCGACTGCCGCAGTATCTCTTTTTGGCGGAGAAAAAGGGCGGAGGAAAAATGGATGCCGAAGGTCGAATACGGGAGATTGCATGAGAAAACTTCTCCGTCTGGCCAACGTCCGCATCGTCTCGCAACTGCTGTTTTTCGTCCTGTTTCTGTTGGCCGTCTGGGCCTCCTGGACGACGCGTCTGCAGGGATATCCCGTCTCCCGCTTTCTGGAAATCGACCTGCTGGTCGCCCTGTCAAGCGTTTTGTCGACCGGCTATCTCTACCGCTTTCTGACTTGGTCCGTGTCGATCCTTTTTCTGACGCTGCTGTTCGGTCGCGTATTTTGCGGTTGGATCTGCCCGTTCGGCACCCTCCATCAATTTGTCGGATGGCTGTTCAACGTTCGGTCGACGGAGGAGAGACAGGAGCAAAACCGATATCGCTCCATTCAGTTTCTGAAATACTCGATTTTGACCGTTTTGCTGATGCTATCGGCATTGGGAGCGATGCAGGTGGGGTTGCTCGATCCGATCGCCCTCTTCTACCGTTTTATGGCCGCCTGCTTTGCCGCAATATGGGACCTACCGGCCGGAAAACTTCTCTCTCTGCCGTCAAATGGAGGGACTTTTGAGTATTTCACGACTGTCGTGCAATTTGCTCCGGGCGTTGCAAAGCGGATTTTCGTCGGTTCCTTTTGGATAGGGCTGACATTCTTTCTTCTCGTTTCCCTGAATCTGTGGTACCCACGGTTCTTTTGCCGCGTATTGTGTCCGCTCGGTGCGTTGCTGGGAGTGCTCTCCCGTTTTTCTCTCTTTCGGATCGATCGGGATGCCGAGAGGTGTACCGCTTGCAATCTCTGCCTGAATCGATGCGAAGGGGCCGCAAGTCCCGCTACCAAATTGTGCCTTAGCGAATGCCTTTCCTGTAT
>CAZLTI010000155.1:0-7671 GCA_964562335.1 uncultured Pseudomonadota bacterium | reverse complement strand
AACAAAACAAAAAGGGGGACTATCCCTTTCATGACCTCTCCTCCGCTTCGCCTCCACCGCCAACCTTCCCCTGAAGATTGGGAGGAAGCAGAAAGCCGGTCGTTTATGATACCCTTAAGTGCCTGTTTTTCATGATATTAGAAAATTAACGAGACACTCTATTAAAAAAAAAACAAGCCGTAAACAGATTTTCGGCCGCCGCGCATCCCGACATCCCGCCCGACGTCAACTGCATTGTCTGCCAAGGATACCTGGGCAATCAATACGAAGAGCACACTTCCATCCGCTATGGAGTTGCTTTCCTGTATCCTTTTCAATATGCTGATCCGGCACAGGCGACGAATAGGGTCGGTTCGAACCTCGCCCAGGCCGGCGACTGAAAAAAGCGTCGACTGGTCGTTGACAAAACGACGGGAGGAGATATCGAATCCGACCGCAGGAATCGGACCGTTTTATGAAAACCGCCCTGTCCACAGGAGAAGCGGCAGGAAAGAGGATTGTATCTTCCTACAAGCCCAAGGAGAAGAGATGTGGGATAAAGAAAAGTCGAAGGCCATCGAATCGGCACTTTCGCAAATTGCCAGACAGTTCGGCAAGGGCTCCATCATGCGCATGGACGACAAAGCCGCTCAGAACATACCCGTCGTGGCAACGGGCATTCTGGGGCTGGATGTCGCCCTCGGAGCGGGCGGATTCCCGTACGGGCGCGTCATCGAGGTATTCGGACCGGAATCTTCCGGAAAAACGACCCTTGCCCTGCATGTCGTTGCCGAAGTGCAGAAAAAGGGCGGAATCGCCGCTTTCATCGATGCCGAACACGCCCTGGACGTGCAGTACGCAGGAAAACTGGGGGTCGACATCGACGACCTGCTGATCTCCCAGCCCGATTTCGGCGAGCAGGCTTTGGAAATTACCGATATCCTGGTGAGAAGCGGAGGAATCGACATTATCGTGATCGATTCGGTGGCCGCACTGGTGCCCCGGGCGGAAATCAACGGAGAAATGGGAGACACGCACGTGGGCCTGCAGGCGCGGCTGATGTCCCAGGCGCTGCGAAAGCTGACCGGTACGCTGTCGCGCTCCCGCTGCATGATCATATTCATCAACCAGTTGAGAATAAAAATCGGCGTGACGTACGGCAATCCCGAAACCACAACGGGTGGCAACGCCTTGAAGTTCTACTCCTCCATCCGTCTGGACATCCGAAAAATCAGCTCCATCAAACAGGGAGAAGCCATCCTGGGAAACCGCACCCGCGTCAAAGTAGTGAAAAACAAAATAGCGCCGCCGTTCAAAACCATCGAGTTCGACATCATGTTCGGCGAAGGCATCTCCAAGTTGGGATCCCTGATCGATATGGCCGTCGGAGCGGGAATCGTCAAAAAAAGCGGAAGCTGGTACTCCTACAACGAGGAGCGGCTGGGGCAGGGGCGGGAAAACGCCAAGGCCTTCCTCGGCGAACATCCAGAACATGCGGCAAGAATCGAAAGCGACGTCCGCAACCACTGCGGCCTCTCCGCCGACCCCGCAGCGGAGCTACCGACCGAAGAGTAGGGGGAACCCCCCTTTTTTTTCAAAAAATTTCACAAATGCGCTTGATCTTCTAAAAAAGTGCGTTTACCATCCGATTATTAGCACTCGCCTTAGTCGAGTGCTAATGTTTTTTGCAAGCGGTCGCCCGGAAATATCGGGGCGTCCGCTTACTGTCGATCGAACCGGTCGATTGAAACCGTAAACTCTCATCAAGGACTGCAAATATGAATCTCAGACCGTTACACGATAGAGTGATCGTTTCCCGCAAAGACGCGGAAACCACTACTGCAAGCGGGATCATTATTCCCGATTCCGCCAAGGAGAAACCCCAGGAAGGAAAAGTGATCGCAGTTGGCAACGGCATAAAAAAGGACGACGGTACGGTGGTCCCTCTGGATGTCAAAGCCGGCGACAACGTGCTGTTCGGAAAATATGCGGGCACTGAAATCACACTGGACAACGAGGAGTACCTGATGATGAAAGAGGACGACATTCTTGCCGTCCTAGATTGAACCGCCTCCGTATGCAGGAAACCGGAGTATGTACCGAACCGAAGCGCAACCAAAATCATTAAACAGGGAAAAAAATGGCTAAAAGAATTGTATTTGGCGAGAATAATCGTTCCGATATGCTCTCCGGAATCAACAAGCTGGCGGATGTCGTCAAAGTGACTCTTGGCCCGAAAGGACGGAACGTCTTGATCGAAAAGTCGTTCGGCGCCCCTTTGATTACGAAGGACGGCGTAACCGTAGCCAAGGAGATCGAACTGGAAGACAGAGTGGAGAACATGGGAGCCCAGATGGTGCGAGAGGTTGCCAGCAAAACCTCCGACATTGCCGGCGACGGCACGACCACCGCAACGGTACTGGCCCAGGCGATCTATAGAGAGGGCGTGAAAAACGTGGCTGCCGGAGCCAACCCCATGGATCTGAAACGCGGCATCGAGGCTGCGGTCAAAGCTGCCGTCGACGAATTGGCAAGAAATTCCAAAACCGTTTCCGACAGCAAGGAGATCGCCCAGGTCGGAACCATCTCCGCCAACAGCGACGAAACCATCGGCAACATTATCGCCGAAGCGATGGACAAGGTGGGGAAGGACGGCGTGATTACCGTCGAAGAGGCGAAAGGATTGGAGACCACTCTGGACGTAGTGGAGGGAATGCAGTTCGACAGAGGATATCTCTCCCCCTATTTCGTTACCGATTCCGACCGTATGGAAACCGTTCTGAGCGATCCCTACATCATTTTGGTGGAGAAAAAAATCAGCAACATGAAGGATGTTCTGCCCGTCCTGGAGCAGATCGCCAAAGAGGGGAAATCCTTCCTGATCATTGCCGAAGACGTGGAGGGAGAGGCTCTGGCAACCCTGGTGGTGAACAAACTGAGAGGAACGCTGCAGTGCTGCGCCGTCAAGGCTCCCGGGTTTGGCGACCGGCGAAAGGCCATGTTGGAGGATATCGCGATTCTGACGGGCGGCGAAGTGGTTTCCGAAGACAGGGGTATGAAGGTCGAGGATCTCACCATCAGTCAACTGGGGAGAGCCAAAACCGTCACCATCGACAAGGACAACACGACGATCGTAGACGGCAACGGCACTTCCGATATGATCAAGTCCAGGGTCGCTCAGATTCGGACGCAAGTCGACGAGTCGACCTCGGACTACGACAAGGAGAAACTTCAGGAGCGGTTGGCCAAGCTGGTGGGCGGAGTCGCAATCATCAACGTCGGTGCCGCTACGGAAGTGGAGATGAAGGAGAAGAAGGCCAGGGTCGAGGATGCGCTTCACGCAACGCGAGCTGCCGTCGAGGAGGGTATCGTAGCCGGCGGAGGCGTAGCGCTGGTGAGAGCGCAACAAGTCGTTTCCGACGTTGCCGCAAAACTGGAAGGCGATCAGAAGATCGGAGCCCATATCGTCTGCAGCGCTCTTGAGGATCCTCTGCGGCAAATCGTGAACAATACCGGGCTGGAAGGTGCGGTTGTGATCAACAGGGTGAAGGAGTTGGAAGGGAACATGGGTTTCGACGCCGCCAAGGAGGACTATGTCGATATGGTGGCTGCGGGCATCATCGACCCGACGAAGGTCACCAGGAACGCACTGCAGAACGCCTCCTCCGTCTCCTCTCTGCTGGTGACGACGGAAGCTTCGGTCTGCGAGATTCCTGCCGAGAAGGACAACTCTCCGGCAGCTCCCGGCGGAATGCCCGGTGGCGGAATGGGCGGCGGAATGCCTGGAATGATGTAGTTTGTCGGAAAACGGACAAGCCGGCTGTCGTCGGCTTTGTTCCCGGACCTTCCCGCAGGAAAAAAGCGACGCTTCGCACAACGAACGCGGGAAGGAGGAAAACCCCATCCAAACTGCCGTCGATCGAAAGTCGACGCGACACCAATGCCCCTTTCGGGAATGGTTGGAACCCCTCTCCTGCCAAAACGAACCTCGCAGTCCACCTCGTTCGGATACCGAAATATCGAAAAAGAGTTTTGCCGAGACCGATTGCCGTTCGAATGCGGGATGCGAATTGTGCAGTGGCTCAAAGGCATAGGGTCAAGAATCCTGCCGGACCGCCAGCAGAATGCTTTTAGCCGCTTTCATCGCTTCGTGCAAAGCTGCAACCGGTGCGTTTTCCGAATAGCGGCAACCTGGCGGTGGGGAACTCCCGCAGCTTTGGCAAACTTATCGAATTTGGAAACGGAGTCGACCACCTGCTCGATGAAGAAATCGGGCTTTTTGATGGCGATCTTTTTGGCAAAATCGACGAGGTCCCTGCGAGTAATTTCCTCTCTTTTCCCGCCGACGGACATTTGATGGAAGCGTGTCCATTTGCCATGGGGGTTGTAGGCATAGGTCATATCGTAGGCCGGGGCCAGCCTCCAAACTCCCCTTTTGTCCATGAGAAAGGAGATATTTTTGGTATGGTCGTCTTGGTTGCGGGCAACTACGTTGAACACCATTCGTTTGTACATATTTTCCAAATCGGGATAGTCGAGCCGTAAAGAGCGCATAGCTCTAAAAGCGTTCTCGTAGGAGTGCGGGCGGTTGAAATCCATGTGGGCGATGGCGCACAAAGTTTGAATATGGAGTTTTTCGTTGCCGATCCGGTCGAATCTTTCCGTCAGAAAATGGGCTCTCTCCCCCTCTTCGAGTAGCCGGCTTTCGCACATATCGATTCCGCAGTCCTTCGCCATCAGGTAGTAGGCATACTCAATCCGGCAGTAGTTCTCCGGATCTCCCAGGCGGTCGTCGGAAAGACCGTCGAACTTAAGCAAACAGTGCCGAAATCCTTCCGGGACCTCCCTTTGTCCGGAAATCACCTCCTGCGTCTTTTTGTTTACGGCGATAACGGCCTTGGCCCGATTGCCTCCGGCCGACGTAGCAATCTTGACGACATCCAGCAGCGCCTCCTCTCTGCCCCTTAGCAAATTGGCATGCAGCCTCGATTTTTGAAACAAAACCTCCTTTGCCAGCTTGGCGATCTCGGTCAGTTCGATTTTGGAAACCTTTTCCAGTTCGGGCCGGATCGAAGGTTCGTATTCCAAAGCGCCCATTCCCCTGGAACCGACATAGCAGAGCCGTTCGGCAGCGGAAAGACTCTCTGTGGCTCTGCCGCTCCTTTTCAGCCAGACGTCGATCATACGGTTGCCGAAACGGTCGGGCAGGGAGTCGGCCAACAGTCCCGGCAACCCCCGGTACGTCTCCCGGGAAAGATTCGGGAACTGGAAATTCAAACGGCCGCTTTTGATCTCCTCCAGAGGCATCACAATCGGGCTAATGTCCAGATCGCGCTTGTAGAATTCGGGATCGATCTGAAGTTGATAGCCTCTTGGGCGTTCGTGCCAAAGCAGATAGCCGACGGTTTCGTTCCAGAGTCCGACTTTGACCGTCAGTTCCGATCGTCGCTCCGCCATGGCTATCGAGTTTTTTTGCGGGTGCCCGAAGCGCGCCGCCGCATTTTGGATTGACTTTCGAACAGATCCTTTGCCGAAACGTACGTATACTCCGGCAGAAAACTGTCGACCGAAAAGCAGTTCAAGCCCCTGACAATCTGGATAAAGGAGAGCAGACCGATGTTTTTTCCCTTCTCGGCATTGGCTACCGTTTGCCTGCCGACGCCGATCCTTTTTGCAAGCTGATCCTGGGAGAGATTCGCCCCGAGTCGATGGGCGCGGATTCTTTTCGCAATCTCGAAAAGAATATCGCCGTCGTTCATATCGCGGAAATAGACGAAAGACATAACGGATATTGTATATTTTATTATGTTTTATACTGCAAAATCGATTGCAATATATAATATAATATATATTTCTGACAAGATCACAAAATATTTTAAGACCTGGACTGGAGTCTCTTGGAATTTCTCACGAAGCTGCCGCCGTAGCCCTTTTTGAACCAATCTCGTTAAACAAATATAGACAGGAGTACCAATCCGCCGAAATGCTCCGTCGGCATATGAAATTCCCGATCAAAAAAAACTAGCAAATATTCACCTAAAACTGTATAGGGTGTTTTTGCCAATCCACTGTTCCTCCTTGACGACGGTTTTTTCTTTAACCGTTGCGGGGATATGGATTGGCTTTCAAATCAACACCTTAACTCTGAATTCGTTTAGACGGGAGGAGCGTTATGAAAGCATGTAGCAGGAGGACTGTATTTGCCGTTTTTATGGGATTGATTCTGTTTGGCTGGTCCGGCAGTTTCCCAACGGCCTTGGCGGAGCAGATAGACGTCGTGTCCCCCGAAAGCGTCGGTATGTCGAAAGAGAGGCTGGCAAATATCGATAGCATCGTCGAAAAAGCCGTAAAGGAAAAACAGGTCAAGGGGATGGTCGTTTTGGTCGCGCGCCACGGAAAAATCGCCTATTTCAAGGCATTTGGCGAGATGTACGAAAGCAGGCCGATGGAACGCGACGCCGTGTTTCGCTGGGCCTCAATGACAAAAACCGTCACGGTAGCGGCATTCATGCAGTTTTGGGATCGGGGAAAATTTCAACTGAAGGATCCGGTTTCCAAGTATATTCCGGAATTTAAGGATCTCCAAGTGGCCGAGATGGGCGAAGAGGATCAAATCAAACTTGTGCCCGCAAAACGCCAAGTCACGATTCACGACCTTTTGGCCTTTACGGGAGGATTTTCTGCGACCTATATGGCGGGCCTTGGCCCCATACACAAATATGTGGCGGAGAAGTATGCCGAACGCGGCGTCCAGGATTTGGCCACCGAACACTATACCAAACCCCTGAAGGAAAACGTAAAGTTAATAGCGAAATGTCCGCTTGCCTTCCATCCGGGAGAAGCGTGGGGCTACAACCAGGTGAGTTTGGATATAGCGGCCTATCTTGTGGAGGTTTTTTCGGGCAAGCCTTTCAACCGCTACATCAGAGAGGATCTCTTCGGTCCTCTGGGATCCGACGAGGTTTGGTTCTATCCGCCGGAAAGCGTCTTCCCCAGGATTCCGGCCGTGTACAACAATCCGGGAAAGCTGGTAGAGCTAACCAAATCTTGGACTATGGGCACGGGAACGATAGGTCCGAACTATACGTTCAGCAAAAACAAGGCCTATTTCGGTGCGGCCACCTCCCTGCACGGCACCACCTACGACTATTACAAGTTTGCGCAAATGCTCTTGAACAAGGGGGAATACAACGGCGCACGCGTTCTTAGCCGACAGGCAGTCGAAACAATGACGACCGTTCAAGTCGGAGAGGGTCCGCAATACAGAAATATTTTTTCGGGCACGACCGGATGGGGATACGGAGTCGATATTCAAGAGACCGCGAAAATGAACTCCCTCTCCGATTGGTACGGCGGACCCGGCAGCTACGGTTGGCGCGGCTTTTGGAGCACAATGTTCTTTAACGATCCTGTAGACGATACCGTGGTGCTGACTATGGCCCAGACTCCACGCCACGGCTATCCGCTGGGACTGAGAATCAATGTGGCGGCCGGTGCGTCAATAGTCGAATAGATACTGTCCGAGGTTTCGTTGTACGATCCCGCCCGTGAGCGCCCCTTCCACCGAAGAGCCGAAGCTATAGTAGTAGGGGTCTTCCGGAACAGGCTACCGAACGTTTGGCAGCCTTTTGGGGGTTAGTTTTGGTAGGATTTGGGGACGAATCCGTCGGGCACTTGAATGCGGAAGGTTTC
>CAZLTI010000154.1:0-7776 GCA_964562335.1 uncultured Pseudomonadota bacterium | reverse complement strand
GCCCATGGAAAAAGAATGAAAAGAGCCTATTTTCGGGAGGGCGACACGATCGAATTCAGCCGGTTTGAACTTCGGAAGAGAGGAATTTGGCAGATGGAACTCATTCCCTCCAAAAGGGCCGGAGTGTTCAACCTTACAAGACAAAGGCGCGTTTTGCGCAGGAGCGCTTTGTTGATCTACATCCAAAACAAAGCGGAATACTATATGGCGCGTTTCCCCGCTTCCGTTTTTCAAGCGCTGATAACGGCCGACGGTTCGAAGATGACGAAACGGATGAAAAGGCGAAACAGGGAGCTTGGCATAACGCATCTCTTTGCGATCTCCGGCATGCATGTTGGCATTATCTATCTTTGGATCGTCTTTTTGGCGAGAATCCTTTTTGCCTTTCCGCTGAAAATGGTGGAGGCGGGGTATCTGCTCCTGCTATACGATCTGATTGGGCTGGCGATCGTCTATCTCTTTGTCGACCTGATCGGCATGCCCATCTCCGCCAGAAGGGCTTTGATTATGCTGGTATGGTGGATCGTCATGCGTCATCTGTTTTTCTGGCAGCCCTTGTGGTTTGTTCTGCTGGGAACGGCGGCGATCGTGCTGATCGAGCAGCCAATGGCAATCGACCAACTCTCCTTTCAACTCTCTTTTGTTGCCGTGGCCGGCATTTTGATGCTGATTCCCTACTTGCCGCAACAAAAGGACCGGAATTCCCTGCTCAAAACGCTGCGCAACGGTCTGTTATCCTCGCTGCTGATCAGCGGGTGGCTATCTTTGATCCTGTTCCCCTTGGTGAACAGAATCTTCCCCTACCTATTCCCCATTGCCGTTTTCGGCAATGTACTGCATATTTTCTACATGGGTTGGGTCTATCTCCCCATTAGTCTTTTGACCGTTGGTTTGACGGTCGCCGGATTTCCGTTTTACGGATTTCCCGGAGAGTACTATCTTTTTGCCGCAGTAAATCTCCTCGGCAAACTTTGGCAGGGCCTGATGGCGACAAACGCCGTGTGGAACAGGGCGCTGTTCTGGAAATTCGAGTGGAACTGGAGCGGATGGGACCTCGTTGTCTATTGGTCCGTTCTGCTTGCGGCCGCTTGGCTGTCGGTCCGGTGGATATCGAATAGAAAATCGGCATGAAGAAACCTCCGAACACCAAACCCGTTTCCGACAAATAGCGATATGACTCCCAAAGAGAGAATCGAAGCCGCATTGAATTTCCGCAGTCCCGACCGCACGCCCGTAATCATCGGTATCAGCAATGCCACCGGAATCAAAATGGGGACCTATCGCAAACTGAAAGAAATCTTGGGAATTACTGCCGAAGAGCGCTATCTCTACGATTGGCCGGAGTTGGGCACGGCGTTGGTGGACGAAGAGGCGCTTCTGCGGCTGAATTGCGATGCAAGGGGCGTTTGGGATCGATTTCCGCAGGAGGTCTATCGAAGAAATCGGGAGCGGGATCCCCACTCCGACTACATTGACGATTGGGGCAGCGGCGCGAAGGAGATCGCCCCCGGAGATTGGTTTCCGGGAGTCCATCCGCTAGCCGACGCGACGACCGTCGGGGAGATCGAAGAGTATGCCTGCTGGCCCGATATGAACGATCCCTACCGTGTGAAACATGTGGCCAAAGAGGCTGCCGCGATAGCGGAACGGGGAACCTATGCGGTAATGGCCACTCCGTGGCTCCTCTTTCCGCTGGAAAGGGCATTCGCCATGCAGGGAATGGACAGATTTCTGCTCAATATGGCCAAACATCCCGAATTCGCCAAAGCGCTGCTCAAAAGGCACCTCGATCTGTGCAAAACCCTTATGGCCAATTTTCTCCAAAAACTCGGGAATAACGTCGATATCGTCAAAATCGGCGACGATTTGGGAACGCAGGAGAGGCTGATGATCTCCCCTGCCATGTATCGCAATATCGTCAAGCCTATTCATGCGGAATTCATATCGTTCATCAAAGAACGGACGAACGCCAAAATCCTGTTCCATACGGATGGCGACGTATTCGACCTGATCGAAGATTTCATCGAGATGGGCATCGATATCCTCAATCCCGTCCAAACCTCCGCAGGAAGAATGTCGAACCTGGATCGATTGAAAAACCGGTTCGGGGATCGGATTGTCTTTTGCGGCGGTATCGACACGCAGAAGATTCTTCCCCTGGGAACTCCGGACGACGTGAAGCGGGAGGTAAAGAGAGTATGCCGCATCTTGGGGGAAGGGGGAGGGTATATTCTATCCTCCGTGCATACGATCATGAACGACGTGCCGCCCGAAAACATAGTGGCAATGGCGGAAGCGGTGGAGGAGACGTAGAAACGATAGACAACGAAAAGAGATGGAAACATGAAAGGAAGAAAATGGGTTTTACCGGCTTGCATTTTACTGCTTTGGGGATGTTCGCCTATGGAAAAGAAACGTGACGATCCGCTGATCGGCAGGATTTACGAAAGCAGTTTGAAAAGGGAAATCTCCTATCAAGAGCTTCTGCACAAAATAGAGACTGCGGATGTGGTCTATCTTGGTGAAAATCACGACAATGCCGATCACCACGGGATTCAGCTGCGTATTCTACGGGGTTTGCTTCGGGCCGGAAAAAGACCGCAAATCGGATTCGAGCTCTTTTCCAGCGATCAGACGGGATACCTAATGGCGTTCGCCCGGACCAAACCCAAAAAGGAGACGGACAAACACCTCCGTTTGAGAGAGAGATCGCTGCGGCAAAAACTCAATTGGACGGGACAAAACGACCAATTCTGGAGCTACTATTTTCGCTTGATTGCGTTGGCTCGGGAAAAAGGATCGAATATCTTCGGCACGGATCTCCCCAAAGGAATCACCAAACGCATTGTCGGATGGGGAATCGACAGTCTGACGCCCGTGGAAAAGGATTGGATTCGTTCCACGGGATTCGACGATCCTGTCTACAAAAAAATGATGCTGGCAAAATTTGCGGATTCCCATTGCGGCTTTTCCTCTCCCAAAATGGCCGAACGCATGTATCGGACCTGGATCGCCCGAAACGACGCAATGGCGCGCGCAATCGTTTCCATGATCTCCGACGAAGGGAGACCTATCGTAATGATAGTGGGAGGAGGACATACGCAACACGATATGGGCCTGTTCGAGAGAGTGGCCCACCTGGCCCCGAAAGCGGTTCAGATCAATGTCGGGTTGCAGGAGATCGCCTTGAGTCCCTTGAAACTGCAAGACTATTTGGACCCCGTCAAAGTCGGGGATAGAACCTTTCCGCCCAGCCATGCCTATCTCTGGTTCACTCGGCGGAACAGCTACGAGGATCCGTGCGAGAAGTTCAAAGAGCACCTGAAACGAATGAAACGAAAACCCCACACTCCATGATGTATGAACATCCACCTGAACCGAATCCACAAATCCTATCGGGAAGGCCGGACAACGCACGGCATTCTGGAGGATAGTAGCGCCACCTTTCCGGCAAATCGATTCTCTCTGATTTTGGGAAAGAGCGGGAGCGGTAAAAGTACGGTTCTGAACCTAATCGGCGGCATCGATACTCCCGATTCCGGCACAATCCATTTTGACGAGCTGAATGTCACCTCTCTACCGGACAGGAAGAGAACTCTGCTGAGACGCCGGAAAATCGGGTTTGTCTTTCAATTTTTCAATCTTATTCCGACCTTGAGCGTTCTTGAGAACGTCTGTCTTGTCGGCGATCTGGACGGGAAGCCTCGCAAGCGGGTCCTATCCCAAGCCAGGGAGGTTTTGGGCCAGGTGGGCCTGTTGGATCGGCTCCATGCCAGGCCCGATATCCTGTCGGGAGGGGAACAGCAGCGCGTCGCCATCGCCAGGGCGCTGGCCCACGATCCGGAACTGATCCTGGCGGACGAACCGACCGGAAATCTGGATGGAGACACGGGCCTGGAAGTTCTGGAACTTCTTGGCACCCTGGCAAAAACAAAAAGAAAAACGTTGATAATGGTGACACACAGTTCGGACGCCTTTGCCTTTGCCGACTGCTGTTTTCTCCTCAAAAACCGTCAATTGGCACCCCAGTCGGATTCCAATCTGCCGGGCCTTCTGTAACTCTACTACTGCAAGCGAAAATTTGAGACTCGCTCTGCTGACCAAAACAAGCGTTTCCTATCACGGAAGAAATCCGCTGCAGGTCCTGATGCTGATTCTCGGTATCGGACTGGGTGTCGGATTGGTGGTTTCCATCGATATTGCGAACTCAAGCGTCGAGAAATCGTTTCGCTTGTCGACCGAAAGTCTGGCCGGCAGGACCACCCACCGCATCGTAGGAACCTACGGCGACATCGATCAGTCGGTCTACGTAAAGGTAAGGAGGGAACTGGCAGTGAGATCGAGTGCGCCGGTAGTCGTAGGCAGCGCCCTGGTGAAGGAGTTGGAGCGAAAGAGGGTACAGCTGTTGGGCGTCGATCCTCTGGCCGAAAGAGGATTTCGCAATTTCGTTCCCGAAGGGGAACTCGGTTTCGGCACAGGGTTGGCGGAATCGATTGTCGAGTCGAACCGGGTTATGATTTTTCAGCCTCTTGCCGCAGAAAGCGGGCTGCGCGTCGGAGATACGCTGACGTTGCTGCTGGGGGAGAAGGAAGTCCCGGTAACGATCGGCAATATTCTCCGGCAACGGGAGTCCGCCCCTGCCGGCTCCTTCGTTTCCTCACTTCTTTATATGGATATTTCCGTTGCCCAGGAGATATTGGGGAAAAAAGACCGGATCAGTCATATCGACCTAATCATGGGCGAAGGGGAGCAGCAGGCTATCGAGAGGATCGAGCAAACGCTTCCCGATCAATACCGCCTTGTTCCGGCAGGCCGAAGGAGCACTGCCATCCGCCGGATGTCGAAATCGTTCGAATTCAATCTTCAGGCCTTCAGTCTTTTGGCACTGTTGGTGGGAATGTTCCTGATCTACAATACCATGACCTTTTCGATCGTTCGGAGAAGGGAGTTGTTCGGCATATTGCGTGCGCTGGGCGCTACTCGCGGAGAGTTGCTACTGCTGATTTTCAAGGAGACGGCTCTGATTGCGTTGATCGGCACGGCTCTGGGGTTGCTTTTGGGCATGGCGTTGGGAACCGCCACGGTGCGGATGGTCGGCTGGACCGTCGGCAGTCTCTATTTCCCTTTGATAGCGAATCAATTTACTGTGGACCCGCTGCAAATGATGAAGGCATTTGGCCTCGGTATGGCGGTTTCCTTCGTTTCTACGGTGTTTCCGGCGCTTGAGGCCAATCGAATTCAGCCGGCGGAAGCGATCGTGCGCTCGAAAATAGAGCGAAGAATCGCATCGTGGCTGCCGATCGTAACGACTGCCGGATTGCTGTTGGTGGTGCTGGGATTCGCTGTGGTGCTTGTTCCCTCCAAGCAGATTGCCTTGGGATTTGCCGGTACGGCGTCGATAGTGTTCGGTTTCTCCTTGTGCGTGCCGGGATTGTTGTATCTGCTCTCCTATTTGACGGCTCCGATCGTTTCCCTCCTGTTTGGTGTCACTGGGAAAATGGCGATTCGTAACATTCCGAGAGCCATCAGTCGCACCGGAGTGTCGGTTGCGGCTTTGATGGTCGCCGTTTGCGTCTATATCGGAGTTGGATTGATGATCGCGAGTTTTCAGGAATCCCTGGTACGGTGGATGGAAAACCAACTGAGAGGAGACTTTCAAATCGCCTCTTTGGACGAGACGGACCGAGTACTAAAAAAGGAGTTGATCGAGACCGTAAAACAATTTCGGACGGTGGAGCGCATCCATCGAACGGTTATGAGGACCATCGCTTCCGGCGAATATGCGCAGACGACGCTATTCGCCACGGATCAAGACATTCGAAACTACGGCTGGGTCGGGCTTTCGGTTCCCATGCGGCAAATCCGGGAGTCGTTCGTTAATGGTACCGTTTTTGTGTCCGAGACGTTTGCCTGGAAGCACGATATCGATATCGACAGAAATCCGAAAATAACTTTGGTTACTCCAGGCGGAATACGCGAATTTGCCGTCGGCGGCATATTCAGCGATTTTTTTGTTAGAGGGGGACGCCTGGTGATGCACCTGGACCTCTACCATAAACTGTGGAGAAACGATTCCGTCACCAACATCGAACTTTTCCTCAAATCGGGTAGCGATGGGGAGCTTTTGACTGATCTTGTCGCCCGCAGGTTTGCCGACGAACATATCGGCCTCTTTTCGCAGGCGGAATTTCGTTATCGGATTCTCAAAGCGTTCGACAACACCTTTGCCATTACGGTGGCGTTACAGCTACTTTCCGCCTTTGTGGCCTTTATCGGCATATTCAATACGATCTTGGCCCTGACGTACGAACGGCTGGGCGAGATCGGAGTATTGCGTGCAAACGGGCTGACCGTTTCCCAGCTTTGGCGGCTAATTTTGATCGAGTCGGGGGCAATGGGACTTTTTGCCAGCCTATTGGCGATTCCTTTGGGGTCCGTTCTTGCTTGGATTTTGGTTGCCGTTATCAACAAACGCTCCTTTGGCTGGACTCTGCATTTTCAATTTCAGGGTCACTTCCTGCTCCAGGCCATACTGCTCTCTCTGTCCGCCGCGCTACTCGCCGGGATCTATCCGGCTCTCAAGAGCGGTCGCCTGAAAGTGATCGATGCCATTCGAACGGAATGAAAGATAGGTTTTGCGCAATACTACCGCTATTCGGGCTGACGGTGGCCTTGCTTCTTGTTCCGGCATGCGATAGAAAGGAGCCCATCGAGAAGAAGTACGCCGACGTAAGAGAGGTGCTGTCCGCAAGGCAGGCCGACGTTCGGTTCGAAAAAGCGGTTGCACCGCGGCAGTTTGTCTTTCCTGACGTTGCCGGACCGCATCCGAAATTTCGCAGCGAATGGTGGTACTACACGGGAAATCTGGAAACGAAGAATAACAGGCGGTTCGGCTACCAACTAACGATATTTCGCCAGGCTTTGAGCGGAAAGCCGGTAGATTCGCAGTCGTTATGGAGAACGAATCAAATCTATATGGGACATTTTGCGATTACGGACGTTGAAGAGAATCGCTTCTTTTCCTTCAGCCGTGCGGCCCGGGGAGCGCTGGGTCTGGCCGGTGCACGGTCCGATCCCTATCGAGTGTGGGTGGAAGATTGGGAGATCGGCGGAAACCATCGTGCCCCTTCGATTCGGGCAAAGGAAAATACCGTCTCGATAGAACTCAAACTCCAATCGGAAAAGGGAGAGATTCTGCAGGGAAACGACGGGTTGAGTGCAAAAAGTGCGGGAATCGGCAACTCCTCCTATTACTACTCGCAAACCCGGCTGACGACCGCCGGCAAGCTTTCGGTCGAAGGCGAAACGTTTTGGGTGACGGGGCTGAGCTGGCTGGACCGGGAATGGAGTACAAGCAGCCTGGGAAAGGACGAGGTGGGATGGGATTGGTTTTCCATCCAACTCGACGACCGGCGGGAAATTATGCTGTATATCATTCGAAAAAGAGACGGAACCCGTAGTCCCCTCTCTTCCGGCTCTTTGGTTCTGGCCAGTGGGGAAAAGATACCCCTTGTACGGAAGGACTTCCAAATTACCGTATTGGATTTTTGGACGAGTCCCCGCACATCCGTTCGATATCCCTCCCGATGGCGGGTCGTTGTGTCCGGAGCCGATTTTGAAGCGGAAATCTCCCCTTTGATTGCCAATCAGGAACATCGGCACGACTTCGTCTACTGGGAGGGTGCGGTGTCCGTTCGGGGAGACGGAGTGTCGGGAAGGGGATATGTCGAGTTGGTGGGCTACGAAAAGGAAAACCAAAACCGATGACACTGCAGG
>CAZLTI010000153.1:0-7794 GCA_964562335.1 uncultured Pseudomonadota bacterium | reverse complement strand
GATCATTTGCTCGTAGGGCAAAATCTCGCCGCCGCCGATATCGTAGGACCTGCCAGTGGTCCGATTCACCTCCAGGCAGGCAACTAGGTACTTGATCACATCTCGGATGCTGATCGGTTGGCATCTGGTGCGTCCCCAGGCGGGAAGCGGTAGGATGGGGGAATTCTTGATCAGATATTTGATGATTTCGTAGGAGGCGCTGCCGGAGCCGATGATAATGGCGGCTCTTAGGATCGTGACGGGTATGGGTCCGTCGGACAACGCTTGGGCTACCCTTGTGCGGCTCCTCAAATGGGGAGACAGGGACTGGCTGGCGTCTCCCAGTCCACCGAGGTATATGATCCTCTTCACCCGATTGGCTTCTGCCGCCAATCGAAAGTTGACGGCGCTTTGGATGTCGGCAGATTCGAACTTTCCCGGTCCAAGCAGCAGAGAATGGATCAGATAGTAGACCACATCGACATGCCGCATGGCCTCCTTTAGAGCCTTCGGATGCAGCGCTTCGGCAACGGCAATTTCCGCTTCCGGCCATCTGCTTTTATATTCCGAGGAGGCTGCCCGCACAAGAACCCGGACCCGATATCCCCGAGCGATCAGCTCTGGAACCAGCCGTCCTCCGACATAGCCCGTCGCGCCGGAGACCAACACAGTCCCGATCTCCCGATTGGGCTTCGAGGGCAGATCGTCGCAACGGTTCGGTCTTTCTCCTCCCGGAGGCGGTGGGGGCTCGGCGACCGTTTCGGACTGCTTGCTCCTTGCAAGAAATTGCGGCATTTTTCGGCGATCCAAACGCTTCGACGAAGATGGGGCGATATCGCTAAAATAGACCCTGCACCTTCCCGGTGTCGGTATCGACATCGATTCTTCTAAAGGCCGGATTGGAACCGGTTCCGGGCATCAGGCTGATCGTGCCGGCAACGGGCACGATAAATCCCGCCCCGCCGTATGTCAGAACCTCCCTGATCTTCAACTTCCAGCCGGTCGGGACGCCCTTTGCCTTCGGATTGTCCGATAGAGACAGGTGCGTCTTCACCATGCAGAGTCCCAATTTGGCAAGCTCCGGGTCGCTTTCGATACGCTCAAGCGCGCTATTTGCTTCGTTCGAGTACTCGACGCCGTCGGCACCGTACACCTCTTTGGCAACTTTTTCGATCCTTCGTTTCACAGGCTCGTCGAGTTCGTACAGAAACCTGAAGTCCGTCTTCTCTTCGCAGGCAGCAACAACGGCATCGGCAAATTCCAGTGCGCCGTCGCCGCCCTTTTCCCAATGTTGGGACACGGCAACTTTGGCCCCTTCGGCCTCGGCCAGTTCCCTCACTTTGGCGATTTCGCCTGCCGTATCGGTATGGAAGGCATTGATGCAGACGACCGGGCTGATTCCCGCCTTCCGCACGGTCCGAATATGGTGAATTAAATTGCCGCACCCCTGCGCCACCCACTCGATGTTTTCCGATCCGTACTCTTGGGGCATCGGTTTGCCGGGAACGGGTACGGGCGCTCCGCCGTGGCATTTAAGAGCGCGGATGGTGGCTACGACTACCGCACAATCCGGTTTTAGTCCGCTGAATCGGCACTTCAGGTTCCAAAACTTTTCGAATCCGATATCCGCTCCGAAACCGGATTCCGTGACGTGATAGTCGGCGAGCTTCAACCCGATCCGATCCGCAATGATGGAGGACTGGCCGATGGCAATATTGGCAAAAGGACCCGCATGCACGAGTATGGGCTGCCCCTCGATGGTCTGCATGAGATTCGGATTCAATGCGTCGACCATCCAGGCGGTCATGGCGCCGTCGACCTCCAGCTCCGCCGTCGTGACGGGTTTTCCCTTCTTGGTGTAGGCGACGACGATTTTGCCCATTCTTTCGCGCATGTCCTTCAGGCTGGTGGCAACGGAAAGAATTGCCATCACTTCCGAGGAGACGGCAATGCCGAACTTGGATTTCATCATAAATCCGTCGGCCTTTCCTCCTACGTCGTTCATGCCGATGATGATATTGCGCAGAGACTGGCAGCAGTAGTCGATGATCCACCCCATCTCTACGCGGGTCGGATCGATGTCGATGCGCTTCATGCCGGACAGTCTTTCCAGAGTTTCGTCCGTATAGTTTCTTTCGTGCTGCATGCGCGATGTCAGGGCTACCATTGCCAGGTTGTGCGCATTCATGATCGCGTTGATGTCTCCCGTCAAACCGAGTGAAAACGGCGTCAGCGGGATGCACTGTGCCAGACCGCCGCCTGCCGCGGATCCCTTGATGTTAAATGTGGGGCCGCCGGAGGGCTGCCGAATTGCCGCAGTTACCCTTTTTCCCCGCTTGCCAAGCCCCTGCACCAATCCCATGGACGAGGTCGATTTCCCCTCTCCGAGCGGAGTCGGCGTAATTGCCGTTACGTCGATGTACTTTCCGTTCGGTTTGTCCTTCAGACGGTTCAGGACCTTTCGGTAGTCGATCTTTCCGAAATAGTGTCCTTGGGGAAGCAGCTCCTTTTCTTCCAATCCAAGTTCTTCCGCCAGTCGATAGACCGTCTTCATTCTCGTTTCCGCCTCTTCGGCAACTTTCCAGTCGGGATTTTTCGTCGGGTCCAGTACCATCTCAAAACTCCTTGGTTTGTGGTTTCAAATATAGTTCGATCTCCGAACTATCCGTTACATGCCAATGGCTGCAAACCGAAAGAACGCAGCTCGTTCGGAATCGTCTCTCTCGCCAAAGACAATACCGCTGAAGAATCGTCGGGCATACGGCGTCGGCTTTTCTATTTGGCGAAATCGGCATAGGCGGAGCTGTCCATCAACTCCTCAATATCCAACTTGGAAGGGTCGGTTTTCACCTTTAGTATCCAACCGCTTGCGTAGGGTTCCGAATTGACAAGCTCCGGTTGACCTTCCAGCTCTTCGTTTACCTCGACCACCTCCCCCGCCACCGGACAAAACAGCTCCGCTACCGCCTTGACGGATTCGATGTTTCCAATGCCGTCTCCCGCTTCGACTGTCGCGCCGATTTCGGGCAGATCGACATAGACAATATCGCCAAGGCTATCTTGGGCAAAGTCGGTAATTCCGATAGTTACCGTATCGCCCTCCACCTTCAACCATTCATGCTCCTTGGTATATTTCAAATCATCGGGTGCTATCATTCGATCCTCCTCAAAACCGTTCCGTTAGGAAATTCTCGAAAAATTTAGGGGACCTCCGAAAAACACGAGATTCTTTCAGAGAGAACCCTCTATTTTACGTCTGGGCTATTTCCCGACATTGACGAAGGGAGCTTTCACCACAGTTGCCGGTACCGACTTTTCTCGAATCCGCACGTTTATTGCGGTACCTTTCTCGAAATGTCCCCTCTTTACATATCCCATTCCTATGCCCTGCTTGAGCACCGGGGAGCTGGTGCCGCTGGTTACGACGCCAATTTCCGTTTTGCCCGATTCGTTCAGTATCCTGTAGCCTTTGCGCGGGACTCCCCTTTCGGCAAGTAGGAAGGGGACGAGCTTCCGTTCGATTCCCCTCTCTTTAATTCTCCGCAGCGCCTCTTTGCCGATAAAATCGGAAGAGTCCATTTTGACGATCCAGCCGAGACCGGACTCCAAAATATTATGTCGATCGTCGATATCGTTTCCATACAGGCGGTAGCACATCTCCGTCCGCAGCGTGTCTCTCGCTCCCAGACCTGCGGGAGCGATCCCGAACGACTTTCCCGCAGACAGCAGACCGTTCCATATTGTTTCCGTATCGCCTTGGCTGCAAAATATTTCGAATCCGTCCTCTCCGGTATATCCCATTCTTGCGATTAGAGCCGGAATGCCCAGGATTTCCGTTTCGGCACACCAGTAATAACGAATCTCCTGTAGCGCATGTTTTGCAATCCGTTGAAGAATTTTTTCCGAGTGCCGTCCCTGAATTGCTATCTGACCGGTAACGGAGGAGGCGTTTTCGCAGGTCAATTCTCCGTCGATATGCGAAGCGATCCATTTAAAGTCCCTATCCGTGTTGGCCGCATTGACACACAGTCGGTATTTTTTTTCTCCCAACCTATACACGGTCAGATCGTCGACTATCGTTCCGTCGGGGTACAGCATGGCGGACAGTTGGACCTGTCCGACCGCAAGACTCGAAGCGTCGTTGGTGGTCAGTCTTTGCACGTTAGCCAAGGCATCCCGTCCCTCCAGGTTCACAATGCCCATGTGGCAAACGTCGAATAGCGACACGCCACTACGCGTCCTTAAATGCTCCTTTATCAGGCCGTCGTATTGAATGGGCATTTCCCATCCGGCGAAATCGACCATTTTGCCACCGGAAGCGTGGTGGAAGGCATTTAAAGGCGTTTTTTGCATTTCGATCGTGGAACCCTCTGGAAAGTTCGATATTTTGCCGTTCCGCTCCTGCGGTCCGTTTCGGGTCTTTGTTTTGATTTCGTTTCTTTCCGTCGGAACGGGATCTCTGCGGTGCCCGGTTGGCAGTGCCGTCATTGGGCTTCCATCTTTGCTCTATGGATATATAAAAAGACAATGACGTGTCAATTCAATTGTGTTTTTCCAGAATGGGAGTTCTCTAGTTCGTTCGCAGCCCTCTTCCGGCTGGTCTCTCGGCGGTCCGATTCTCAGGCGATTATGAACCGTTCGTCCCGGATGCAATATGCTTTCAGGGAAGTCAAGCGCCCAGCATAAAGCCGGAGCTATACTGCATGCGGGAACGGTTTGGGCCGCATGGAGCAATGCAAATTTCTGTCGCCTCGTTGACAAAACAGTGCTCGACATGTCCTCTTGAGCTGTCGACAGATTGCAGGAAATTTCCTTGCTGAAGGAAAAAAGAAGGTTGTTTTTTCAAAAGTGAAGATACGGTATAAATACGTCAAAAA
The DNA here is from genome assembly GCA_964562335.1 of uncultured Pseudomonadota bacterium. Lineage (GTDB taxonomy): Bacteria > SAR324 > SAR324 > XYD2-FULL-50-16 > XYD2-FULL-50-16 > CAZJUM01. Next base: position 2,938 of record CAZLTI010000153.1, on the reverse strand, counting down.
GGAGACCTATTATGAAAGAAGTACTGAAAGAAAGCGTCTTTTCCGTTTCAATAGACGAAATAAGAAAACATCCTGAAATCATATTGAGTTTACTGAAAAAACATAGAGAAGTTTCGCTGTCCGTCGATAGCAATCGCTTGGACAGCGTGAATGTTGTTACAGCCAAAAACTATGATGAAAGGGTTACGGGTTTGGTAAAAAGAGCCAAATTGAAAGCGCACAGAAAAAAAGGAGAATCGACAAGAGAGCAGGTTGTCGAGAATTTTAAAAAATCCGCTGCCGAAGGTGGTGCGGCAAGGGATAATGGGCGTTGTGAATCGAGAGCAGGAATGGTCCGATAAAATGGCACCATAAGTACAAACCAATACAATCAGCACACCGGTATGAAAAACGACGATCCGTTCTATTTGAGAGATCCCTGGAAATACGATACCCGCAAAAAGAGGTTCGTTCGCAAAGATAAAGACGTAGGCTTCGATACGAAAGCGCTGCACGCCGGATATCATCCGCTGGAAAACCACAACAGTTTCCGATCCTTCGTACCGCCATTGGTTCATCCGTCACCTATCCGTACGAGACCTTCGAGAAGGTCCCGAATCCCGTCTACGGAAGAACTGCAACGCCTACCACCTCCCTGCTGGAGAGCAGGCTGGCGGCGCTGGAAGGGGGCGAAGCGTGCATTACGGCAGCTTCGGGTTCCCAAGCTCTTTTCAGTCTGATTTTTACCATTGCCAGACCGGGCGACAATATCGTTGCCTCATTGAATATCTTCGGCGAGGGATATAAGCAGGCCGCTGCCATTTTGCCGGAAAGATGCCGTGTGCAGTGTAGATTCGTCGACGATCCCGCCAATCCGAGAAGCTGGGATCGGGCCATCGACAGCCGAACGAAACTGGTCTGGATCGAAACGCCAAGCAATCCCTGCCTGTTTATTGCGGACATAGAGTCGATTAGCGAGGCAGCGCATGCCAAGGGAGTACCCGTGTTGGTCGACAATACGATTGCGACGGCGGCTTTGCAAAAACCTTTGGAACTGGGAGCGGACATCGTGCTACTTTCGATCTCCAAATTCCTTTCCGGCAACGGCTCCCTGTTGGGAGGGGCTATTGTGGGGCCGAAAGATTTGGTCGAGGACATTCGCTGGAATACTACCGAATTCGTCGGTGCCGTTTTGTCGCCGATGGAAGCCTGGATGACACTGCAATATCTGGAAACGCTCTCCTTGAGAATGATCAAACATAGTGAAAACGCCCGAGAGGTCGCTTCCTTTCTGCAAAGTCATAGTGCCGTCCGGTTGCTCCACTATCCGGGATTGCCCGATCATCCGCAATTCGAGTTGGCGAATCGCCAGATGACCGATCAAGGCGGACTCCTCTCCTTTGTGGTGGAGAGGGGAAAGGAGGGTGCGGCCAAGGTGATGAATAGTCTGAAAATGATTGTGCATGCGGTGACATTCGGCACGAGCAGAAGTATCTGCATGCATCCGGCGACCATTACCCATGGGCATATGAGCGCGGAAGAGAGAAAAGCTGCCGGAATAGACGACGGTTTGATTCGCCTGTCCGTCGGCCTGGAAAATCCGCAAGATATTATAGCCGACCTGGAACAGGCTCTAAGTAGCCTATGCATTTGATCGGCGCCCTCTCCAGGACCTGGCGATTTATCTTGCATTTCTCGCTTAAAAAAGCCACTCTCGAAGAATCGAACATAAGTAAACATAGAACTTCGGCTCGTGCGATTCGACAAATCGAAATGGTTGCAAAGCAAACGCTATCGCCTAGCGGGGAGCGGACGGTATGAAGGACCTAAAACATATTCCCATCATGCACTTCGACATCCAGGGATTCGGCCAGCGGGGGAAAGAAGAGCAGCGGTCTATCCTTGTTCAGCAACAAAAAGTTGTCGATTCGGCGGCACAGTTTTTTATGCCCTATGGCAAAGCCTGGGACAAATGGCAGCGACACGGCACGGGCGGCGGCTTTTATTTTTGGTCCGATGCATTGTCGCCGCAAGTGGCTCTGAGATACGCGTTTAACCTCCGGGATGAATTGCACGAACGGAACCGGAAGCATGGGCAGGGTCTGTCGATTCGGATACGAATAGTGCTTACGATCGGGGATATAGAGTTGGTCGGAGATCAATATGTAAGCGAAGCCTTTACCGAAGCGAAGCGGATATCCAGTTATCAACCTTTTAAGGAGTATTTAAATTCCTCCTCTCAATCCGCCGTGATCGCCATAACCCCTATATTCCGTACAAAATGGTCGGAGGACCCTTTGCAAAATAATCCGGAACTTTCCGTCGGTGAGATCAAGCTAAATTCCACTGCCTTTTCCGACAAGAGCGGGCACGAACGCAAAACTTATGTGATTGGCTCGGACTGGCCTGGAGAAGGGAGATCATCCGAAGGGCCGGTTGAAAAAGAGATTATAGTGGCAGCACAAGCCATGACGATCAAAGATATTGAATCTCAATTCGATTCGGAGTGGGTACTGCTTGAAGACCCGCAAACAAATGACATTTTGGAAGTCTTAGGGGGCAAGGTGCTTTATCACAGTAAGGATCGAGATGAGGTCTATCGTAAAGCGGTCAATTTCCGTCTTAAGCGATCTGCAGTGGTCTATACGGGAGAAATTCCTGAAGACACGGCGATAGTCCTGTGAACTTCTCGTTTAATGCTCAAAAGGGTCCCATTGTCGTTTGGGGAAAGCTATTTGGCTCCAGTGGAAGTATCATCTTACGATTGGCCTTGGATACGGTAAGCGGACACATTAGGGTCGGACCATGTTAATATATTGATTTTATTAATATGATTTTATATAATCAGCTAGTTATTATAGTTAAAGATTTATTTTATCCCTGTTTTTTGAATATTTAAATTATTTCACAAAATCAACTATGATGAACCGGTAAAAAGTCGAAAATTGCACGAACTGTC
>CAZLTI010000152.1:4324-7892 GCA_964562335.1 uncultured Pseudomonadota bacterium | reverse complement strand
GACTATAGATTCCCGCCTTCGCGGGAATGACGGTTCTGGGACTTTTTACCGCTTCGTCAATCTTGACAATCCGTCGCACCAAATCAAATCCGGCGGTTATTTCTGAAATGCCGTTTGATGGAACGGGCCAGCGTCAGCGCTATTTTCTTCCGGTAGTCCGCCTGCAACAGCTTCTTTCGGTCCTGCGGATTGTTCAGATTGCCCACCTCCAGCAAAATGGATATGGGAATTTTGCTGTATCGCAGCACTCCGGGCAAGGTGCGGACTCCCCGTCTGTAGTGGTAGCCGCGCACCGCAAAAGAGCGATGCACCTCCAGACCCTCTCTTTTGAATGTCTCTATGATGGTGTTGCCGAAGTTTCTACTGAGCTTGGCGGACATCCGATTGCTCCAGGCGGGAAACTCGATTCTCCTTTGATACTCCTTACGCCGCCTATATATTTTATGTCCGAGACGAAATTCGGAAACTCGTAGACGGTGATCCGGATAGTAGACCGTGGCCCCCCTCAGCGATTTGTGAAGTGCGTCGCCGTGAACACTGATCAATGCAATGTCGGACGGTGGAATTCCGTCCTTGACTCTTAGCTTTCGGTAGATTGAATTTATTAGAAAAATGCGCATGTTTACGCCGACTTTTGCGCTGCGGATCCGGTAGGGGGGGTGAACCAGCAGAGTTTCGTCCTCGTCCTTTTCGGTAGCCAGCCGCACTTTCGGTTTTTTTTGATCGGGATCGTTCAGTGTCGGATGAACGTGGAAGTCCTCCTTTTCCAGTATTTCCGTAAGGCGGAGGCATATGTCGTATACCGTCTCGTCCTCGAAGACCTTTTTGCGTCCCGATATGGAAAAGGTTGCTCCGGGATCCCGGCCCCCGTGACCTGCATCTAAAATAATATGAACCCTGCCGGGCTTTTTGGCGGACTTCGGTTGCGTTGTCTTGGGAGTTTTGGGCGGAGATTTTCCTACTTCGGATTCCGAGTGCACGATCGACTGGATTCGGTACTCTTCGCCAATCCATTCGATGGGAATTTTCAATACGGCCCCCGCCCGAATCAGACGGGCGTTTTTGATGCGGTTGAGTCGCATGAGGGATCTTGCCAGCTCGTTGACATCGTCGGCCAGCGTTCTTTCGGTAAATCTGACGATCACGGCCGAATAGACGCTTTCCCCCTTTTGCAGTCGGTAATAGGCGTAGGGCTCTTCGATTTTCCCCTTTTTTACGAACAGGGGGGGCTTGACATCGAACTTTCGCAGGTTGAGTTCCGTTTTGATCCATTTCCACGGGATGACGATCTCGTCGCCTATTTTGAGACTTCTCCCTTGGTTGGGCAGTCCGTTATAGGCTATTAGCCGGGAAGGCCCGATTCCCGTTTTGGCAAATATGCCGGCTATCAAACTGACCGTTTCCCCACGATACGTTACGCGATGCATCCAGCCCGCTTCTTCTCTGCTGTCGTTTGAAAAGAGGGCCTGTAGCGCTATGCCCTGAATTCTGGAATTCAATACGCGAAAGGGAAACGTAACGTACCTTCCTACGCGCAAAGGCCTGCCCCCTTTGTATTGTGCGATTTTTTTGAAGTCGTTTTTCCAGTCGCGCATGGTCCAACTGGCAAAGCGGTATAGGCCGTCTCCTTTGCGTGGCCGCAGTTGAACCCGAATTCTGCCTCCGGCGAATCCCACCCTCATTTTTTGCCGCTCGCCGTAAGTGAACTGCCGAAATTCGCCTGTCTCGTATTTGGCGGCTTCGGCGAAAGGCGACAAAGGCAAAAGCAGTAGGAAAATCAGCGGGAGAAATAGGAAAATGGCGTTTTCCGGTTTCATGATCGATACTGGGGGACACTCCGAGGATTTTTTGATTATGTACCGCCTGCACTCCTTCCTTGGCTGCAAACTCGATCAAAAAAAAGTTTCATCAGCCGGATGGTAGATGGATATGGAGTTATTCACAAGCGCAAGAAAAAATAACCCCGCCGTAGTAACGTCTGCCGAAAGTTCCCGGAGCGCATCAGGAATTGATGGAAATTTTTCTTCGTTTGGTGTAGAAATGCCGCATACAAAATTTAAAGACACCAACGGAAAAACCTTGGGAGAAAGAGAATGAACTCGACTCGGTACGGCTTTTTCGCAATATTTGTTTTATTCGGCTGTTTCGATACCCTATTGGCGGCAGGTCTGGAGGATGTAGTTTTCGGATTCGAACGCACGACCGGTTTTGAATCGATCCATCATCTGGTCGGTGTGGTGGGATTGGGCATCTGGGCAAACCAAACCGACAAGGCCAGAAGTGCCAAATTGTCGCTCCTGTTTTTGCTCTCCTTGGGGGTGAGCTGCCTGATGGGAATGTCGATGGAGGTTAGCTTCGACCTAAGACCCGTCGTGGCGGGAGAAATCGTTCTGCTCGGTCTGTTCGTCGCCCGTTCTTTAGGGTTAAACGCGGCATGGGATGTCGTAGCCGTGATGATGTTCGGACTGCTCAACGGAGTAATGATCGGAACTTCGGCAAAGGGGGAAGCGCCTATGTTTTTTCCTTTAGGCGTGGTTCTTTCCGGAATTGTTCTACTGCTGGCAGGAGCGATCGCAACGTGGGTTTTCGGCATTCGGAAGGCCAACGGCAGTTCCGGCAGATTCTCCAATGCGCCATTTGCAGGCGGAATCCTGGTTGGTATCGGCACGGTTTTTATGATCGAGCTTCTTCGCTAAAACAAACAGCGGATGCGAAGTTTCCGTCGCTGGACGAATAGCCGATACGGGCGGGCGATTGACATTTTTTCGCAAGAAATTCTACAGTTACCAATTTGGGGAAAGTATGGCCAGGAAAGGTGCCGGGAAGGGCGGAAAAGAGCATTTCAAAGGAATCAGCCGCATCGATACCAAAGACACGCATGGATGGAATGCGCGGGTGTACTTCAAAGGAAGATCCTATTCCAAACTGTTTAGCGACAACTTGTGGGACGGACGGGAAGTCGCATTGGACGAGGCGATCTATTGGAGGGACCAAAAAGAGAGGGAGTTGGGCAAGCCGAGAACAAACCGGGTCGTCGTCATGCGCAACCCACGAAACAGATCCGGCACGATTGGCGTCTGTCGCAAGCTGAAAAAGTATATCAAGCGCGGCAAATGCTATACGGAAGATGTCTACGAAGTGACCTGTACCCCTTTGGCGGGAAGGGGATCCAAAAAGACCTCCGTATCCGTCAGAAAATGGGGCGAAGAGGAGGCCCTGAAACGGGCGATCGCAATCCGAAAAAGGATGGAAAGAGACATCTATTCCTAGTCGCCCTAGTGAATCCTCAATCGATCGGCCGTCTGTCCGATTGGGTTGTTTTGTCGACGTTTTTCCAAGGCTTCTACGTTTTGATCGTCACATTGCGGACCAAACGAAGGCATTTTTCCCTGCCGAATATCTCCACTACCGAGGAGAGATCCGGTCCCTGCTCCATCAAAGTGATGGCTATCCTCATCGGTCCGTAGAGTTCCTTTCCTTTGATCCCCGTTTCTTTTTGCACCCGCCGCATGATTTTGCCGAAGTTTCGGCTGTCCAGCTCCTCCTCCCGATCCGCTTCGGCAATAAA
>CAZLTI010000152.1:0-4314 GCA_964562335.1 uncultured Pseudomonadota bacterium | reverse complement strand
TTAGGACCTTTTGGGCGGAATCCGATCCGACCCGTGCCAGCAACTCCGAATCGAGCAGTTTGGGATTTTCGCAAATAAAGAGCGGAAGTTTGTCGGCCGCATCGGTCAAAAGGACCATGCTGTCCTTGATCACTTCAAGAATCCTTACCATGGTCGATTCGTCGATTTCCCGGGCAGAATTCGGCAGATGGGGAAGTACCAAACGATACAGCTCTTCGGGCGTTTTTTGCTTTATATATTGCTGGTTCATCCATTTCAGCTTTTCGATATCGAATATGGCGCCTGCCTTCCCGATGCCGTCCAGCGAGAAGTTTTCGACCAGCTCGGCCATGGAGTATATTTCCCGATTCTGTCGAGTGCGCAAGCCAAGCAGTCCCAAATAGTTGATCAAAGCCTCCGGCAGAAAGCCGTTGCTTCGATAGTCCTCTGCGGCGACATCTCCCTGCCTTTTACTTAACTTGCTGCGGTCGGGATTCAAAAGCAGCGGCAAATGCGCGAACTGCGGTATTTCCCAACCGAAATACTCGTACAGCTGCACATGTTTCGGAGTGGAGGGCAGCCATTCTTCGCCCCGGATAACATGGGTGATTCTCATGAGGTGATCGTCGACGACGTTTGCCAGATGATATGTCGGATACCCGTCCGATTTGACGAGAATCTGATCGTCGATTTGATGGGAGGAGATTCTCACCTCTCCGTGAATTATATCCCGAATGCGGTATTCGGATCGGTCGGAAGGGATTTTAAGACGAATGGTATGGGAGAGATTCCGCTTCAAGTTTTCCTCTATCTCTTTTTGAGAAAGCATGCGACAGAGTCCGTTGTAGGAGGTCGTTCTGTTTTGTTTCTGCTGTTCCCCTCTGATGTTTGCCAATTTCTCTGCCGTGCAAAAACAGCGGTAGGCACATTCCTGCGCAAGCAGTCGATCCGCGTGTTTCCGGTAGATATCCAATCGCTCCGACTGCACGTATGGGCCATAGCCCCCCCCAATGCCGGGTCCTTCGTCAAATTCAATGCCGGACCAGCGCAAAGAGCCCTGCAGGTTTTCCACCGCGCCCTCCACTTTGCGTTTTCGATCCGTGTCTTCGATCCGTAAAACGACCCTCCCAAGAGAATTCGATGCAAACAGATAGTTCAATAGAGCCGTCCTAAGTCCGCCGACGTGCAGATATCCCGTCGGACTTGGAGCGAAACGTACGCGGTTTTGAGTCATGATTTTTCCGATGAAGGGGCTTGCTTTGGTTTTGGTTTGAAACTTGTATATCCTTTACGGATACCGCCACACATATGGAAAGGCTGTTTTCTCCATAGTACTGTCGCCGTCCGAACCTCATACACCAAGGAAACATATGCACGAGTTTTTAGAAAGCGTCCGCAACGAAATCGAGAATGAAGCTGGACAGGAATCCTATCTGACAAGCTCTCTATTTCTCCGTTTGTACAGACATATCGGCTATGAAGACAACGGCGAATATGTACTGAAGAGCAAGGAGGACTTCGAGAAAATCCTGCATAAGGCGATCAACTGCCTGAACCACCGCCAAGAGTTCGATCTTAAAGATGAAATTCTGGCTTGGCAAGTTGCCATTGTGAGAGACATTACCAGAGAATTTTACGGCTGGTGGGTGAACTACAAAGATAAGAAGTTCGGGGCGGAGGACTGTTTTTCGAATGGCGAACCCTGTATTGCGCTCGAATCCACAGCCGAAGACCTTAATGAAAGTCCTACGGATCTACATACGAAAATACTGGAAATCGAACTTCTGCTTGCACAGCTGTACATGTCCTGTAACAAGACGCTGATAGATGTCGATAACTACTGGCAGTTTCAATACAAGAACAGAAAAAAGGCGCCCGAAAACCGCTTTTTGCAAAAACGAATCGAGGCGGAAAGAAAAAACACCATCATATTCTCCTGTTTGAGCGTCTTTGAGGAGATGCGGCAAACGTGCCTTCGCAACGAGAAGAGACTTTCCGGTGCCGACCATTTGCTTTGGGCGACTCCGCGCATTATGATAGAGTCCCTGATCTGCGCCTTTACCGGCATTCTCGAATTCGAGTACGTTCCGGACGAGGAGCTGTCGATTGACGAATGGTTGGAGAATCTGTTTCCCAAAAGACTGCCCGACAACAACCCGAACCCGATGCACGAAAGCGGGCTGCATCACAAAATTGTCGGGAAGCTGGCACAGGCTACCCAATGCCTGGTGGAGCATCAGGTGAAACGAACCGATGCCTTTGTCCGGCGTGACAATATCGTAAAACCGCATATCATATCAAAACTTGAAGAGATGAAAATGGTTCGGCTCAAAAATCTGCAATCCGAGAAAGAGTCCGATCTTCAAGAGAATCACAATTCCAGTTGACGGAAGGGGGGAGAACCGATTCTCCTTCCTCCCGAAATCCCGCAAAAGAGCCTCCCGTAGTCGGTAGTGCAATTTGCTTTGACACGAACGCTTCCGGTCGTTTAGATTCTCGTCTAAAGGAACCTCGAAAAATCCCAATATACTACCGTGCCGCAACCTATTCGGGAGTATGGTTCGCGTGAATTTGCGCGTCGGCATAAGGTCGGAACCATACCGCCGAATGGGTAAACAGACCCTTTTGCAATGCTCAAATTTTATGGCATTCGTTTCAGTCCCCAAGGCTCTCCGGAAAGATACGAATTTTCCATTGCTTTGCGAGAGTCGTTAAACGCCAGTCTGCATATGCATGCCCGTTACGCGGGCGATCTGGAAAAAACGCTTGCGGCTATCGACAGGGAAGTCGACCGGCTTTATCTGACCTACCCCAACGCACAGACCAAAACCGCGCAGTTTCGCTTTCTACTTGCCAAATGGCTGCGTGCCAAAGATATTGCACGCTTCCTGTTCGACGAATTGGCAAATTGTCCGCTTCGACCAAAAGTCGCCCGGATACTCGACTCTCCCCTAAAGATCGAAGAAAAGTGGGTGCGGATCGAACCGCCGATAGTGCAATATCTTTTTTCGTTGCAGCCAAAAGCTCGCGAAGAGATGCTGTCCCATCCGAATTCCGAGGTCGGACTGCTGCTGCAGATGATCAATCTGTTTTTCCTGGAGCAGGATGAGGAGTCGCCTCCGGTCAATCTGGATCTGCTGTTTATCAAAAAGCAATTCCCAAAAATTGTCTGGAAAAAGGCAGACGGCATTAGCACGACGAGCAGTCCATTTTGGCTGCCGGAAAATCCCTACTGCCGCATCCCGTTTTTGCTTTCGCGCTTGACTGCCGCTCTACATCGCTTGGAAATCGAACTGCTGAAGAAGGCGCTAATAACGAATCCGGTATTGGAATCGGGCCGGAGCAGCATCCCGCCGGATACCGTAAAATCGCCCCCGGCTCCCCTCTCTTTGGGGAGCATAATGCCGAGCCGAACTCCCGACGAAGTCCAGCTAATTCATGCCGATTCCTCAAAGGAGATGGATCGGGCAACGCTTATTCCGGAGACGGTCGGGGAAACGCTTCTGTCTCTGCAAAAAACGGTGCAAAAACGCTTTTCTCACGAGGGTGTCAAGCACCTGATCGGAATACTTAGACAAATTGTGGAGAAGCAGTCTCGGCATATCTGCGAATTCGACGTGGCCGAGCATTTTCGCCTTGTCGCCCGCATCACGAAAAAGGGCGAATGCTCGAAAAGGCAAAGAGGGCTTTTCGAGCGGGTTTTCGAGATGCTGGGCGGCCTTCGCGTGATCCGCTGCTGGAACAATGGGAAGGAGACCCGTAAAATTACGACCCCTTTTATCGCTCAAATAGGGATGCAGCAGTGGAGTTCCGTCGGCAGTTTCGAAATAAAGAAGTTGCTGCTGGATCCGCTGTTTTTTCCGAACCGGAAAAATCCCTACCGGCTGGGCATTCATCTTCGGCTGATTCCCCGCCGCCTTTTTCAGGAAAGCAGCCATAGGCATGCGCTTTTGCCGGGACTCTCCTCCTATCTGTACGGAAGTTGGCTGAACGACACCCTGCGAAATAGAGGCGTTCTGGAAAAGAGCGCATCGGAAATCGTCGAAGGGGGGGCATTCAACGTGGCGGCGGCCAATCGATATCGGATTTTGCAAAAACTGGAATCCGAGCTGAAATATATGGAACGCAAAAAGTATGTCGGAACGTGCCGGATTGTGAAAAGTCCGAATGGAAATCCTTGGGAGGATCTATATCGAATCAGGGCACCTGAGGAGGCGCTTGAAATGTTGGGCAGGTTCCGGCAGGAGACAATTTCCGACAAAGCGGAGCAACAGTGTGGCTAACATCGTATTCATGGGCACACCGTTATATGCCGTGGCAACGATGGAGACGCTG
>CAZLTI010000151.1:0-7987 GCA_964562335.1 uncultured Pseudomonadota bacterium | reverse complement strand
CTAATAAAACCAGTTGACTACAGATTCCCGCCTTCGCGGGAATGACGGTTCTGGGGCTTTTTACCGCTTCGTCCTCTATAACAATGTCATTTTTCCCCAAGATGGCATCTTCGCAAACGAAAATGCCAATGTCCTGGAATATTCCCCAGCCAAGGCACTCCAGAATCCTTATATTGTGGATAGGCTTTTATTGGTCGGCCTTCTTGGGTGGCGCGATTTTCTCAATATCCTGTTCCAGTTCTTTTAAGCTTTGCTCTTTTTCCAACTGCTGTTGCTGCTCTTTATACCTATCGTATTGCAGATACGCACGCTCTTTTGCCATCTTTCGACTGATTTTGCCGGCATGATTCAGCAATTCTCTACCGTTCAGTCGGATAATGGCGTCCAACCGTTGGATCCAGTCTTTCATATACATTGGGGTGTGCTGCTGTGCCATCGTTTCGGCAAAGGCAAGGTATTGTTCCACCAATAGTCCCAATAGTTTTATTTCCTCTTCGTTCAGATAATTTTTAGCAATGCCGACATCGGATTTTTTAACAGAAAGCTTGCTCTGCTTGTCGAAAGATTGCATACCCACCAACGGCAACGAGGCATCCACCCGCCTATAGACCAGCTCCGCCGCAGTTTGCCGACTGATTGCCCAGAGGAGTTTGTTTTGCACTATCTTGAAAAATTGAATGGTTTTTTCGTCTTTTGGGTTGTAGTCGATGCTGGTAGTATAAATATCCTTGATCTTTTGGTAGAAGAAGCGTTCCGAAAGTCTGATCTCACGAATGCGCTCCTGCAACTCCTCAAAATAGAGCATAGAGCTACCACTTTTGAAACGGTCGTCGTTCAGCGCAAAACCTTTGAGGATGTATTCTTTCAGTCGTTGAGTCGCCCAGATGCGGAAATGGGTGGCCACTTGAGATTGAATACGATACCCAACTGAGATAATGGCATCCAGGTTGTAAAATTTGCGCTTTCGCTCGACTTCTCTTTGACCCTCGGTTTGAACTTGTAAGAATTCCTTACAAGTTGCCTCTACCTGCAACTCCTCCTCTGAATAGATGTTTTTTAGGTGCATAGTGATGTTTTGGGGTTTTACCTGGAAAAGCTCGGCCATCTGCTGTTGATTTAGCCAAACCGTTTCTTCCTCAAGCCGCACGTCGAGTTTAACGGCTCCATTGGAAGCCTGGTAGATAACGATCTCCGAGTTGGCCACTGTTTCTCCTCCCTGTCTTCGGCAGACAGGTCCGCAGTTTTTTCAAGCAGAGCTTCGGTTTCCCGTCCAATGGGGAAAATATCCGTTTTGATTTCGCCTAGCGTGCGCATGGGGGCGGGCTTGTAGTAATTGCTCGGTGAACAAACTATCCTATTTCTCGGAGGTTCCTCAAGGAAATAGAGCGAAATTCCGATACCGCACATAGGGCACGTATGAAAACCGGTGCACTCGAATCGTCGAACCGGCCGATGGGAAGGCGGGCCGGATCGAGAGAATGGCGGAGAGTATCGGGCGGAGTCGCGGCGTGGCGAAAAATCTCCGGAGTCCGATACGATCTAGCGTCGCGTTTACTCTTGATGGCCGGAAGCCGGACGAGGATAGGTTCGAATCCTGCCGGGACCGGCACTCGGCAAAAAGGAGCCGTAGCACCGGAACTTATTGCCGCCCGCCAACCTCCCCCTACAGATGGCAAAGCCCTAGCCGGTTGAAAACAGCACGAACGGATAGCTTTAGGGAACCTCCGAAAAGTATTCGAGGAATCGTTTCGTCCGTTCGGCAGTTCGGTTCCGACTCAATGTCGGCGCCTGCTTCGCCGGAACGATACTCCCGAATGGGCTGCGACAGGGTCGAATATCGGGTTTTTCGGAGGTTCCTTAAGGAAAATAGGAGGATTTACGGTATTGGTTTTGAATACTACCGCCTAGAAATCCGCAACCGAAAGAGGTGCCGCACTGTCGTGCGAAAAAAGGTATCTTGGTCCGACAATGCGACCGGACGCCGACTCTGCGACCGATGCGATCGAATCCGCAAGAGGTTTCGGTTGAAAATGCGGCCCATGCAGGACCGCCAAAATCTGTCCGAGGTGGAAAATTGAGCGTAGGAAAGCTTACGGGGCCGAAAAAAGCGGCCATTCTATTGCTGGCGCTGGGAGAAGAGGGAGCCTCCGAGATTTTGAAGAATCTCGAAGATCGCGAAATCCAGCAGGTCGGATACTATATGGCACGTTTTACGGACGTTGCGCCGGAGGAGTTGGACAGCGTTTTGGAGGAGTTCTACCGCAAGGCGGCCATGCAGGACCAGGGAGTTACCATCAATGCCAGCGGCGATTTCGTCAAGAATGCGCTGACCAAGGCGTTGGGGGACGACAAGGCCAAGGATCTGGTCGACAATTTGAAATCCTCGGCGGACGAAGGATCGCTGGACTCCCTGAAGTGGCTGGAGCCCAAAATGATCGCCGGATTCATCGTCAACGAGCATCCGCAGACGATCGCCCTGATTTTGGCGCACCTGGAGGATCCCGAACAGACGGCTGCCGTGCTGAAGGAGCTTCCCGAAAACATTCAGCCGGATGTGACCTACAGAATGGCGGTGCTCGAAGCGATTCCACCGGGGGTGATCAAGGAGATCGAAGAGGTGCTGGCAAAAGAGCTGAAGGCCACCGGAGCCGCATCCTCGGCGAAAGTCGGAGGAGTCGAATCCGTTGCCGAAATGCTCAACACCATGGACAAATCGACGGAAAGCAGAATTTTGGCGACCATCGAGGAGGCCAATCCGGATCTGGCGGAACAGATTCGGGAATTGATGTTCACGTTCGAAGATCTGGTTATGGTCGATTCGAACGGCATGCAGGCAATTCTAAAGGAAATTCCCCAACAAGAATTGGTTCTTGCCCTGAAAACGGCTTCCGATGCGGTCAAGGAGCATATCTTCGGCAACATGTCGGAAAGAGCTTCCGATATGGTGCGGGACGATCTCGAATCTTTGGGGCCGGTGCGGGTGGCCGATGTGGATATCGCGCAGCAAAAGGTGGTCAAAACTGCCAGAAAGCTGGAAGAGGAGGGAAAAGTCATCGTCAGCGGCGGAGGTGGCGGCGATATCGTTTGAGCAGCCTACGTCCTGCCCGCCTCCGTTTCCGTCTAGGGATGGTTCGGTTTCTCCGTTACCATATCGATAGCCGACCGGACGGCACCTTCGATCAGCGCCCTCTCGTCCTTTTTTCTCAGTATCACGGTTCCTTCTTGAACGTATTTGGGTGCAATTTTGTTTAGGCTCAACGCATAGACGTCCTGGATGCACAACATGCAGCTGTCGAATTTCGGATGGTCGGGCAGCAGTCGTTTCATCGTTTCCACTACTTTCACTTCGTTGACGTTCCTGATGTTCATCAGGTTCACATTGCCGATCAGATACTTCTTTTCGTTCATTTTTTTAATTCCAAGTATTGTGGAAGAGTGCGATTCCCTCCCGGACGCAAGGGGTACGGCTACAACCTACTTTCGAGGAAGACATGGCTTTTTATGTGATTGATCACCCCTTAGTAAAGCACAAAGTCGGTTTGATGAGGAAAAAGGAGTGCTCGACCAAGGATTTTCGAGCTTTATCGTCGGAGGTTGCCCGCCTGTTGACCTACGAGGCCACCAAAGATCTGGAGACCGAAACGAGGACGATAATGGGATGGGCGTCCAGAATAACGGTCGAATCGATCAAGGGAAAAAAGATCACCATCGTGCCCATTTTAAGGGCGGGATTGGGAATGATGGACGGGGTGCTGAATATGATCCCGTCGGCAAAGGTGAGCGTTGTGGGATTCTACCGCAACGAAGAGACTCTGGAGCCCGTGAAGTACTACGAAAAGATCGCCAGCAACATCGAGGAGCGGATGGCCCTGATACTCGATCCCATGCTCGCCACCGGCGGAACTCTGGAGGGAACGATCGAACTGTTGAAGAGAGCGGGCTGCCGCCAAATCAGAGGACTCTTTATCGTTGCCTCGCCCGAGGGGATCGAGCGGATCGAAAGGACGCATCCCGATGTGGATGTCTATGTCGCGGCCGTCGACGAAAAATTGAACGATATCGGATACATTCTGCCCGGTCTCGGCGACGCCGGAGACAAAATTTTCGGAACCAAGTAGAGAAATCTCAGAAAGGCGTCAAACGAACCGCTTCGCCCTCTCCCTTCGTTCCGACTTTTCTATTTTGGCCCAGGAGTCCCGCAACGTAACGGAGCGGTTGAATACCAAAAGCCCTTTGGCGGCCTCTGCCGAATCGACGCAGAAATATCCCTGCCGTTCGAACTGAAAGGTCTCTTCCGCCCGAGCATCCCGCAAATAGGGTTCCAGGCGGCAGTCTGCTAGCCTGCTCTTCGAGCGGGGGTTGAGATGTGCCGTAAAATCGGCTCCCTCCCTGCTTTCCGCCGGGTTTGCCTTGAGGAAAAGCCGGTCGTAGAGACGCACCTCTGCCGATATCGCATGCGCGGCAGACACCCAATGAATCGTACCCTTGACTCTCTTTGTCGAGGTTCCGGTACCGCTTTTGGTATCCGGATCGTAGCTGCAGCGCAGTTCCGTCACCTCTCCGCTCTGCGGATCTCTCACGACCTCTTCGCATTTTACGATATAGGCGTAGCGCAGTCTCACCTCGCCCCCCGGTCGCAGCCGAAAGTACTTCTTGGGAGGATCCTCCATAAAATCCTCCCGTTCGATATAGATCTCCCTGGAAAAGGGCAGGGTTCGCGAGCCCGCCTCCCGGTTTTCGGGGAAAAGGGGGGCCTCCAGCTCTTCCACCTCGCCTTCGGCATAGTTTTCAATGACCATTTTCAAGGGACGGAGAACGGCCATGACGCGCCGGGCCTTTTTGTTCAAATCCTCTCTCAAGCAGGTTTCCAGCGCACTCATTTCGATGTAGTTCTCCTTTTTGGTGACGCCGATGCGATCGCAGAAGAGCCGAATTGCCGCCGGAGTGTAGCCGCGCCTTCGCATTCCCATCAAGGTGGGCATGCGGGGATCGTCCCATCCGTCGACATGCCCGCCCTCCACCAGCTCGTTCAGTTTCCTTTTGCTGGTCACGGTAAAGTTCAAGGCCAGTCGCGAAAACTCGATCTGCCGGGGAAAACAGGAAACATCCAGGCGATTCAGCACCCATTCGTAAAGCGCCCGGTTGTCGGCAAACTCCAAAGAGCAGAGGGAGTGGGTCACCCCCTCGATGGCGTCGGACAGGCAGTGGGCAAAGTCGTAGAGGGGATAGATGCACCATTTATCGCCGGTTCTGTGATGCGGCACCTTTAAAATTCGATAGAGCACGGGATCCCGCATGGTCATGTTGGGAGAGTCCATGTCGATTTTCGCGCGCAGCACGTGCGTCCCGTTTGCGAAGGCGCCCTCCTTCATCCTGCGAAAAAGATCGAGATTTTCCGCGACGGAGCGATCGCGATAGGGACTGTCCGTTCCCGGCAGGGTCAACGTTCCGCGCTGTCGTTTGATTTCTGCGGGAGTCAAGCTGCACACATAGGCGTCTCCCCTTTCGATCAATTCGACGGCAAACGCATACAGCCGGTCGAAATAGTCGGACGCATGCCGCAGCCGCTCCCCCCAGTCGAATCCCAACCAGCGGACGGCCTCTTTGATCGATTCCGCATATTCGGCGCTCTCCCTGCTGGGATTGGTGTCGTCGAACCGCAGATAGGTTTTGCCGTCGTATCTGCCGGCGATGCCGAAGTTGAGGCAGATCGCCTTGGCATGGCCGATATGCAGATAGCCGTTGGGTTCGGGGGGAAAGCGCGTGACCACCCGCCCGCCGTTCTTTCCATTGCGGATGTCGTTTTCGACGATTTTGCGGATGAAGTTGTCGGGCGCGGTACTTTCGTCGTTTTCTGCCATGGTGCTCCTGTATGTTTTTTGGAGGTTCCTATAGATAGTGGGACGCCGTCGCCCCGTCAACAGCAATCGCAAGACATGACGACTCCGTCGGTTTTGGAGGCGGCACTAAGGGAGATGGACGAAATCAAAACCCTCTCTCCGCCCTACAATAGGGCGTTGAAATCGGGCGGCAGAAGGCTGATCTACGCTACGAAAAACGGGATTCAAAAAGGAGTTCCGACAAAAGAGGAGTATCTGGCCGGTCCGCTCCCCGAACCGGATCCGTTTGTCGGAAGCGATGGTCGTCTGGCAGGGCCGCGCAGGCGGAAAAAACCTGCTGCGGTTCGAAAATGCCGAGATCGTGATCAGCAAATGGCTGGAAACGGACGAGCGCGTTTCGCTCTTCTATACGAAACGTTGCTTCCATTCCAGGAGGGCCGGGTTTCGTCTGCCGGATCACGATCGGATGCGAGTTCGGCAACCTTCTGCCGTGGTTATAGAAAGCGCGGTTAAAAAGCCTCCGTTAGGGTACAGGCAATCGAGCGAGACTGTCTGGGGCCATCGAACTCGCAGAGGAAGATATTCTGCCAGCGGGAGAGTCCCAATTTGCCGTCGATAACCGGCACCGTCTCGCTGGGACCCACAAGACCCGCCTTCAGATGGGAGTCTCCGTTTCCATCCTGCCGATCGTGCAGCCAAATTCCCCGAGGGATGATTTTTCTCAAGAAACCGATCACGTCCGCCTGCACGCTGTCGTCCCAGTTTTCCTGAATCATTATGGCGGATGTTGCCCCCTGGGCGTATATATTGATCAATCCGTTTTGGATTCCGCTGTCGGCCACAATCCGTCCGACCCGATCCGTAATGTCGACAAGCTCTTCCCTTTGATGGGTTCTTACTGTGATCTTTTTCATAACCGTCCGGAAAAATGGATTGCGTACCGTCCGTAGCCCGACTTCGGAGCCGTCCCGCTGCGCTCGGCAGGCGGAATCAATCCCGATCGTCCGCAATCAGACCCTGCTCTTTCATGATTTGAAACGCCCTGTCCCTGTCGCGCTCCAAAACCTGCAACTCCAGATCGATGCCTTCGATAAAGGGAAGGACGGAAGCCGAGTGTCGATTGTGCAGAAAACACTCTATGCCCTCGGAAGCGAGAAGGGATCCCATCAGCTCGATCTTGGTCCGTTCGCAGCCTGCGTAGATAGTGGTCCTTCGGTTTTCCGGCGCGTTCAGCCGCTCCCGCCTCTCCCTCTCCCTTTTATTTCTGCGGTAGCGATTCAAATCGACAACGTTCGACCAGTAGACGGAGCGTCCCTTTTTCGCAAGCAGTGCAAAAAGAGACCAGGAGGCGAGAAAAACGGCCAGGATGGACCAGGGACCGACCCAATCGGTGGTTTTTTCGATATAGTAAAGGATAGACATCGCCGCCAAGGTGAAGAGAGCGGCCTTTATTAGGTTTCTGCTCATTTTGCGGTTGGATTCGCCGTTCGTTTGGTGCGGATGTCCAACAATCGATTTGACATCTCCCCGGCGCCGTTTCAGAATCGTTCGGATTGGCGGAACGGGACTCCGTGTCAATCCCTATTCTCTATTTCGGTTTGGAAATATGAGCGATTCGATCTATGTCTTCAAAGAGAGGAGATTTCACTTCGGCCTTTTTCAAAGGGATGTCGAGCGTTGCATTCCTTTCGATCGAATCTGGATTTCCCCTTCGGCATCCGATGCCGAAAAATGGAAATTCGAAAGCAAAAACGGAAAGCTGAACGGAGTCCTGATCCATTTGGGATGCTACCTGAAGTCTTCCCTGGTGCATTTTTCCCACAGAGGAAGCATTTTTGTCGTCAAACTGAAGGACAAGTCTTTCTGCGGGATATTCACCGACAATATCGTTTTGCGCATCCGAACCGACGAGGAGAACTGCCGCATTCTGAACTACTGCCAAATCAAACGGTATCCGCCCGGAATCTCCCTGGAATCCTACCTGGAGCTCTACAAGTACAGACGAAAGACCATTTTCGTCATCGATCCGGTCAGGTTCGGTCCAATGAAAAGATAGATAAGATGAACCGGTAAAAAATCGAAAATTGCGCGGGTTGTCATTCCCGCACTGAATTTGCGATACTCTGAGCAAAGAACGGGAATCCAAT
>CAZLTI010000150.1:0-8002 GCA_964562335.1 uncultured Pseudomonadota bacterium | reverse complement strand
TCAAGGTCGATATCCGTACGACGATACTTACATGGCGATATCCGGCCGACGCTTGATTCGAGCGAAACCGACGCAGGCGAATTTCCAATGGTCGATGCCGTTCGCCGAATGTTTTCAATTTATCGACAGGGCTGACACACTATGCTACTTGCGGGACTGAAACTGATGTTGATCGGCATGGCAACAGTATTGTTGTTCTTGCTTCTTATGATTGTGCTCGTCCACCTAGTCTCGAAACTGACGGCGAATGTAGCCGCCAGGGAATTGGAGGCCATCAATGCCGAGAAGCGGGAACGGGCGCAACGTGCGAGGGGCGCTGGGCTGCTTGGCGAGGGAGATGTTCCCATCGCCGTGTTCGTTGCGGCCATCGCTGCTTACGAGGAGGACAGGCGTTGAGGTCGACCGGGCGTTTTTTCGCAAATCGCAGTCGACTCCGCACTGGTTGCCGTCGTGACGGCCTTTAGACTTTTTACCGATCTATCGATCGTAGGTTTTCTTTCGTTCGGAATCTTCAAGCATAGGAGACACAGTGGGCAAAAAAGTCATCAAATTTATGGACACGTCGTTTAGAGACGGTTTTCAATCGGTATTCGGCGCCAGAGTTTTGACCGACGATTTCCTTCCGGCCATCAAAGCGAGTACCGAAGCCGGGATCACCCATTTGGAGGCGGGAGGAGGCGCAAGGTTTCAAAGTCTTTTCTTCTACTGCAACGAATCCGCTTTTGACATGATGGATCGGTTTAGAGAGGAAACGGGCCCCGATGCGGATTTGCAGACTTTGGCGAGGGGAATAAACGTGGTTGCCTTGAATCAGCAGCCGAAGGACATCATCGATCTGCATGCCAAGATGTTCAAAAAGCACGGAATGACGACCATCCGCAATTTCGATGCCTTGAACGACGTGAGAAATCTGGAGTACTCCGGAGAGCGCATAACGCACCACGGTCTCAATCACCAGGTCGTAGTGGCGATGATGGATCTGCCGCCGGGATGCGAAGGCGCGCATACGGCCGAATTCTATATCGACCGGTTGCAGCAGATTCTCGATGCGAAAATTCCGTTTCATTCGATCTGCTTCAAGGATGCTTCGGGAACCGCCAATCCCCGTAAAGTCTACGAAACATTCAAAGGAGCGAGAAGAATCGTGCCGGAGGGCACGATTCTTTGGTTCCACACCCACGATACGGCCGGCATGGCCATCTCCCAGAATTTGGCGGCTGTGGAAGGGGGCGCCACGGGAATCGACCTGGCAAAAAGTCCCGTTTGTTCGGGAACCTGCCAGGCGGATATCCTTTCGATGATGCACGCCTTCAAGGGTACGGAATATACGCTGGATCTCGACTATGAAAAGGTGCTGAAGGCAGAGGAGGAGTTCGAAGCGGCAATGAAGGACTACTTTTTCCCGCCGGAAGCTAAAATGGTCTCCCCCACGATTACCCTGTCTCCTATGCCTGGCGGCGCCCTTACCGCCAACACGATGATGATGCGAGATACCGGCACGCTGCACCTCTATCCCGATGTGATCAAAGAGATGTCCGAAGTGGTGCGGCGCGGAGGATTCGGAACGTCGGTGACACCCGTATCCCAATTCTATTTTCAGCAGGCCTACTTGAACGTGACCGCCGGAAAATGGAAAAAGATCAATCCGAACTACGGCAACATGGTTCTGGGCTATTTCGGCAGAACCCCGGTGGAGCCGGATGCCGAAATCGTCAAGCTAGCATCCGAACAGCTGGGAAAGCCGGTATTCAAGGACGATCCGCTGGATATCTTGGAGCCGGGAATTCCTAAAGCGACAAAGATTCTGGAGGAGAACGGTCTGCCCGTCAACGACGAGAACATTTTCATTATCGCCAGTTGCGAACAGAAGGGACTGGATTTCCTTCTCGGCAAAGGTCAGGTATCCGTTCGCAAGAAGACGGACAAAACGGAGAAGGAGCCGGACAAAACGGCGAAGAAGGCGGCTCCGGCCCCCGCTTCCGGTCTGCGGGACTACACGATAACGGTAAACGGCAAGGCCTACGACGTATCGGTAGCAAGCGGAACGGGAGCCGTTCGGGCAACGCCTTCGGCCGCCGCCGCTCCGTCTGAAGCGGCAGCCGAGGGAACCGAAGTCGAGGCTCCCACTCCCGGCAATATCGTCAAAGTCCTGGTGGAAACGGGGAATGCGGTATCCGAGGGGCAGCCGTTACTGGTAATGGAGGCGATGAAGATGGAATCGGAAGTGAAGTCGCCGAAGAGCGGAAAAATCGTAGCGATCCACGTAAATAGCGGAGACACCGTACAGGCTTCGGAACCTCTGGTGACGATCGCCTGAAAAACTGCGCTCTTCGACAACGGACGGCTCTCTTCATCCGATAGAAATCGGGATTCCGCTTTTCGCAAATTTCCAGTTAAACGGAAAGACGACATGAAATGGTATACGACTGCAGTTTTCATATGGTGTTTGACACTTGTAACGTCCATACCCGCATTCGGCGAAAGTCGCGACATCTCCATCGTTGCACCGGTCGATGCCAGGATATTGCGCGTCGAAGTTGAAGATGGCGATTTGGTATACGGCGGCGATGCCCTGGCCACGCTGAAAAAGGAGGACGGAACTAAGATCGTCCTCCGGGCGGGCGTTTCCGGACGCATCGCCAGGCTTTCCATGCGAGCTTTCGCGACATGCCTCGAGGGACAGCAGTTGGGGATCATACAATCTTCCGGTATCATTGCCGATCAGCCTGCGGCCGCACGGGCGAAATCGCTGCCTTCTCTTGCCGAACTGACGGATCTGCTGTTCCGGACGACCGGTCTGTATGCCTTTATCGACGGACAGAGCAACAAAGACTGGACGGAGGGATGGGGTAGAATACTGATGATCGGCGTGGGCCTGCTGCTGCTGTTTTTGGGCATCAGACACGGTTTCGAACCCCTGCTGCTGATTCCCATCGGTTTCGGTGCCATTCTCTCCAACATTCCGCTGGCCGGAATCTCCGAACCGGGAGGAATCCTGCACTATGTGTACGATGTCGGAATTGTGACGGGTATCTTTCCCCTACTGATATTTATGGGCGTGGGGGCGATGACGGATTTCGGTCCCATGCTGGCGAATCCGAAAACCATCATACTGGGCGGTGCCGCGCAGTTCGGGATCTTTACGACGCTGCTGGGAGCTCTGTTTCTTTCCGATCTGATTCCGGGAATCAATTTCTCTCTGCGGGATGCGGCATCCATAGGAATTATCGGCGGTGCGGACGGTCCCACGGCAATTTTCCTCTCTAGCCAGCTCTCCCCGCGTCTTCTCGGATCGATTGCGATCGCGGCCTACTCCTACATGGCGCTGGTGCCGATCATCCAGCCGCCGATCATGAAACTGCTGACGACCAAAGACGAAAGAGAGATCAAAATGGTGCAGATGCGCTATGTCTCCAAATTGGAAAAAATCCTTCTGCCCCTGCTGACGGTTGGAATTTGTATGCTGCTGCTTCCCTCGGCGGCGCCTCTGATCGGAATGTTTATGTTCGGAAATCTGGCGAAGGAGTGCGGCGTGATCGACCGTTTGTCCGACACGATTCAGAATTCCCTGATCAACTCGGTGACGATCTTTTTGGGACTTGGCATCGGCAGCAAACTCTCGGCGGACAAGTTTCTCAATATCGAGACGCTGGGGATTTTGGTTTTGGGCATGGTGGCCTTCGCCATCGGAACCGCATCCGGTGTGCTTATCGCCAAGGTCATGAACAAAATGTCCGCATCTCCGGTGAATCCGCTGATCGGCGCGGCCGGCGTATCGGCCGTTCCCATGGCGGCGCGCGTCGTCAACAAAGTCGGACTGGAGGCCAATCCGCAGAACCATCTGGTCATGCATGCGATGGGAGCCAACGTGTCCGGCGTTATCGGCTCCGCCGTGGCGGCAGGCGTTTTGTTGGCGCTGCTGTAGTTTCCGTCGGGGTCTATTTTTCTGCAAAAACCCCGATTAGTGCACGGAACTGTCAAGCGCGAGCAGTAGGGGTAGAACGAAGACGGCTGCCAGACTTGTCGCCAAAATCAGGCTGCCCGCATACCGGCCGTCGATTCCGTATCGCCTGGTTAGCACTACCGAAAAAACCGCGGACGGCAAAGAGGAGGCGACCAAGACCACAGTTCGCTCCATGCCGGTGACGTTGAACGCCAGGCAGGCCAGATAGCCCGCAAAATATCCCCCGACGAAACGCAGCAGGATGCCGGATGCCAGATGCGGGTCGAACGTCAGTCTCCTTTTGGCCAGAGAGCAACCCAGGGCGAAAATCGCCAGCACCGGAGCCGCCGCCCCGCAAAAGCCGAACGCGTTCAACAGAGGATCGGGAATGCGAACGGTCGAATATCTGAAGGAGAATCCCGCAACTATGGCCCACAACAGAGGGGATTTGGCCATCTCCTTAAATCCCGTCCATGTAAACCCGCCTGTGACAATTGCGATTCCCAACGAAAAAATATAGAGCGTTTGAATCTGGTCGTAGACCACAATGGCATTCATGGCCATGGCTCCTCCCCACAGCTTCATCAGCGGAATGCCGAGGAATCCGGAATTTACGAAGAGCACCGGCAGAGAGAAACTTCTAAAGTCGATATGAAATATCCTGCAGTATACGTAGGATACCGTACATAGTATGGCCAGTACCGTGGAAACGACCCCTAAAAACTTCAGGGTGTTCGTCAGCAGGAAGGAGGAGCTGTAAAGGGAATGGAACACCAGTAGCGGCATGAAAAAATCGGTTACGATGCGGATCAGGGTATCCTCCGACAGTTTAAAAAGCGGAGTGAGCAGATATCCGCCGGCTGCCAGAAAAAAAAGAGGCAACAGCATGAAAAGGAAATCCGCAATCATGGCATGCATCGAAAAGGATTGGATACAGAGAGGATGGATACCGGACGACCGATAGATCGTTTGATTACCGTTCGTCGGTGTTTTCCGGCAATAGACCGCCGATAGCTTGAATCCATTGCGGCGGATAGGGGACCTTGAAGGCGACGGAATCCTTTTTTCCCTCCTCCGTCAAAAACTCGATCTTCACGATGGATTGATTCAGGTCCACACCTTTATGGGCATTGTCGTGGTAGACGGAGAGCATTCGCGGGGAGGGAAGGTGCACTTCCAACTTTCTCCAGCGGCTGCGGTAGAAAAGCCCGTCCGGGAGGAGAATCAAAAAACCGCTGCTGCGCCGCGGCGGGCCGAGTTCGCTGCTCCGACCGTAATAGTTGACTCCGAAACTGACCGCACGAATGTTGTTTTTTCCGAACCTTTTCTCTATCCAGTGCTGGTCGAGCCACCGTCGTATGGAGATATAGACGATAACGCCAAAAAAAAGGGCGGCTATTACGATCCACTGCTGCTCTTTGAGGTAGTCCATAGATTGTAGGACCGATTTACAGAATTTGGGAGAGAAACAGTTTGGTTCTGCTTTTGACCGGCCTGGTAAAAAAATGCTCCGGACTTCCCACTTCGATTATTTTTCCTTCGTCCATCATTACAACGTGGTCGGCCACTTCCCTGGCAAATCCCATCTCATGGGTGACGACCACCATCGTCATCCCCTCTCTTGCCAAAGTTTTCATCACATCCAGCACTTCGCCGATCATTTCCGGGTCGAGGGCCGAGGTCGGCTCGTCGAACAGCATGATTTTGGGGTCCATCGCCAGTGCCCTGGCAATGGCCACCCGCTGCTGTTGCCCTCCCGAAAGCTGCATGGGATACACATTCGCCTTGTCGGCAATTCCCACCTTTTTCAGCAGCGCATCCGTTTTGCCGTTCGCCTCCCCCTTCGACCTCTTTCTCACCTTGATTTGCGCCAGATTGATGTTGTCCCGCACAGACTTGTGAGGGAACAGGTTGAAGGATTGAAATACCATACCCACATCGGTTCTGACTTTGTTGATGTTGACCTTCCGGTCCGTGGTATCGACGCCGTCGATGAAAATGCTCCCCGAATCGACCGACTCCAACTGGTTGATGCAGCGCAGAAAGGTGGACTTGCCCGATCCGGAAGGACCGATCACAACCACTACGTCTCCTCTTTCGACACGGTAGCTGACGCTGTCTACCGCTTTGACCACATGGTCGCCGACAACGAAGGTCTTGCAAATCTCTTTGATATCAATCACTGACGGAAAATCTCCTTTCAATATATCGGACAAACAGGGACAGGCCGAATGTCAGAACAAAATACATGATCGCTACCGTGAACCAGATTTCGAAGACGGCAAAACTGGAGGTAATTATCTCTCTTCCGGCCTTCGTCAAATCGGTGATGGCGATGATGGAAACCAACGAGGAGTCTTTGATCAGCGAGATAAACTGTCCCGCCAAGGGGGGGAGCGTCCGTTTGAACGCCTGGGGAAGAATGATGTAGCTCATCGCCTGAACGTAATTCATTCCCAACGAGCGCGCGGCCTCCATTTGACCCGGATGGATCGACTGAATTCCCGACCGGATGATCTCCGCCACGTAGGCGCCGACGAAGATTGCCAAGGCCATTGTGCCGGCGGTCATTCTGCCGAATCCCAATATGGTGCCGAGAAAGAAATAGAAAATAAAGATCTGCACCAGCAGCGGGGTTCCTCGAATCAATTCCACATAGCAGGTCGTCAATCCCAGAATCAGCGGATTTTCCGATACTCTGCCCAAACCGGCGAACAGTCCGATCAGCAGGCCGAAAATTCCGGAATAGAGGGAGATCTTGAGGGTAACGATCAGTCCTGCGATCAGCACTCCCATCCTTACGGCCTGCACTTTTCCTATCGGATCGGAACTTGCGACCTTTTGCTCGTTCTTGACGAGAAGCGTTTCCCTCAAAACCGTGAACGTTTCCGAACTGCCGCTATCGTATTCGACCGTCACTTTCGCATGCTCCCGGTCGATCTCCTGCACGCGGGCGGTTCCCTCTTCGGACGAGTACAACTCCACCTCTCCGCTGAACACAAAATACTGGGGAATGCGGTTCCAATACCATTTATAGTCGATCCTGTTCGTCATAATCTCCAAACCCCATCCCAGCAGAACCAGAACGAGGAGAAGATTGAAATACCAGAACGCTCTATTTTCGGTTTTTTTGGCGAATCCGCCGATCACGAGAAGCAGAGTGGCGGCAAACAGCCAAAAGTATCCTGACAGCAGTATATCGGTCATTTTTGTACAACCGAACGGGTTGGCTTCAAGGACAAACAAAAAAGCCGATACGAGGACCGTATCGGCATGCAGGGCACCGATCGGAAATTGCGCGAATCCGATCGGCAGAGGCTTCTATTGCATCTCCTTTTTCCACTCGACGCTTTGAAACCACTTTGCGTAGATTTTATCGTAGGTTCCGTCGTGCTTGATCTGATAGAGGAAGTTGTTGAGCCAATTCAGAAAGTTGGGGTCGCTTTGCCTAATGGCCAGAGCCAGGGGTTCGAAGGTAAAGGGTTCGTTCAGATGGATCAGTTTGCCCTTCCCCTTGTCGCTTGCCATGAGGGATTGAAAGGGCAGGTCGTATACAAAGGCGTCGATCCGTCCGGAAATAACCTCCAGGGCCGCCTCCTGCTGGCTTTCGTAGGTGATGAGCTTCGCCCGGGGAATCATTCTTCTCACCGCCTGCTCCCCCGTCGTTCCCAATTTGGCGGCCACCGTATACTTCTTGTGGTTCAAATCCTTGTAGGATTTCACCTCGTCTTTCAGTCCCTTTCTCAACAGGATCGTCTGCCCTACATGAATATAGGGATGGGAGAAATTCACCTTCAAATTGCGCTCTTGGGTGACCGTCATGCCGGCGGCAATCACATCGAACTTTCTGGTGAGCAGAGCCGGAATAATACCGTCCCAAGCCGTGTTGACCACCGTCAGTTTAACGCCCATGGACTTTGCTGCGGCTGCCATCATATCGATATCGAATCCGATAATTTTCCCCTTCTTGTTTCTCATTTCGAAGGGTTCGTAACCGGCGTCCAGACCGATGCGCAGTTCGCCCCGTTCCAGTATTGCCGTCAGCGTGTGCTCTTCGGC
>CAZLTI010000149.1:0-8032 GCA_964562335.1 uncultured Pseudomonadota bacterium | reverse complement strand
CCGCCCGCCTCGTTACAATAAACCGGGAATTCAGGGCCCTCGGCAAACGATCGAATTTGACGGCTCCGCAAAGCCGCATGCGCTCTCCGTAGCCCTCTTTTCGCCAAGGAGTTCGGCGATGGAAAGGCATACGTCCCGTTCGGCAGTCGGGGATGGGGAACAGCACAACCGCCCATATGAAAAGGATTCTTGTCGTAGGCGACATTCACGCGAACTACCCCGCACTGAAGTCGATACAAAGTCATACGAAAGCCTGTCGATTCGACCGGATCGTCAATACGGGCGATACCGTCGTTTACGGCACCCATCCCAACGAAACGGTCGAATGGTTTCGCCGAAGGAAAGAGTCTCTCTGCATATTGGGCAATACGGATAGGAAAGTACTGGAAATCTATACGGGCGGGAAGCTACAAAGACCCAGAAAGGAGGAGAAGCGGATCATGTACTTCTGGACATCCGCAAACCTGCTGCCAAAAAACGCAAAGTACCTGCAGGCCCTACCAGACCGGACCGAATTTTCCGTCGGCAGCATCCGCATCGGCCTGTTCCACGGAACCTGCGAAGATAGGGAGGGCTACCTGTTTCCGGACGCGCCCGCAAGCCGCTTCCGCAAACTGGCCGAAAGCTCTCCCTACCGAATTCACATCATGGGCCACTCGCACATCCCTTTTCATAAAACTGTCGGCGAATACCACTTTATCAATCCGGGCAGCGTCGGGCGCACGTTCGACGGAGATCCGAGAACCTCCTTCGCGATTCTTACAATATCTTCCTCCGGTAAAATAACCGTCGAGCATTTCCGCATTCCCTATCGAGTCGAAAAGGTCGTCAGGGAACTGGAGCGGAACAACCTACCTCGCATCTACAAAAAAATGTACCGTTTGGGGAGAAAACTGAATTGACGACAGGCGGGAAACCCAGACGTTCGGGTTTTCCCATTGGCAGGCCTCCGAAAAAATCCCTACTCTTCCATACCGCAGCCCAGGCGGAAGTCCGATCCCGGCAAAATCAACCGGCATCGGCATAAAGTCGGAACCCCGCTCTTTTTGGGGAGAACGCGGTCCCTTTGCCGTTTTTCGGAGGTTCTTCGTTTTTTATGCCCGCTATCCGGGCAGTTCCGTATCCGTCATTAAATGATTTTCCATAAACCTGATCTCTTCGATTCCAGATACAAGAATCTCAGGATCCGGTTTGAGTTGCTCTTTCGGAATCTTGCCTTCGTATTCGACATTTAACAGGATGTGCCTCATGC
Source organism: uncultured Pseudomonadota bacterium (assembly GCA_964562335.1). Lineage (GTDB taxonomy): Bacteria > SAR324 > SAR324 > XYD2-FULL-50-16 > XYD2-FULL-50-16 > CAZJUM01. Next base: position 6,780 of record CAZLTI010000149.1, on the reverse strand, counting down.
AGTTGAGTCTCGCCTTTTTCTTGTTGTCGGACCGGATAATCGACCAAGGGGAGATGGAACGGTTGGTTTCGTTCAGCATCTGAAACTTTCTGACGGTATATCCGTCCCATCTTTCCTGCGCCTCTCTGTCGACCGGCGAGATTTTATACTGCTTCAGCGGATCCGTCTCCCTGGAGTTAAACCGCCGAAGTTGTTCCTCCTTCGTCACGGAGAAAAAGAACTTAAACAGGGTAATTCCATTTTTCACCAGCATCGACTCCAGCATCGGCGTATCTTTCAAAAATCGTTTGTTTTCCTCGTCCGAGCAGAATCCCATCGTCGGTTCCACCATGGCACGGTTGTACCAGCTGCGGTCGAACAGAACGATTTCTCCCCCGGAAGGAAGATGCTGGATATATCTCTGAAAATACCACTGCGTCCTTTCCCTGTCGCTGGGCTTCAAAAGGGCGACGACTCTGGCACCCCGCGGGTTCAGATGTTCGACGATCCTCTTGATCGTTCCGCCCTTGCCGGCCGCATCCCGTCCTTCAAACAGTATCAGAACGCGCTCCTGGTTGGCGATGATATGCTTTTGCCACTTCAAAAGCTCAATCTGCAACTTGTGCAACTCCTTCTCGTATTCCAAATGGGCTTTATTCACCCAAATGGCCTGGCGCTTTTTTGTCTTTTTCTTTTCGGCATTTTTTAAAATGGAGTGCTCGGACAGTTTGGTTTTCGGCTTTTTCCCGTCCCGTTTGCCTTTTCCCTTCTCTTCCATTTTCGCCTCGGGCGCATCTTTCTCTTTCACCACGGGTTTTGCCTTCGCGTCACTGGACTCCTTTTTCTTTTTTTTCGCTTTTTCATCCACCATTTTGTTCTCCTTTTTTTGATAGGAAAAACCGGTTCGTAGAAGATAAAAACTTATACCAACAGTCTTCCATGTTGCTTATACTGCTTTTTCATCTCCTTCAATTCAACGTCACCCGGAATGACGATATCTGGATTGGGAGTAAAGTCAAGTTTCCGGCTTTTACCCTTATAGGGAGTCGAAGCCAGGATCACCTTCATCGTCTCAAGTCGCGCGAGATGCTTGTCGTCCGACCGAATCACAAACCAGGGAGATTGCCGCGTATGGGTTCTTTTCAGCAGCACAAACTTCTTTTCGGTAAACTCATCCCACAATTCTTGGGCCTGCAGGTCCACTTCCGAAAGTTTCCACTGCCGCAAAGGATCGTTTTTTCTCGCTTGAAACCGTTTGTTCTGCTCCTCTTTTGTCACTGAAAAGTAGAGTTTGATCAGAACCGTCTTACCGGCATCCTCAAGAAAATTATTTTCGTAGGAGATCACCTTCCTCATAAACCGATTGTATTGAGCCTTGGTGCAAAATCCCATTACCGGCTCGACCAACGCCCTGTTGTACCAGCTTCTATCGAACAGAACAATCTCTCCGGAATGGGGGAAGTGCTCAATATAGCGTTTTATATGCAGAGCCGTCTTCTGTTGTTCGCTAGGTTTGCCCAGGGCGACCACCCGGCATCTTTTATCGTTCATATACCTGGTAATCCTTCGAATTGTCCCCCCCTTTCCAGACGCGTCTCGGCCATCGAATAGCACAACCATTTTCTTTTTGGTTTTTTCCAGATGCCGCTGCATCTTGATCAATTCCGCCTGGTAGAGTTTCAACTCTTCCGACTGGCTGCGTTTCTTCAGCGCAGCGATGATAATCTTCTCCTTGTCCCCCTCTCCGACTAGCTTCGAAAGCCGTAGATGGGTATCGTCGCCACCGTCTTCCCCTTGGGCATTTTGCACAACATCTTTCACCAGCGTCTTCAAGTCGGTCTCTCTTTTCATGAATCCTGTTTTCCTCTCTTTTTCGTTTTTTTTGATTGATGGAACAGAAACCCTTCGCCATTTTCCGCATTTGCAGTAGCAAGCCGTAGAGTTATGCTCTACTTCCTTTTACCGCTTTTTTCTCCGATTCACTTCTTCTTTTTTCCTTTTTTGCCCTTTGCGGACTTTTTGGCTTTCTTGGCCTTTTCTGCCTTTTTCGCCTTTTTTGCCTTCTTCTCTTCCAGTTCCTTTTTCGCTTTTTTTCCTTTTTTCATTCCGCTCTCCATTCAGTTTTTCCGGCGAATCGAATCTCCACTCAATTTTTCCGGTAAATCAAAAAATGTGCCTTCGGATGGCGTTCCCCGAAAGCACTTTCGCAATCGATGCCAACGCACCGATCAAACCCCCTCGGCACTGGAATCGATCACACATGCCGAAGCCAACTACACTAGGTACACTGCTTTGTTATGTCAACACAAAAAAAAACCCGCCTTGCAAGAACGGAGAAAGTACGAACGGCGATCGAACAAAAGGACAGTCCGAATCGAAAGAGGCCCAAAGGCACGGTTCGATTCCTTCTGCCGCTAGATTTGCGCCAGTCTACCCTTTTCTTCCAGCCAGCTGCGACGGTCCCTGGACCGCCTTTTGGCAAGCAACATATCCATGGTCTCGTTCGTATCGATAACGGAACCGACCGTCAGTTGCACCAATCTCCTCGTATCCGGCGCCATGGTTGTTTCCCGTAACTGCATGGGATTCATCTCTCCAAGGCCTTTAAACCGCTGAATATTTACCTTGCCCCTTTTCTTTTCCGCCGCGATGCGCGCCAGCACTCCCTGCCTTTCTTCCTCATCCAGCGCGTAGAAAACCTCTTTTCCGATATCGATTCGATAGAGAGGAGGCATGGCAACAAAAACATGACCCGCCTTTACCAGGATTTGGAAGTGCTTCAAAAACAGGGCGCAGAGCAATGTGGCAATATGCAGCCCGTCCGAATCCGCATCGGCCAGTATGCAGATCTTGCCGTATCTCAAGCCGCCGAGATCCGCCGACATCGGGTCCACTCCGACCGCCAGAGATATGTCGTGAATCTCCCGAGAGTTGAGTATCAGAGCCGATTCCACCTCCCAGGTGTTCAAAATTTTTCCCCGTAGCGGCATCACCGCCTGAAACTGACGGTCGCGCGCCTGTTTGGCCGATCCGCCGGCGGAATCCCCCTCCACCAGAAACAGTTCGCTGCGTTTCGGGTCCTGACCGACACAGTCGGCCAGTTTTCCCGGCAGAGCGGGTCCGGCGGTTGCCTTTTTTCTCGCCACCTTTCGACTGGCCTTCAGCCGCCTTTGCGCGCTGTCGATCGCCATTTCCGCGAGGGTTTCGCCAAATTCGGTATGTTGGTTGAGCCAAAGGCTAAAGGCATCCTTCACGATACCGTACACGAACGCAGCACACTGACGGGACGACAGACGCTCCTTCGTTTGACCGGAGAACTGGGGGTCTCGCATTTTGACCGACAGTACGAAGCAACATCGCGTCCAGATATCTTCGGGAGCCAGCTTCACCCCTTTGGGAAGCAGTTTGCGGAACTCGCAAAATTCCCGCAACGATTCCAGCAGTCCACTGCGAAATCCGTTTACGTGCGTCCCTCCCAGCGTCGTCGGGATCAGGTTGACATAGCTCTCGGTCGTCAGGTCGCCACCGTTGGGCAGCCAGACGGCCGCCCAGTCGGCAGCCTGTTCGTTCCCCTCCATATTGCCCACAAAAGGGGGATCGGGAACGAATTCGTATTGGCATACCTTTTCGCCAAGATAGTCCTTCAGGCCGTTTTTGAAGAGCCACTCCTCCCTCTCCTCCGTGTATCTGTTTTCGAAAGAGACGAACAACCCGGGACAGAGAACGGCTTTTGCACGCAACACGTATCGAAGGCGCGAAACGGAAAAGGAGCTGGTGTCGAAGTAGGAGGTGTTCGGCCAGAAACGGATGTTCGTACCCCTGTTTTTCGGACCGACGCTACCTACCGTTTTCAATTCGCCGGATTTCTCCCCATTGGCGAAATCGATACGGTACTCCCTCCCATTTCGTCTGATCGTTGCCGCAAGTTTCGACGACAGGGCATTGACGACCGAAACTCCCACGCCGTGCAATCCTCCTGAAAATTGATAGTTTTTATCGGAAAACTTCGCTCCGGCATGCAGTTTGGACAGAATCAGCTCGACCCCCGATACCCCCTCCTCCGGATGAATGTCGACAGGCATTCCCCGTCCGTTATCCCAAACCTCCAAAGAGCCGTCCGTATGCAGGACAACGCCGATCCGGTCGGCAAATCCCGCGATCGCTTCGTCCACACTGTTGTCGATCACCTCCTGTCCGAGATGGTTGGGTCTCGTCGTATCCGTATACATGCCCGGACGCCGTCTCACGGGATCCAGCCCGTTCAGCACCTCGATCGATTCCGCCGTGTATAAGTCGGTACTCATTGCAAATCCCTTTTGATGCCGTATCCCGCCTGCGAAACCTGCCGCCTCTCTCCCTTTGCGATAGGTCCTCTTTTCCGATGGAGGTATTCATAACAAAGCTGCTTTTTTATGCCTACCCATTAATCGATTCCCCATTTGCCCGTTTTCTCGAATGACGATAGATTCCGTAGCCGCCGCCGGAATCTATCGGCACCGAACCGTCCCCTGTCTACGGAACGGGAAACTCCCTTTCCGACCCGATCTCCATCAGGCGGCAGGATACCGCAATCCCAGGCGCAAAAGCCGCGAACTGCCGAAAACGGGGAAGCTGCAAAAAAACGACAGCAAACGGGAGGAAAGCCGAAATGACGTTCGAAGGGTTGGTGGGAGCCGTTCTCCTTTTTTCCGGCACGTTAAAGGCGGTCCATGCTCGGCCGTTTATCGCCCATGTCGGACACTTTCGGCTGCTTCCGGCAGGCATCGTTCCTTTGGCTGCTCTTTTTTGCATAGAGATCGAGTGCGCACTCGGTATCGGACTGATCGTCGGGATTTATCCGGCCGAGGCGACCGCCGCCGCCGGAATCTTTCTGATCGGCACGACACTTGCGACCGTATGGGGATTGGCCACAAAAAGCATTGAACACTGCGGATGCTACGGCGGTGCGATCTGGCTGCCTGTCCGTTTCAGTCTGGTGCTAAACGTTATCTATATCCTTCTGCTTGCGCTGGCGTTCTTCCGACATAGGGCGGAAGCGGAAAACGGCGTCACGCCGCTCTGGAAAGTATCGGTTGTTCTTCTGGCCATCGGATTGAGCGGATTTTTCTCCAAACGAAGCGTCAAAAAGCCGCTGCTTGATCTGACCGTTCTGCGCGCGGGGAAAAAATGGCGCTCCTCCTGGCTACCCGACAGCGGCGAACTGGAAAAAAGCGAGAAAGCGCTGCTGCTCTTTTTTCGCGGCAGATGCGAAGAGTGCAAACGATGGATATCCGTTCTAAATCGGATCGCTCTTGAAAGGAGGGAGATAACGGTCGTGGGCATCGTCCCGAAGCACGAGGACTCGAAAACGGTGGAAACGGACGGGTTTGTCGTCCTGCACATGAAACCCTCCGTCTATTCCTTCCTCGTCTATCGCGTACCGACCCTGGTGCTGCTGGAAAACGGCAGCATTCGCGCCAAATGGACGGAGGAGTTCCCCGACGAAATCCTGGATTTGCTCGCTTAGGGATATTGGGAGAGAACGGTTTTGCGGAGATCCCAATAGATCACCGATCTCTCTTCCACAAGACGATTTTTAGGTAGTCGTCAGTGGCTTCGAATTCCGGCTCTTTTTTGTTGTACTGCCTCATCAGAGGGATAATTTTATTCCGAACGCCCATTCCACGCGCCTCTACGTAACCATAGTCTCTCAATACGCCTACAATAAGATGATTCCTTGCGGATCGCTGTCCATTGATCATTTTTTCTACAGTCATACTGTTCGGCAAGGAACCCGCACTGATGATTTCCAACCGATCCGAATAGGAACAAACCTCGATTTCTTCGGATCGGGTCCAATCTCGGTGAGCCAGAGCATTTACTATCGCCTCCCTGATTGCCATTTTCGGATAGTCCCACGTTCTTTCTCTTTTGATTTCACCCTCTTTTATCCCTTCGCTGCTGACAAATGGAGCGATTCTATCCAAAAAACGTTCGATAAGACCACCCTCGACCCTTTCCCTTTCGCCCGATTCATTTTTCTCCCATAGCTCCGACATCGGACCGTCGAGACTTTGATCGTCCAAGGCAGCGTAACTTTTCTCCGTTCCTTCAAAGGCCATCCACCGAATACCGGCCTGTCTGATAAAACGTCTCGGTCTTTTGCCGAAAAGAACCACTCCCGCTATTGTACATGCACATTCTCCACGGTTGGTATCAACCATAAACCCCAGATTGCTTAGGATCGATTGCCATTTCGACTTTTCATCCGGGAGCGGGCTTTCGCCAACGATTCTCTCAAGATAGTCCTCCAATCTTCTCATATCCAAGCTTTCCAGTTTGGTACCGGAAACAGGCAAAGCTTCGGAGTGGAGCAACCCTCCGCTTTGAAACAGTCTTGCTTGCTGCTCACGAGTGGCCATCTTGGATATGCTGCCAACTCTTACGTAAATCTCCTCCCTGCCCTTGATCCTCAACACGTATGGTTTTGTGGTGCCCTCGTCAATAGAGACGACCGCAACCGTTTTGTCGTCACATTTTACCTCTTCGTAATAGGGCAGGATTTGAGGGTGTACATAGTGCCCAAACAGGGTATCCATGATCCACTCTTCGATATTCCCCCTCGTAATACCCGAAACCGTTCCATCTTTTTCGACACCAAGCAGCAATCGACCGCCTTTGAAGTTTGCCAATGCGACCAACTCCTTTGCCAGTTGTTCCGGCCTGACATCGTCCCGTTTAAACTCGATACCCGAGTTTTCACCGTTAGCCAGGATTTCAAGCAGTTCCGACTTAATCATCGTTATTCACTTCTATAGTTTC
>CAZLTI010000148.1:0-8055 GCA_964562335.1 uncultured Pseudomonadota bacterium | reverse complement strand
AGAATTATTCGAACTGTAGTAATATCAGTAAGTTATATGATAAGTATCGTTGTAGGGTTAAAATATTCCCGGTGTCGAGTCGCCTTCGATACTACGTTTCCGCTCTCTTGCCTTTAGCGGACTTTACCCCCAAACTCCGCTCCCGCAGGGGGAGCTGTATCGATCCGCCTATCGGGCAGGTTCGCGCTTGTCCTCTACGATATCTCCCCGGATGCTGCTCAGATCCGTTTCGATACCAAGCGGCAAAAACAGTTTCATCCTACCGCGATAACCGCGAAACGCTTCCGTTCTACGAACCCGAATGCGGTAGATCATGGTCGCGTCCCGGAAGGAAACCGAAACGACCGGAACTACGGTCGACCGGGGAAATCCGTGGGCAAAAACCAAGTGGTCGATTCCTACGAACCTCTCTTTATTGGAAAACAGTTTGACCTTTTCCCTTTCCAGGGGTGCATCGACGACAATCCTGGTAATGCCTGGCGGAACGACGGAGCGTTCGGCATTAAAAAACGTAAAGGGAAAACTGATCAGATAGCCGATGCCAAACAGAGCGACAAGAGCCGTCGTCAAAAGAACAAACGCGACTTTCACTCGCAGCCGGGAAGTCCGGAAGGTACCCACCGGTACGGAGCGGCTTTTTAGCATGCGCGACTCCAGACCGAAGTAGGCAAAACAGTTGACGATCTGCGTCACTCCCATCGACCACAGACAGTCGGAAAGAAAATGGCCTCCCTGCGCGAGCCGCGCGTAGCTGAGGAGAATCCCCAATCCCATGCCGCCGAACCAACAGGTCCAGGCTAGACCTCTTTTGCGCCGGTAGAAAACATAGAAAAGAATCGTCAGCGAAAATCCGGAAGCGGCATGGCCGGAAGGAAAACTCTCCCCTTTATCGCTTACCTGGAGCAGAGGAACGTATCGATCCGTACCTCCGTAGCGGACGATATCGGTAGGACGCGGCCTCCCCATTTGCGGTTTCAGCAGTCCGTTAACAAGCAGACCGGGGCCGATGACAATTGCCGCAACGATGCAAACTGCCCTCCAACGGACGGCACTCCTCTTCGAAATCAGCCAGCTGTGGCAAAAGACGACAATGGCAAGGAAAACAAGAAAAACGCTAGGGCCGGTGAGGTGTGTGTAGACGAATCCCCAAAACGTTCGATCCGTACTGACCCAGTCTCTGGATTCGAAAAAGAAAAGATCGCTGACAAAATAGTCCAGATCCGTCAGGCGGAACAGGAAAACACTACCCGCAAGAAGCGAACCATAAAAAAAAAGATGGAATTTCAGGCTAAAGACTCTAGACATTTTGCTATATCAAAGACCGATCGGGAGACCAACGGCAGGAAAAACCCAAAAGCGCTGTTTTGTCCGTCTCTTGGCGAATCACCGGGAAGCATAGAGTAACGATTTTATTATGTCATTATGGAAAAGAGGCGAAAGGATGGCAAGACATCTAGTCATAATTCCCCAAAAAGGATATGGATAGCGACGCTCGAACGAAAAAACCGCAACACTCCTAGCGATGCCAGCAAAAGCCATGTCGACGGAAATTCCCAACGATTTTGAGGCGGAACAGGCCGTACTGGGCGCGATTATCTACGACAACGACACGATAAACCAGATTGCCGCACTGCTGACCCCCGCATCGTTCTATACCTCGGCCCACCAGACCATCTACCGAGCCATGCTGGAATTGGCGGATTCCAGCCAACCCATCGACGAGTTGCTGCTTGGCGACCAGCTAAAGACCCGGAACCAGCTGGAGGAGATCGGCGGATACACCTATTTGGCCAGCCTGCTGGACTGTGTGCCCAGCTCCGGCAATATTGCGTACTATGCCAAAATCATTCAAGAGCACGCCCTGCTGCGGCAGCTGATAACGACCACAACAGACATCGCCAAAAAAAGTCGGGATCCGGAAAAAAACGTAACCGAACTGCTTGCCGAAGCGGAGGGAAAAATCTCCGAAATTGCAACCAGAACCGGCGATGTCAACTACAGACATATCAAGGATATCCTCACCCTTAGTTTCGAGCATCTGGAGAAGATCACCGACAGCGCGAATGAAATTACCGGAATTCCCACCGGATTTACGGACCTGGACAGGCTGACCTCCGGCCTTCAGGATTCCGATCTGATCATTGTGGCGGCGCGACCCTCCATGGGAAAAACCGCTTTTGCTCTAAACGTCGCCAAGCACGTGACGACAAGGAGCGAACAAACGGGGGCCGTATTGGTATTCAGTCTGGAAATGTCCAAAGAGCAGCTTGCGCTGCGGCTCCTCACCACAGAGGCCAAAATAGACAGCAGCCGCGTGCGCGGCGGCAACCTGAAAAAAGAGGATTGGGACAATCTCTCCTTTGCGACAAGCGTTCTCTCGGCCGCTCAGATCTATATTTGCGACAAATCGAATCTGAACCCCTACGAATTGACCGCCATCTGCAAACAGTTGCAAAAGGAGCACAGCAAGGGGATATCCCTAGTTATTGTCGACTATCTTCAACTGATGAGAGGCACTCGGCAAAACGTGTCGAGAGAACAGGAGATCTCCGAAATATCGCGCATGTTGAAGGCTCTGGCCAAAGAGCTGAACGTTCCAGTCATGGCGCTTTCCCAGCTAAACCGAGCTCTGGAAGGCAGAAACAACAAACGCCCCATACTGGCCGACTTGAGGGAGTCGGGAGCCATCGAACAGGATGCCGACGTTATTTTGTTCATATACCGCGACGACAAATACAACGAAGATACGCAGGAGCGGGGAATCGCCGAGATTATCATCGGCAAACACCGCAACGGACCCGTCGGCACCGTAAAACTTGCCTTTTTGGACAGATTTACCAAATTCGTCAACTACTCCTCCCGTGAACCGGACGAATAGAAGCGCCGAATATGAAATCGACTCCTCCTTTCGCACGCAAACGGTTCGGTCAGCATTTTCTCCAGGATCGGACGATAGCGGAAACAATCGTTTCCGCAGCCAACCCGGACAAGGGAGAGCATGTGCTTGAAATCGGTCCGGGTCGGGGAGCCATCACGTCGAAAATCCTGGAACGGGGCGCTTCGCTGACCGCCGTCGAAATCGATCGCGACCTGGCGCAGGATTTGCGGAGAAGATTTGGGAAAAACGTTCGATTCCATCTCGTCGAGGCGGATGTGCTGAATAGCGACTGGCGGAAACTGGTTCGGATGGATCGAAAAAACAAAATTATCGCCAATTTGCCCTTTAATATCTCCACTCCCCTCTTTTTCCGGATCGTGAGCCATCGATCCCTTTTCGACAGCGTAACGATCATGCTGCAAAGGGAGTTGGCACTGCGGATTCGGCACTCCGGCAGGGAAAAAAACTTGAAGGACTACGGGATTCTGTCGGTGGTCGCCAATACCGTGTTTCGGACAAGAACGATCTGCAACGTGCCTGCCGCCTGTTTTTCCCCGAAGCCGAAAGTGGACGCCGCAGTAGTCCAACTGCAACCAAAATCGATCGACATTCCGGACGAGACCGCATTTTTCGATTTTGTCAAACGCGCGTTCAATCAAAGAAGGAAAATGCTGCTGTCGTTTCTCCGAAAAAACGAAAAGGCGCTTTTGCGGAAACTTCCGCAGGAATCCGTAGCCCACCTAACCCGACTGCGGCCCGAGAATCTTTCCCCGGCCGACTATTTTCGGCTGTTCCACGAATACAGGCTACTTTGACGGCACCGTTCGGCAGGCAATTCTCCTCTTTTTTCGACGATCAACTCAAACTTGTAAGAGAAATGAAAAAGACCACTCAACTGAAGCGAATGATCCTCGGCAGCTCGCTCGATTTTATTTTGGAGGCGCATAACGGCATTTCCGCCAAAATTGTGGAGGAGGCCGGTTTCAAGGGCATCTGGGGTAGCGGTCTGGCGATATCGGCCTCTCTTGGAGTCCGCGACAACAACGAAGCCAGTTGGACGCAGATATTGGATGTGCTGGAATTTATGAGCGACGCCACCAAGATCCCCATCCTGCTGGACGGCGATACCGGCTACGGAAATTTCAACAATATGAGACGATTGGTCATGAAGTTGGAGCAGCGGGAAGTTGGCGGCGTCTGCATCGAAGACAAAATTTTTCCGAAAACCAACAGCTTTCTGAGAGCCGAACAGCAGCCGCTGGCGGATATCGACGAGTTCTGCGGGAAGATTAAAGCGGGAAAGGACAGTCAAAAGGACGACGACTTTGTGATTGTCGCCAGAGTGGAAGCATTGATCGCGGGCTGGGGGTTGAGAGAGGCGCTCAAGCGAGCCGAGGCGTATCGGCAGGCGGGAGCGGACGCAATTTTGATACACAGCAAACGAAGCAGCAGCGAAGAGATATTTTCCTTCCTGAAGGAGTGGGACAATCGGGCTCCCGTCGTACTGGTGCCTACCAAATACTACACCACGCCCACGGACGATTTTCGCAAACACAAGGTTTCGGTCGTTATTTGGGCCAACCACCTGATTCGCGGAGCAGTGGAAAAAATGCAGACGGTAGCCGGCCTGATCCATTCCGAAAGAAATCTTTTGAGCGTCGAGGACAAAGTCGTGCCCGTCAAGGAGCTCTTTCGCTTGCAGGACGATGCAGAAATGGCCGAAGCCGAGGAGCGCTATCTGAAAAAGAAACCGGGCAGTTCGGCCTCCGCCGTTATATTGGCTGCAACGCAGGGGAGCCAACTGGGCGACCTAACCGAACATATTCCCAAAACTATGCTCAAAATCGGAAAGCGTACCATCCTGGAGAGAACCGTCGATAACCTCCGCGATTACGGGATTGGCGATATCACCGTAGTCGCGGGATTCGCACACCGAACCATCGATTACCCGAACATTGCGGTTGTCGTGAACGAGAACCATAAGACCTCCGGTCAAATGCTCTCCCTCTCCCTGGCGACCCCCACGTTCAAAACCGATACCCTCGTTCTGTTCGGCGATATTCTCTTTCGGAAATATATTTTGCAGTTTGCCATCGAAGATCCTGCGGATATCGTGTTGATTGTCGATTCGAGCGCGAAAACTCGGATGACGGGCAAATCGGACTTCGTCAGGGCGGATTCTCCCGACAACCATTCGTTTTTCGGCGAAGACAGCTATGTGGAACGGATCGACTTCGACCGACCCGACAAAAAGTACGACGGAGAGTGGATCGGCATTATGAAGCTTTCTCCGAAGGGGACGCAACTTATGGCGGACTACATCGAAAGGCGAAAGAGGAGTCCGCAATTTCATACGCTCGATCTGCGCGATATGATCAACGAATTTGTGGAGGCAGGAGTCAAAGTAAAAATTCAATACATTTCCGGTCACTGGGTGGATGTCAATCATGTTTCGGATTTAACCCTGGCCAGCGAGTTCTGATATGATCGAAGCGACGGATTTTCTCGATTTGTGCAAAAAAAACCGGTACACCTTCTATTCCGGAACGCCCTGCTCCTATCTGAAACCCCTGATCAATGCCGCTATCGACGACCGAGATACGGACTATTACCCCGCCGCCAACGAAGGAGATGCGGTGGCGATGGCATGCGGTGCCTACCTCGCCGGGCGCAAAGCGGTGGTTATGTTTCAGAATTCCGGGCTGGGAAACGCGGTAAACGCATTGACCTCGCTATCCTATCCCTTTCGTTTTCCTTTTCTGACCGTCGTAACGCATCGCGGTCAGCCCGACGGACCGGCGGACGAGCCGCAGCACGAACTGATGGGTGCCATTACCGAAAACCTGTTGAGCGCCATGAGAGTGAAGTGGGAACATCTGCCCGACAGTAGGGAGGCATTGGCGGAAACGTTTCTGCGGGCTACGACCTATATGGATCGCAAAAAACTCCCTTTCGTTTTGATCGTGCGCAAGGGAACGGTAAAGCCGAAAGAGCTGGAAAAGAGGCAAAACGAGGTGCCGATCGGCAAACGAACCATCCATTTTTCCGAAACCATAGACTGCCCATACTCTAGGCGGCCAAGCAGAACGGAGGCACTGAGAGCGATTCGGCGGAATCGACGAAATTCCGATATCTTTATTGCCACAACGGGAAAAACGGGACGCGAACTCTATTCCATGGAAGACAATCCCCGCAACTTCTACATGGTGGGGTCGATGGGTTCCACCTCCTCCTTTGCACTGGGAGCGGCCCTCTGCAAACCCGACCGCCGTTTCGTCGTTCTCGACGGAGATGCGGCCGCCCTGATGCGTATGGGCAACCTAGCCTCCATCGGCTCCTTTCGACCGGATAATTTGCTGCACATCATACTGGACAACGAAGCGAACGATTCGACAGGCGGACAGGAGACCGCAAGCCCAACCGTCTCTTTTGCCGCCGTGGCAATGGCCTGCGGATACCGGTTCGGCTGTGCGACAGACAAACTGGAGGAACTGAAACAGGCCCTATGCAGAAGTTCTGCGGAAAGGGGGCCGTGTCTGATACACTTTCGAATAAAAAAGGGATCGCCATCGGATTTGGGACGGCCCAAAGTCAAACCGTATCAAGTAAAGGAAAGGCTAATGAGAATTCTGGGCGGAAAACCGTGATATCGCCAAACCTTCTTACGGATTTCAATTCGATGTTCGGAACAATTGCCGTTAAAGACGTGATGAACCGGTAAAAAGTCCCAGGACCGTCATTCCGCGCAATTTTCGATACTTTGAGCAAAGAACGGGAATCTGTAGTCAACTGGTTTTATTGGATTCCCGCGAAGGCGGGAATGACAATCCGCGCAATTTTCGACTTTTTTACCGGTTCATCAAGACATGGATTTGCACGAAAGAGACAAATAAAAATTGAATTTTTATAGGTAGAAATAGTATTTTAAGGTTATAATTTCTCCAAAAAAACATAATAAAATATAGTATTATCAATATATTAACTTGGTCCGACCCTGAACTAACTAGACTGCATTGACCGTAAAGAAGTTTCACTCTAAAGTGTACATATCATTAATATTGCATGTACGTTCCTTTGACGGGGAGAATAAATATGAAAACCGTAACGCCAACGGAATTAAGGAGCAATATATATAGACTCCTTGATGAAGTCCTGCATACCGGCATTCCAATGGAAGTCAATAAAGGGGGTAGAAAACTGAGAATCGTACCGGTCGAAAAAGCGGAAAAGTTTCAAAATCTGATCGTAAGACCGAAAGCCATCAAAGGGGATCCGGGCGATCTAGTGAACATCGGTTGGAAAAGGGAGGTAAATCCCAGGAAGGATTTTGAAATACTTGAATTTACAGAGAAAAATTACAGATGTGGAAAGTGATATACTTGAAAAGGGGTAAAGATAAGTGGATGTTCCGGAGATTTGACACCTATTGATATTCGCTTGCAGATTCCAAAACGCCTGCTGCCCATTGATTAATACTTTTGCCATCTGCTTCTGCTGCGGATGCAACTGCAGCGTGAACCTCTGCAGGAATACGTAGCATTAAATTACCTGAATGGGGTTTATTCGGTTTCTGACCAAGTTTTTCGCAAGCATCAAGATAATTATCAACAGCTTCCCTAAAGGACTGCTCAAGTTCTTCTACGGACTCTCCATGAAATCCGACAATATCTCGAATGCCAATAATGTGACCGATAAAAATCCGATCATCGGCGTCAAATTCAACTTTGGCAAAATAGTTTTTATATTTCATTGCTTTCATGGTGCTTCTCCTAATAACTCAAGAAATTTTCTAGCATCTTTAACACGATATCGAAGAGCAGCTTTATCGGGATGTGGCCGGTGAAAATACGCTCTGATTCCATCCCGTTCGAAAGTAACACTTGATCCAGATCCTTCAATTACTTGACATCCCAGTGCAATAAACAGCGCTTCGATTCTGGCCCATTCAATATTGCCGTTTATTGGATCCGTAAAAACAGACACAAGCGCTTTTTTATATTTTGCTTTCATGTTCAAATTCTAGCAACCCAAGAATTCAAATGCAATCATTTTTTGATATCATTGCTTTCAGTTTTGGGTTGATTCCATTATCAAATTAGATTTTCAGCCCAATTCCCAGCCCGGTTTAGCCTACTTTATTGCGATATTTAGCGACCTTCCGTTAACTTCCGGGACAT
>CAZLTI010000147.1:0-8089 GCA_964562335.1 uncultured Pseudomonadota bacterium | reverse complement strand
GAATCCGGGTCTCTATCCACCCCTGCCTCTCCTTGGCGGCATGGTACTCAGCGTTTTCCTTCAAATCTCCGTGGGACCTGGCTTCGGCAATATCTTCGATGATTTTGGGACGCTCCCTTTTAATCAAATTCTCCAGCTCTTTTTGGAGATTGTCGTATCCTTCCTGCGTGATCGGTTTTCTTTCCATGGAGGGGGTAAAAATCGGTTGCGCGGAACTGCGCGGGGCTGTCGGGAAAAGTACAAAAGCTAGATTCGACCGAGAATATTGTCAAGCGAAAGCAAATTCTCAAATCGCAAACAGTTCGCTCAGATCTTCCATATTCAGCATCTTTTCGAAAGGTTCGGAGGAGCTGACAATACTTTCGGCGAGGGATCTCTTTTTCCTTTGCAGTTCGATGATCTTCTCTTCGATGCTGTTGCGCGTGATCAGCTTGTAGACGAAAAGATGGTTTTTCTGTCCGATACGATGCGCCCGGTCGGTGGCCTGCGCTTCCACCGCCGGATTCCACCAAGGATCGTAATGGATAATGTAGTCCGCCGCAGTAAGGTTTATGCCCGTTCCTCCGGCCTTCAGGCTGATCAGGAATACGGGGTGTTCGTCGCTTTGCTGAAACTTGCCGACGAGCCTATCCCTGTGTTTCGTGCTTCCGTCCAGCTGGAGAAACGGAATGCCTTCCCTATCGAGCCTTTCGTGCATGAGGTTGAGCATTTTGACGAACTGGCTGAACACCAGAACCCGGTGTCCCTCTTTGACGATATCCGTCAACGTTTGAAAAAACAGGCCGAATTTGGCGCTTTCGGGAGGGTCCTGGCTGGCCAACGGGCTAAGCCTCGGATCGCAACAGATCTGGCGCAGCTTCAGCAGGGCATCGAAAATGGCGATCCTCGCCCCCGTTACGCCGCCTGCGGAAATTTTCTCCTTTACCTGCTGGCGAACGATCTCCAGTATGGAGTTGTATAGCTGTTTTTGCCGCTCGTTCATCTCGCACATCAATATCTGCTCGGTCTTCGGCGGCAGCTCTTTGGCGACATCCCGCTTCAGGCGCCTGAGGATAAAGGGCCGGGTCTGTCTTCTGAGCAGCCCGTGGTTGGGTCGTTTCTTTTTATAGCCGCTTCTGCTGACCGGTTTCACGTAGTCTCGTTCGAACTCCTTCAGGCTGCCGAAGAACCCGGGCATAAGAAAGTTGAACTGCGACCACAACTCCATGACGGAGTTTTCGATCGGCGTTCCCGTAAGCGTCAATCGACGTTTTCCGTTCAAATGCATCACCGCCTGGGCGGTTTTCGACCTCGCGTTTTTGATGTTCTGCGCCTCGTCCAGGATAATGACCTGGAACTGCAGCGTCGTCAGCCAGTCCAAATCGCGTTGCAGCAGTCCATACGTCGTGATGATCAGGTCCGCGCAGCTGGCCTCCTTGTAGTGCTCCTTCCTTTTCTGGCCGTGCAGCAAAACCGCTTGAAAATGGGGAACGAACTTCTGCACTTCGGCCATCCAGTTGGTAACTACGGATGTGGGAGCAATCACCAGATTCGGCAACTTCGACCGCTTTTTTTTCATGATCGACAGAAAGGCCAGCGTCTGGAGGGTTTTTCCCAACCCCATGTCATCCGCCAGGATACCGCCGAATCCGAAATCGTGAAGAAAGCAGAGCCAATTGACGCCCTCTTTCTGATAGTCTCTCAGTTCGCCCTTGATCTCCTTGGGCACTCTCTGTTTCTTCAGCCCCTTGAAGGAGTAGATCCTGGTCAGGCTTTTTTTCCATTCGTCGTCGCTCGTCCTTTCCGTTGCGATCGCCTCCAGTTCGCTCAGCAGTCCGATTTGAAACCTGTCCACCCTCAGTGCCTGCGACTTCTCCTCCTCTTCGGCGACGGCATTTTCGATCTCTTTTTTGGATATCTTCCCATCCTTTCCGTTCGACGTGTTCAGCAGCCGGTTGAGAATGGGGGCAAATCGCGAAATCCAATCCTGATCGATAACGGCGACCCCCTGGTTGCTTTTGCCGTCTTCGGATTTGAGTTCCACCGCCTTCTCGTTCCTTCTCCAGAGTTCCACGATTTTTTTCAGGTCGAACAATTTTCCGTCTATCTTCATCGACACATCGACGTTGAACCAATCGATGCCCGACGAAATGTTCGTGGAGATTTCCGGCACGACCCTCTTTGTCTTCCAGCGGCGAAGCTTCGTGGCTCCCATATAGGCGATCATCCTGTCGGGCGAATTTGCCGGAAGCACCTCCAGCACGAACTTCATGGCATGGTCTTCCCGCATGGAAAAATCCCCATCCCCCTCGTCCACCCAGCCCGTTTCGAGCATCTCCTCCTTCAGCATCTGCTCCTGATTGAAGTCTTTGGGAATATTGAATCTCTTGTTGTCCAGGGTTTGCTGGAACTCGTCGGCGTTTAGATTCAAAGGGTAGGGAAACTCCCCGATATCCGTTTCCATAAAGGTGTCGAGCCGTCCCATCAGAATGCCCCGGACTTCCCAGATCACCATCTTTCCCCGCACTTTGTAGTTGAAAAGCGCGGAGACCCTTAAAACGCCCTGCGGATCGTTAATCGCTATGTTTCTCTGGCGCAGAAACGGCAGGGCCGCCGCATAGAAGTCGCTGATTTCGGACTCCTCCACGATCACTCCCGACACCGTATCGTTGATCAGCCGACCGCTCATCATCGATCCGATCCTCGTCAACTGCCCATCCTCCAAAACGAAAGAGGGCACCATGCCGATAGCCTTGGGAGGAGCGGCCCTCCTGCTGCCGAACAGCTTGAAATTGCCCTGTTTGGTGAAACTTCCGATCTCTCCCTTCAACAGGTATTGATTTTCGTTGGCCAGGCTTCTCGTCACCGTAATGCGAAAATCAACCGATTTGGAGGAGATGATCGGTTTGCCGTCGTAGCCGAAGGCGTAGGGATACTCCTCCGCCAGCAGCAGAAGCTGCGAGGCTCCGTGCCGCTCGACGCCGTAGTAGTCCTCCGTTTTCTTTCCCCCGTGGATGGTTTCGATCACCTGGAACAGCTTCGCCGCTTTCGGACATTGGGAGGGGTTGGAAAGCTTCGAGTTCTTTCCGTCGAAGTTTTCTATCGTAAGGGCAAGACGATTCGTATTGAAATGGGTCGTCTCATCGTGCATGCGAACCGTGGTAGCATCCTTTTCGCGACGGAACAGCCGCACTTGGGATTCCGGTCTGGAAAGCCAATACCGCCACTCCTTTATCTCCCTGACTTCCAAATTGGGCGGATCGACTTTCTGCGGATCCACATAGGTCAGCCGCTGATCGGGATACCACTCCTTCCATCCGCTTTCGAATTCGCTCCATTCGTCGTTCGGAATCAGTATTCCCTTGAAGGAGTCTCGAATCATCTTGGCAGGAATCGGCGTAGGAAGGATCTCGTGATACTTCCTGTCGAAGACGATAGCCTTCGGCAGGCCGTACAGTATAAAGCCCCTATTGACAAAATCCTCCGCTATAATGGGCAGCCTCGTGTTGCCCTCCCGATGGTAGAAAATGCCCGTAACGATCCTGTGACTGTCGAGCGAATAGACGTTGACGTCGTATTCCACCTTTTTGAACGAGTTTCTCAGCGGCGCCTGGCTGTCGCCGTAGTACAAAAAGGGATGCCCCAACAGGAGGAACAGAAGGGAATGGGTATCCCTCGAAGAGAGAATCAGAGGGTTGGGAACACCCTCTTCGCCTCTTTTTTGATGGTTCTCGTCCGTTAGCAGCAGATTTTCGTCCAGAAACGTCTTGACGACCCAGCCCGGATTGTTGTTGTTGTCGAGCAGGGATTTCGAGATGGATTTAATCCTCTTTTCGTTTCCCCATCCCCGAATACCGTAGCGAGCGCGGTTGAAGGACCAAAGGAACTTCTCTTCTCGATCCTTGGTATAGACGGCTCGGAATCGAATAATGGTATGAATGTCCCCCACCTCGACCGGAATGGAGTCGAAACCGTGCTCCTGCTTCCAGTCGCGGAAGGAAAACAGCGGATAGTAGCTGAACTGCGCGAAATCGTCGGCCGGCTTCCCCAGTGCCTCGCTCTGCGGAAATTGATCGTAGGTGTAGTCGTCGAAGCTCTTCATCTCCTTCGGCTTTTCCCAGTTCGCCTGCTCCTTTTTCTTTACGTCGAACAAATCCTCGATGATGGTTTCGATTTTTTCGCCCTTGTCCTCCAGCAGATAGAGCGCCTGGCTCTCCCAGTCCTCGTATTCCGCCAGAAATATGGAAAACTCCCGGATCAGATCTTTGGAGAGATTCTTGGCCTTCTTGAGGGCTCTGGAAATCGGGTGTGCCGCTCTTAGTCTTTTCACGTTGAAACGTATCTCGTTTTAAAAGGTGCGAAGCGATTTAGGACTTTTTACGGAACTATTGATATTGACCTAGTATCTATTATCGACTAATCAAGTAACATTCGATGTGATTCAAAACGGCAGTTCGAACGCATCCGGTCGAAGACGTTCGCTTTTTTTCGTCCCTGTCGAAGAGACCTCCGAAAAAAGTCGACTATACTACCGTTTCTCCAATTTGGGAATATTGTCCCTACCGAGCGGCTGCGCGCAACCGCCGGAAGGGGATTTCCAAACTGGCTACGGTGCCGCAAAACATCGATTATTTCGGAGTTCCCCAAAGATATCCGTCACATAGCCGATGAATCCTTCATTGTACCACGCGACACTGTTTTCAACAATAGAAAGTTGTAAACAATCTGGAAAGTTTCTTGCCCGTCTCGTTGCAACGGGCATGACAAACCTCAAACCGGAATAGCGAAATGTTCGAATTCGTATCCAAAATCTTTTCAACCGATCTTGCGATCGATCTGGGAACCGCCAACACGCTGGTTTTTCTTTCCAACAAAGGGATTGTCATACGGGAACCCTCGGTCGTAGCCGTTCAAAAAAACGAACGCGGCGAGACAAAGGTGCTGGCCGTTGGCGAAGAGGCCAAACTGATGCTGGGTCGAACTCCGGGAACGATTCAAGCTATCCGTCCGATGAAGGACGGTGTAATCGCCAATTTTGACGTTACGGCGGACATGATACGGCATTTTATCAAAAAGGTGCAAAAGCAGAGTTCTTTGATAAAATTCAGGCCGCGGGTCGTCGTCGGAGTGCCTTCCGGCATTACCCAGGTGGAAAAGCGTGCCGTGAAGGAGTCGGCCGAATCGGCCGGCGCCAGGGAGGCCTATCTGATCGAGGAGCCCATGGCTGCGGCCATCGGGGCGGGACTTCCCATAACGGAAGCAAACGGAAACATGATTATCGATATCGGCGGGGGAACGACGGAGGTGGCCGTCATCTCGCTGGCGGGAGTGGTATACAGCAATTCCACTCGGGTTGGCGGCGACATCATGGACGATACGATTATCCAGTACATAAAAAAGCGCTACAACCTGCTGATCGGAGAGCGGACGGCCGAACAGATCAAAATCAGCATCGGATCGGCATACCCGATAGACGACAACCATACGATGGACGTAAAGGGGCGCGATCTGCTTACGGGAATTCCGAAAACGCTGATCCTGAGCAACGACGAGATCAGGGAATCGCTGGCCGACGTATGCGACCAGATCATACTGGCCACAAAAAACGCTCTGGAAGACACTCCGCCCGAACTAGCGGCAGACATCGTCGACAAGGGAATCGTTCTGGCAGGAGGAGGATCTCTGCTCAAAGGAATGGACATCCTGCTCAGAGAAAGGACTGGACTCCCCATCATCTATGCGGAGGACCCCTTTCGTGCGTCGCGTTGGGCGTCGGTGCAATGCTCGACAATATCAGGCTGTTGAAAAGTGTGGCGGTCTGAAAGAACGGACCGGCAGTAGTGGGAAGGCCCTCCTATCTGCGTTGCATGCTCAATCTTCGATCCGAACGAAATCGTAATGTTCAAATTTCTCAAGAAAAATCGATTTCGCCTCTCGATCGTTGCGATTCTTTTCTACTTCCTGTTCACATTGATTGCGCAAGTCGAAAAGCCAAGATCGGAAACCTGGTTCTCGACCCTTACCCAGAGTATCGCCTATCCCTTCCAAAGCGCCTATTATTTTGCCTCCACGCATTTGACCGAGGCATGGAACCACTATATCTGGCTGGTCGGCGTTCGGGAAAAAAACAGAGAACTGCTCGAAAAGCTACACGAGTACGAAGCGGAAATCGAGCGAACCAAAGAGATTAGAATTGCCCACAGGAGGCTTTTGGAAAGCCTGCGGTTCAAAAGGGCCAACGAGGATCGGAAAACGTTTGCCCAAGTCGTCGGCGAAGTCGAAAACGGGTTTTCCAGGATCATCATGATCGACAAGGGATCGGACGACGGGATCAAAAGAAACTTTTCGGTCGTTTCACACAATGGAATCGTCGGAAAGATCCAATCCGTGACGCCCCTGCAGTCCGTCGTTCAATTGATAACCGACTCGCATTCCAGATTTCCCGTATTGATTCAAAGGACAAGGACGAAGGCCTTTCTGCAGGGAGCCAACGGCAGTTTGAAACTGGAGCACGTACCCAGACGCGTGCGGTTGAAAAACGGCGATGCGATAATCGCTTCCGGGTTGGCCGGAATATTTCCCAAGGGATTCCCGGTAGGCACCGTCGAGAAGATCGACAGGAAGGAGTTTGGACTGTTCCAAAGCGCTTCCGTCGCACCCAACGTCGATATCGGCAAACTGGAAGAGGTCGCCGTCATTCTCGAAGCCGTCGGCGACATCCATCGGCCCCTGTTTACGGAGACGAACTAGACGATGGGGGCAACGACAATCTGTTTGGTTTTGTGGATTGGCGCCATATGCGGAGAGACGTTTCTCTTTTCCGGCCTCTTTTGGTTCAACCCCAATCTTTTTTTTCTGTTTCCCTGTTTGCTTTGCCTGCATTGGCGTGGTAGGGAAAGCATCTACATTTCGACGTTTTTCGGATTGACGGCCGACTGTTTTTCGACCCTTCCGTTTGGAATTTTTGGACTGGGGTATCTGGTCTTCTTCTTTTTTATCCGATGGTACGCCATCAAAATCCACCGTTCCGACGTTTCCACTCTGCCGGTTCTAACAGGAGTGCTTACCCTTCTCGTCAATATGCTGGTTTCCCTTTTGATGCTGGTTTTTTTCGACTTTCGGCAACTTTCCTGGAGCTGGATGAAAGAGATCGTCTTCTATAGGGCGCTGGCAACGGGCCTGCTGGCCGTTCCCAGCCACCTTCTGCTGCTGTCTTTGGAGAAAAGACTCAACGTCCGTCTTTCGGAGAGAAAGTCTTGAAGGAAGAACCCCTGGCGAACGAAGAGCTGAGGCTGTTCAAAAGAAGAAGCTTCATATTCGGCTCCCTGGTCGGCGTCCCTTTTCTCGCTTTCACTTGGCGGCTCTGGAGCTTGCAGATCAAGCAGGGCGACATATACAGCGATCTTTCGAAAGGCAATCGGATAAGGCTGAAATCCATTCCGGCCCCAAGAGGGATCATCTACGACCGGGAGGGAGCCATCCTTTCCAAAAACATTCCCTCCTACAATTTGGAGCTGACGAGGGCCGACACGCCGGATATGGAGGGAGTGCTGAAAAAGTTGGCAAAAACCTTGAACATACCTTTTGAGAACCTTCTTCAGGCCATCCGCAACGACAGGCATTCCACCAAATTCGATCCGATCCGCATCTACAGCAATCTCGGCTCCCGACAGATCGCACTGGTCAATGCCTACCAGGAGGAGTTTCCCGGCATTTCCATCGAAGTGACCTCTCTTCGATACTATCCGCTGCAAAAGACGGGTGCCCACATATACGGCTACATGAGCTCCATAAACCAGGCGCAACTGAAGAAGCTGCCGCCGGAGAAGCTGACGTCCGCCCGTTTTGTCGGTCAGGATGGTATCGAAGCGATCTACAACGACGTTTTGACCGGAACGGATGGCGGTATGCAGGTCGAAGTTCACAGTACCGGCCGGGTCTTCAAAAAACTGAAGTCCATCGATCCGATTCCGGGAAACGATGTAGAGCTGGCGATCGACAACAGGCTGCAAAAAAGGGCCGAAGCCGTGCTGGGAAACCGAAAGGGCGCGATCATCGCAATGAATCCCAACAACGGCGAAATATTGGCAACAGTCAGCTTTCCCTCTTT
>CAZLTI010000146.1:0-8154 GCA_964562335.1 uncultured Pseudomonadota bacterium | reverse complement strand
TGTAGCCCGTTTATCCCGGCAGATTCGGTTCGCGGTTTTCCACTCCCCAATACCAACGGCAGCCCGATGTTTTATCAAAAGAGGCCAACTACACCCCCAGGATATTTTTGGCCTCCTCCGGTGTTGCCACCTCTCGGTTGGCTCCCCGGATCAGTCCTGCCGCCTGCCTCACAAACTGGGCATTGGAATCGGCGAGATTTCCTTTCGAGAAATATATATTGTCCTCCATACCGACCCGGAGATGCCCGCCCATGGCGATTGCTGTCAGCATAATAGGGACGGCGCCTCTGCCAATGCCGAATGCGGACCAGGTGGAACCTTGGGGAATCAACCCCTTTAGAAATACCAGATTTTCGACGGTTGCCGCCATACCGCCTGCCGCACCGAGAACAAACTGGAAGTGGAGCGGTGCCTGCAGCACTCCCCGCTTCAAATAGTAGAGCGCGTTGTAAATCATACCCGCATCGAAGATTTCGATTTCGGGCTTAACGCCGTTTTCCTGCGTCGTTTGGCCCAACTTTTCCAGAAACTGTGGGCTGTTGATGAAAAGAGTGGTGTGCATCCAGTTCATGGAGCCGGCATCGTATGAGGCCAGTTCGGGCTTCAATTCGATCAGGTGGGCCATACGGGTTTCGTCGGTCGCGTCCAGGGCGCCGGAAGTGGTCAAGTTCAGGACAATATCGCATTCGTTGCGGATGATGTGGACGGTTTCCGCGAACCTGTTCTTGTCCATGGTGCCCTGCTCCTCGTCATCCCGCATGTGGAGGTGCGCAACGGCGGCACCCGCCTTCCAGCATTCAACGACCTCACTGGCGATCTCGGCAGGTGTCAACGGTATGTTCGGATTGTCTTTTTTTGTCGGCCAGGAGCCGGTTGGTGCCACCGTGATAATGGTTTTTTGGGATAGATCCTTCATATATGTACCCGAATAGTGTGCTGAAATTACATCGCGCCATAGGGGTAGGTGCGCGAAGGCGCATCGTTCAGATCGTCTTTGTCGATTTCGGCAACGCAGCGAACCATGGAACCGTCGCCAAGATGCCAACGGATGGGAAAGGCGAAGAATCGAAAATGTTTGCCGACTACCTTCTCCAGGTCGCCACCGAGGTTTTCGACACCTACGATGTTGTTGCCAAGCAGCATCTTGTGGCAGGGCTCCCAGGTTCCATAACAACCGATAGCCTCCAGGACACCGAATTTCTCGTCGTATTTGGCCTGGCCGTGTATCTTGATGTAGAGTTCTTTGTCGAACTCTGCGTATGCTTCCTCGCCGTACTTCTCGATGAACTCCTCGCAGATGTTCTTCCCGGAGACGCCTTCGAGCATCATACGGGTTCCGTTGTTTCCCATGGAGGTGTGCAACGGATGGTCCAGTGCCTGCTGATCCACGGCAACGCACTTAACCTTGCGCTCGACGAACCATTTGCCGGCATCGATACCGGTACCGATGGAGTAGTGAAAGTAATCCTTGCTGTCGTCGAATTTCAGGTGCATGCCGGTGCGGATACAGACGACCATGCCTTCGAGTTCTTCGTTTTTCATCCCGGCGCGAGCAACGGCGTCATCGAGGTGTTCGGGGGTGATCAGCTGCCAGTCGGGGGTTCGAACATCGAGGCAAACGGCCTCTCCGGTATAGGCATCGACGGGAAGCTCGTGGGAGTATAGGGCACGACGGCCGTCAAACATGCGTTCCATCACATGCCGGGGGGCATCGGCATGTGTTCCCGTGTGCATCGTGCACTTGATGGTCTGGGTGAGAACACCGCCTTTTGCTATGCTGTGCATGGGAGCAATTTCCGGCTTTGAAAAGTAGGGCCAGAGTGGCATGTCACCGAAGAAGGGGTGGCTTAAGTCGACGAATATTTTCTTTCCCATATCGAATAACCTCCTGAATGGATATGAAACCGGTATTACCTCTTTTCGGCAGTTGCCTTAACCAGGTGTTTGATCAGTTTGTTCCGTAACGCTGCCTGCTGCTCCTCCGTCCACTCCATAAATCCCGATCCCGACTTAAATCCCAGTTTTTCCGCTTCGACCAGTTTTTCCAGGTAGGGGGAAGGGGCAGGAGAGCTTTCGAGATGAGGCAGCACATA
The DNA here is from genome assembly GCA_964562335.1 of uncultured Pseudomonadota bacterium. Taxonomy (GTDB): domain Bacteria; phylum SAR324; class SAR324; order XYD2-FULL-50-16; family XYD2-FULL-50-16; genus CAZJUM01. Next base: position 6,061 of record CAZLTI010000146.1, on the reverse strand, counting down.
TCGATGGATGGACAAAGTCAGATCCGTACCGACCAGATCCGCATTCTCCAACGGGGCCAGTACCGGTAGCCTAAGCCCAAAGCTGTATTTGATGGCATCGTCCACAGTTCGGGCATCGGCAATTCCGTGCTCCACGATGGAGACCGCTTCACGCCAGAGGGCATGCTGCAGGCGATTCGCCACAAATCCGGGGACATCCCTCTTGACCAAAATCGGATGCTTACCGACCTTACGCAAAAGCTCCATGGTCAATTCGATTACCCTCTCCGACGTATCTGCGGTCCGTACTGTTTCAACCAGGGGCAGCAGATAGGGGGGATTCCAGAAATGGGTGCCGATGACCCGCTCTTTTCCTTCGCATTTGGAAGCGATCTCGGTAATGCTCATGACCGATGTGTTGGATGCCAGCGGGACGTCCTTGCGGGAGACGCTGTCCAGGGCACTGAACACCTCCTGCTTCAGGTCCATATTTTCCGGAACGCTTTCCACGATAAAATCGGCAGATTCGGCGGCCGACTGGAAATCGGTGGTGAATGCGATCCGGCCCAATATATCCGCAATCTGCCGATTCGGATCCGGCTGCTCTGCCGACATCGCCTCCAGGTTGCTGCGGATACGATCCCGCATGGTCCGCTCCTGCTCCGGGTCCACGTCGTAGGCCGTTACGCGATATCCCCGACTGGCAAAGACGAGCGAGATTCCGCTGCCCATCAAACCGGAGCCAAAAATGGAAATGTTCCGAATCGAATTCAGGTTCATTGTCTTCCTTTGACGAGTGGTGTCATCCGGCGGTGTACCCGCCATCCGTATCGATAATGGCACCTGTCAGAAAGTCGGATGCTTTTGACGACAGGAAGATGACCGGGCCAATAAAGTCTTCCGGTTCGCCCAGTCGACCAATTGGAATTCTTTTCAGGAAGTTTTTATAGAATGCCCGGTCGTCAAACATCCACTGGGTCAGATCCGTGCGGAATACCGTGGGAGCAATGGCATTGACGTTGATACCGTACTGTCCCCATTCGCATCCCAACGATTTGGTCATGAGGTGGATGGCCGCCTTGGAGGGTGCATACGCCGAATAGTTGGCCATGCCGAGGTGTCCCCTAGCCGAGCCGACGAGAACGACCTTGCCGCCGTTCCCCTGCTCGATCATCACCTTTCCCACCTCTTTGCAGAAGAGGTAGGTTCCCTTGACATTCGCGTCCATCACCTCTTGCCAATCCTCCGCCGACTGTTCCGTTATCGGCCCCACTTTATTCAGTCCGGCCGACGTAACAAGGATGTCGATGCTTTGAAAGGCTTCCCTGGCACCCGCTACAATTCTCTTGACATCGTCGTGATTCGACGGCTCGCCGGCTACATAGGTTGCCTTTCCACCCATTTCGACGATCTCTTCGACCATCGGTTTCAGCTTGTCTTCCGTGCGACCGGTCAGCACGACCGTTGCACCGGCGGAAACAAACCCAGCAGCAACTGCTTTCCCCAGGCCGCCTGTCGCTCCCGTAATCAGGGCAGTTTTTCCCCGAATATCGAACAGGTTGAAGATGTCGATTTTTTCCATACGCCTTTGCTCCTTCGTTATGTGACCGGATTGGTTATGGCAACCAACATGGTCGCCGTGTAGTTGGTGTCATTGTATAGCTCACGGCCTTCGTTGGGTTCCAGGTACAGCGAGTCCCATTTCTTTAAGACAACGGTCTCGTCCCTGTTCTTAACTTTTACCTCCCCTTCCAACACCACATATACCTTCTCCTCGGAATTGTCCTCGTAAGCCCACTCTCCCTTTCCACCCGGCAGAAAATGGGAGATCCCTACCCAGAAACGCTGAATACCGGTCTCCTCCCTGCCCTGTAGTTTCAAGGCGCTCATATTGATATGTCCGGGGGGAAAGTATGGTTTCACGTCGCAGAATTTCACTTTTTTCATGGAGTGCACTCCTTCCTTAAAATTGAGGTTAGCAAGTGAAAGATACGTATCTTTCGCAAGTCCCGTGCCGTAGAGAATAGGGCAATCATTACATTCCCATCTCCTCGTTGAACTGGCGGAGGGGCGCTATCCGAACGTTTTCGGCGATGGGGTACGCTTCGTCTACCGGGGCTACGACGATCGCCCGGTCCGGCCCGATCTGCCCGATCGAATTCCAGAATCCCTTTGAAATTGTCGGATTGCCCGACGATTTGACTTCCACGGCAATGGATTGTCGCCCCTTCGACAGCACCAGGTCGATCTCGGCGCCGTTCGAAGTCCGGTAAAACGATGCCTGCCATCGTGGCAGTTGGGAAAGTATGTTTTCCAGGACATATCCTTCGTACGAAGCGCCGTAGATCGGATGGGCAAAAAGATCCTCCATGGTCTCTATGCCCAGCAGCGTGTGGAGAATGCCGCTGTCCCGGATATACACTTTGGGGGATTTGACCAGACGCCTTTTCGTATTGGCCAAAAATGGAGCCAGTACTCTCACAATAAAGGTTTGCTCCAACAGATCGATGTAATTTCGGACGGTATGCGAGCTGACGCCCATCGAGTCGGCCAGTTTGGATTGATTCAATATCTGTCCGTGGGAATGCGCCAGCATTCTGCAGAGCCGACCCAGCGCTTTGGCGGGAATATGAAATCCAAGTTGCGGAATGTCGCGCTCCAGAAACGATCCGATATAGTCTTCGCGCCATTGCACGCTGGTTTCCTCTTCGTCCGCCAAAATGCTTCGCGGATATCCGCCCCTTAGCCAATGAACGGCCTCCTCGACATCCGGAATCTCCGACTGCACAAAAGGCGAAATTTCAATATAGGAAATCCTTCCCGCCAGCGACTCCGAACTTTGTCTTATCAAATCTCTTGATGCGGAACCGAGAATGAGAAACTGGCCGTCTCTCCGATTGCGGTCGACAACGCTCCGCAGCATCGAGAAGATTTCCGGAACCCGTTGAATTTCATCCAACACGATCAGACGATCCGCAAACTGCCGGAAAAAAATCTCCGGTTCGCTCAGTTTGTGCAAGTCTGAAGGACGCTCCAAATCCAGATATACCGCCTTGGGGACACAGCGCAGAACCATTTCGGCAACAGTCGATTTCCCGACTTGCCGCGCACCCAACAGTGCGACCGCCGGATTGGTTTTCAACCGCTTCAGGACCGTTTGCGTGATGTTTCTGGCGAGTATTTTATGCATAACTGAACACTAACTTCATATTTGCATGGTGTCAAATGCTCTTTGCCGTCCGTTGGAAGGCATTGGAAGTTTCGTTAGCAGCGACGGTTGTCAGGACCCGGAAACGGACATACCGTTCGACCGAAAAGCCAGCGGTCTTTTTGGCTATTCCTGGGATTCCGTTCTCGGGTCGAGTTCCACCGGTTCCGGTCCCGTTCGCGATACGGCAATGGCGACAAACTCGCGCCGCTCCTCCCGAGGCAGGGGCGATATTCTGGCGATCAGCACAACCACAAACAGTGCGAAGACTGCGTGGACGACTGACGAATAGACATAAATCACATACGTTTCCACAAACAGCATGGCAAACGACGTCACCAGCGGTCCGACGACGGCACCGACCGAATAGAGAAAGAGCAGTCCTCCCGAAACGACCACAAAATCTCCCTCTCTCGTGTGGTCGTTCGCCTGAGCGACGCATATGGAATAGAGGGAGAGGGAAAACATGCCCAAACAAAAGGCGATTGCATAGAAGCCCGCTTCGGAAACCCTTCCGGAAGAGACGACCAGAGCCGCTTCGCCGATGGCTGCGCAGACCGAGACCAATACAATTACCCACCTTCGATCCGTCCGATCGGAGAGATAGCCGATCGGATACTGCGCAAAGGCTCCGCCGAGAATCACTGCCGTCATGAAAAAGGAGACGCCTTTTACGTCGAACCCCGCATCGCGCACGAAAACCGGTGCCAGCGTCCAAAAGGGACCGCTGATCAGCCCGACGATCAAACATCCTACGGTTCCGATGGGCGACATGCGCCACAGATCCGGCAGATTGACGCGGGCGGTTTCGATGGGTCTCGGCTGCACCGATTTCGTCAGGGTCAGGGGAACTACCGAAATCGACACCAGAATCGATGCCAAGACAAACAGGACGATGCCGGAAGGCGAAGCGACATTGAGAATCAACTGACCGAGCATGATGGATATCAGATGGATTCCCAAATAGATGCCAAACAGACGGCCGCGCATCTCATTGGAAGCCTGTTCGTTCAGCCAGCTTTCTATAATCAGGTAGATTCCCGCAAAACAGTAGCCGCTCAGCGCCCGCAAAACCATCCATACGATTTCCTGAGGAAATAGCGCGTGAAGCAACGGGGTGACCGACGCCAGAGAGGCGAAGGCGGCAAATGCCCGAATGTGTCCGGCACGCTTGACGATAACGGAGGATTGGTAGCTTCCGATCAGAAAACCGGCAAAGTAGAAGGCCCCTACGAGTCCGATTATCGTGCCGGAAAACTCCTCGATATCGCCTCTTACCGATATCAACGTGCTTTGGAGTCCGTTGCCGATCAGCAGGATTCCCGTGGAGAGTAGCAGGGAAAAAAAGGAGGTGTAGGCTCGCGCCATCGGAAACTCCGTTTTTGGAAACGAAATTCGCAAAAATCGTATATGATGCGACAAGCTCACACGGCCGTAGGAGATCTGTAAACAGTTTTTGCGCGAGCTATCTTCCGCCGAAATCGGAAGTAGGATTTACTTCTGCGGCGAGTTCGACGCTGCCGGGCGGCGTCCTCCGGTTTTCTTGCGGCGAAACGGGATTGCGCGATGAAGGGAAATCCAATAATGTGGGCAATCGAAGCGAAGCGGCCGTTTCGTTTGGAACTGCCGACGAACCAAACGTTTGGAAAGGAGAACGATCCCATGGCAAAAGTCAATCCGAACTATGGCAAGCTGGCGGCAGGTTATCTGTTTCCGGAAATTGCCCGAAGAACGAGCGAATATCTGAAAGAAAATCCCGGTGTCGAAATCAGACGCCTTGGAATCGGCAATACGACCGAACCGCTCACTCCTCACGTGCTGGAGGGTTTGCACAAGGGCGTCGAATTGCTGTCGAACGCCGAAACCTATAGCGGCTACGGAGACGAACAGGGCTTGCTGCAACTGCGGGAATCGCTGGCCGATCTGTATGCGGAATTCGGCGCGACGATCGATCCGGGCGAGTTTTTCGTCAGCGACGGAGCCAAACCGGATTCGGGCAATATCCAGTCCATTTTCGGCGTCGACAATCGAATCGCCGTTCAGGATCCTGCCTATCCGGTTTATGTCGATACCAACGTCATCGCCGGAAGGAGCGGCCCGTTCAATGCGGAGTTGGGACGCTACGAAGGAATGACCTACATGCCCTGCACCGAGGAGAACGGTTTTTTTCCTACCGTTCCCGATCATAGGGTGGACCTGATCTATCTTTGCAATCCGAACAATCCGACCGGTTATGCGGCTTCTAAGGAGCAGCTGAAAACTTTTGTGGACTATGCCCGGGTTCATAAGGCGATAATCGTCTACGACGCGGCATATGCGTCGTTTATCGGGGACGATCGTCTGCCCAGAACCGTCTACGAAGTTGCGGGGGCCGAGGAGTGCTGCATCGAGATCAACAGCTTCTCGAAATCGGTCGGTTTTACCGGCGTGCGCTTGGGATGGAGTGTTGTGCCGAAGAAACTGGTGGCAGAGGGGACCGAAGAGGGCGAGATCAACAAATTGTGGAACAGACGACAGTGCACGTTTTTCAACGGAGCTTCCAATATCGTCCAACAGGGAGGAGTGTACGCTCTCTCTTCCCAAGGACGAAGAGAATCCGCCGAAATGGTGGCATACTACATGCGAAACGCCGAGATCATACGGGACGGTCTGATCAAACTGGGTCTGACGGTCTACGGTGGGGAAAATTCGCCCTATATCTGGCTGAAAACGCCCGGCGGCATGGATTCCTGGCTTTTTTTTGACAAGCTGCTGAAGGAAGCGAACGTATTGGGGACCCCCGGATCGGGATTCGGGCCAGCAGGGCAGGGCTACTTGCGTCTCAGCGCTTTCGGTTTTCGGGAGGAGGTAGAGGCGGCGGTCGTAGCCATTCGG
>CAZLTI010000145.1:7091-8163 GCA_964562335.1 uncultured Pseudomonadota bacterium | reverse complement strand
ATGAACTGCATGGACGACTGTCCCGAAGACGCCCTGCGCTTTGCCCTTCCGAGCGTAAAGAGCGGACCGGTCGATACGGCACCCGATTTTAACAGGCGTCACCTGATCTACGCAGGAGTTGCGGGACTTCTCGGATTTCCGTTTCTGCGAAACAACGGAAAGGCGACAGACGAAAACTTCTCTCCGGACATGATCCGTCCCCCCGGCTCCCTTCCGGAGATGGAGTTTTTGAAAAGATGCGTCAAATGCGGCCAATGTCTCCGCATCTGCCCAACGAATGTACTGCAACCGGCTGAGTTGGGCGAAGGAGGGATCGAAACGCTATGGACGCCGGTGGCAAATTTCAACGTCGGGCATTGTCAGTTGAAATGTACGCTCTGCTCTCAGGTTTGTCCCACAGGCGCCATCGAAAACATTTCCGTTGCCGAAAAACTGGGTATGGGCAGCCATTCCGAGAAGGGTCCCGTCAGGCTGGGAACCGCGTTTATCGACAGGTCGCGGTGCCTGCCCTGGGCCAATCGGATTCCCTGCGTAGTGTGCGAAGAGGTCTGCCCGGTAGCTCCGAAAGCGATTCAAACATTCGACGAAGAGACGAAGAATGTATTCGGCAAATTGGTCGTTCTAAACAGGCCCTATATTGTTCCCGACCTTTGTATTGGATGTGGCATCTGCCAGCACGAGTGTCCGGTTGCCGACCGCCCCGCCGTCTATGTGAACGCAATCGGCGAAACGCGATCGCAGGAGAGACGCTTGCTGCTGAAGTACCGCACCGAGACGAATTGAAAAAACACTTCCCGATAAGGAGGCGAAATGTCGAACGGTTATCTGAACAGGCGCAGTTTTCTGAAATCAACGGTTGCCTCGGCAGCCGCTTTGGGAATCTCCAACCCTTTGATAGCCGAGTACGCCGCAGGGAAGACGCCAAAAAAGGAGCATTCCCTCAAAATTCCCCACCGACCGCTGGGAAAAACCGGAGCGTCGATTCCGATTCTGCAGATCGGTACGGCCCAGTCTTTGGATCGGGAATATGATAAAATCCTGCACTACCTGTTTCGTGAGGGCGTCTACTATA
>CAZLTI010000145.1:0-7058 GCA_964562335.1 uncultured Pseudomonadota bacterium | reverse complement strand
GGCATCGTATGGCTGGGGAGCCTTTCAAAAGGCGATCGCCAATTTTGCCAAACAGATCGGAGGACGGCAAAAACTGTGGCTCACCTCCAAGTCCGGAGCATGGACGACAGGCGGTTTTATTCAAGAGATCGACAGCTGTCTGAAGGATTTGGAGACCGACTATCTGGACCTCTACCTGAGACACAACCTTTCCGATGCCGACGATATCGACCGGGATTTGATACGGGCCGGAGAAAAGTTGAAAAAAAGCGGAAAAACACGGTTTTTTGGCTTTTCCAGCCATCAGGGCAACGTCGTGGAGCTGTTGAACAGGGCAGCCAAAGTCGGCGGCATCGATGCGATCCTGTTCAGCTACAACTTTCGCCGATACGGTCATCGCGCCCTCAGCCTTGCTATCGACAATTGCCATCAGGCCGGAATCGGTCTGATGGCAATGAAGACGATGGGTTCCGTTTCCAGAGAGGCCGAAACCGTCCTCGATTTTCAATCCCGAAACTTTACCCTGGGGCAGGCCAAGCTGAAGTCGGTTTGGGCGAATCGGCGTATCGACTCGGTGGTGGTAGAAATGGACAGCATACGGGTGGCACGCGAAAACGTGGCGGCAGCCAAGACGGAAAAACGACTGACCGCACACGAAACGCGTCAGCTCGATCGATTGGCGGCGGCTACCGCCGGTCTCTCCTGTCTCGGATGCTCGCATCTATGCGAGTCCGCCGTGCAGGGAAAGGCGAGGATAGCCGATACGCTGCGATTCTATATGTATTACGAGTGCTATGGAAAAAAGGAGGCTGCCAAAGATCTGTATCGCTCGATACCCGTGCAGGAGCGGAGCCTTAAGGAACGGGAATACAAAATTGCCGAATCGAAATGCCCACAGGGTATCGAAATCGGAAAAAGAATGGAAAGAGCGAGAAACGAACTGACCGCTTGACTCCGTTGCCTCGCGTTTCGGAAAGCTTTCAATTGACCGTCATTTCTTTTTTTGCCTATACTCCGCACAAATGAAGATTTGGTTTGGCCGTAATTTCCAGGCTTCATTTTTTTGTTCCCGTGCATCGGTCTCTATGCGGATATTGCCGTAATTATGTGCCTGGCGATCGATTGTCGTTTTTCAACAGTAACGGAGACGATCTTATGAAAAGAGCACTGTTCAATGCAATCGTCGGTCTTTGTGCCGTTTCGTTTTGCCTCCTTTTGCTTTCTGCGGAGGCGTTTGCCCTGAAGAAGCGGATTGTTTTCGGCGGCGGTCCGGCAGGAGGAACGTTTCAGGTGGTTGCCAATGCCGTACAGGTGTACAAACCGGTCAAGGAGGTAAGTGAATTTTCCGTCAAGGCTCAGACCTCTGCCGGTTCCGTCGAGAATTTGAGAAAGACGAATTCCGGCAAGCAGCAGATGAGTACGGTGTATTCCGGTCACGTCTGGCTTGGCAGAAGCGGAAAAATGAAGAACGATCCGAACAAATACACCAACGTTCTGGCCGTATCCTGGCTGTACGGAGCGCCGGCCCAACTCGTTGTGAGAGCGAATTCCGGGATCAAAAGCGTTTTGGATTTGAAGGGAAAGAAGGTAGGAGTAGGGAATGCGGGTTCGGGTGCCTTCGCCAACTGCGAACTCTTTTTTTCCCATACGGGAATCTGGGGAAAAATCGAACGCAATGCGATGGGATACAACGACGCTGCCGCAGCATTCGGCAACAACCAGTTGGACGCCTTTTGGCTGTTTACCGCCTTCCCCAGCGGAGCGGTGATTATGGCGGCCCAGACCAACGACATTGCTCTGGTCGATCTGGGAGCCGATGCGGAGAAAACGGGCTTTTTCCAAAAATACCCCTACTTCGGCAGACTGTCCGTTCCCGCCAATACCTACAAGGGTGTGAACTACGACGTTCCCTCCTTTCAAGACAGCGCTCTGTGGGTTGCCAACGCCAAAGTTCCAAGCGACGTAATTTATAAGCTCCTCACCCTGATCTATTCCGACGAGGGGTTGAAGCATATGCACAATTCGAAAAAGACCTTCAAGAACATGAGTCTCAAGACGGGACCAAGCAATATCGTAACGCCCTTTCATCCGGGTGCGGAAAAGTTCTGGAAGGAAAAGGGTCTCCTCTAGTGCCGATTCGGATTGCAACGTTTAGCAGCCTCCGAAGCGGGTTTACGGAACCGCCCCATCCGCTGGGAGCATGGCTTCGACTTGGTGCCGCCGCGTAACTTTGCCGGAACCGTACTCCCGAATGGGCCGTAGACGACCAAATCTCGGGTTTTTGGGAGGTTTTTTCAGATTTTAAGGACGGGTAGGGGCGATTCCTATCCGTTCTGTTCAAAGAAGGTACAGTTTTTCCACGGTCCTTCAATTTCCAACTCATTCCCGACAGGAAATGGCGTGTATAAAAAACTGAATCGATTCGAGAAGATCGTTTTCGATATTCTCTCTTTGTCGCTTGTCCTATTCTACTCGTATGCTGCGGTGATCGCCCCCGCTCCTACGCAATACCATCGGGGAATCTACGTAATCATCACGTATGTACTGGTTTTTCTCGCCTATCGGTCCAAGACGCTACTTTTCCGCTGTGTCGACTACGTTTTGATCTTTCTCTCCCTGTTCAGCATCGGCTACTGGATGTTGAATTTCGAAGCCATCAACTATCGGACCGGTATCGAAACGGATTTCGACAAGCTGGTCGCCATGGTTGGCGTTTTACTCGGCATTGAGCTGGCAAGACGCGTTGTCGGCAATATTTTTGTGGTATTGGGGGTTGTCCTGTTGCTATTCGGCGTTTACGGAGACCTGATGCCCGATATAATCGCTCATGCGGGCGATACGTTTCCGGAATTGTGTACGAGCATTTTCTACAAAAGCGACGGCGTATTCGGCATTATGGCGAACGTTCTGGCCACCTATGTCATTCTGTTCGTGCTGTTCGGCGCATATCTCGAAAAATGCGGGGCGCAACGGTTCTTTATCGATTTTCCGCTGGCGGCAGTGGGGCATAGGATTGGCGGTCCCGGAAAGGTCGCCGTGATTGCCAGCGGTCTGTTCGGCTCCATATCGGGTAGCGCCATTGCCAATACGGTTTCCACCGGAACCTTCACGATTCCCATGATGAAGAAGGCCGGCTTCAGGCCGCACGTCGCAGGAGGCATCGAACCGGCCGCCTCCATATCCGGCATGTTCATGCCGCCGATTATGGGAGCCGGCGGATTTATCATGGCGGAGCTGACGGGTGTTCCCTACTCCCGCATTATGCTGGTAGCGATGTTCCCGGCCATAATGTACGTGTTCAGCGTATTTCTGATGGTGCACTACGAGGCCAAGATACACAATATCAAGGGGGAGAAGAGCGAGTTCGGCGCCATGCAGATCCTGAAGAGCGAGTGGTACTACACGCTGCCGCTGATTGTCATTACCGTTTTGATGCTCTACGGCTACTCTCCCGGCTACTCCGCCATCGTCGGTTTGGCAACCTGCATTGCCATCAGTTGGTTCAGAAAGGATACGCGAATCGGACCCAAGCGATTTCTGGAAGCGGCCAGAGAGGGCACCGAAAGCAGCCTGAAGATCGGGGCGGTCGTGGGCGTGATCGGCATTATCATCGGTGTATTGACCTTTAGCGGATTGATTCTCACCTTTGCCGACATCATCATCGAATTGGCTTCGGGAAAACTGTGGCTGACGATTCTACTGATCGCTTTGGCCTCTCTGATTTTAGGAATGGGAGTTCCGGTTACCGCCGCCTATCTGATCACGGCCGTAGTTGCCGTTCCGGCCCTCACCCATCTTGGCGTCAACGAGATTGCCGCCCATATGATTGTCTACTGGCTTTCGCAGGACTCCAACATTACGCCGCCCGTCTGCATCGCGGCCTTTGCCGGAGCGACCATCGCCAAAGCCAATATGTGGAAGACGGCCTTCACCTCCTTTAAATTCGCCAAGTTTTTATACCTGGGACCCTTCCTCTTCGGGTATGTCCCCGGATTTTCGCTCGATGGATCCTCCATGGATATCGTCAAGACCTTTGCGCTTGTGATATTCGGAACTTGGGGATACTCGTGGATACTGAGCGGAATTTGGCTGAATCCCGTCGTCGATTTTGTTAGGCGGCAGCGCTGATTGAGAAAGAGGTTCTCTCCAAACCGGTTCCCAAACCCGTTCATGGTAAAACTCATGGGAAAAGCTGTCGTCTCTCTGATTGTTTTTGTGCTGTTCGCTTCGCCGCTTTCCGGCTGGGAGTTCGAGCGCCGAGGTCACCAGTTCGGCAACGAGTTCTCTTATGCGATTTTGCCCCTCCCCTACGATCTGCCGGGAATCGGCAAGGGATTTGGGTTGGGCGGCGGCGCTCTCAACATCAACGACAGCTATATCGATGCATACGGGCTGATTATTGGAGGAGACGTGGAGGGATGGGCTACGGGACTCGCCGATATTCACCTAATCGAAAAGCGACTTATTCTGGACATTGGCAAATCCAATCTCAGCAAAGCCGCATTCGCCATCAACTACTCCAGAGGCATGGAGGGAAACGAGGATCCGGACGACTTCAATTCGGCCGAAATATCGAGTGTGGATTCCATCGGCGGTCAACTGGTGCTCACCTTTGAAGAAAGAAGATACGAACTCACTCTGCAGCTGTACGACATACAGTTTCGCCTGGACAAAATTCGCGACAAAGACGGCGATATACTGCTGGAGATAGACGACGAAGAGGAGGACAGTCGGGTGATCGATCTGGGATTCACCCTTGATTTCACGGACGACCGCTACGATCCGCGTAGTGGCTTTCGTTTCCGCATCAACCGCAACTTTCCGCAAGATACCTATGCGGATGCGGCAAAGTACTTCGTGGTGGACAGCAACGTCACCGCCTACTTTCCCATGCTGACAAACAGTACCTGGGTTTTCAACTATTTCGAATCGGATGCCCATGTGATCAGTAGAGGAGAGACGGATCGGGCCGAACTGGTGAAGAAGATCGGTCTGCTGCCTTGCAAGGCGGGCGATACCGAATGCGAAACCGCCAGAGAGCAGGTGTTGGACGAAGCGGTCGCTATCAACACCTACGGTTCCGCTTCCACTTTAGGGGGCAATAGCCGCCTCCGATCCTTTATCAGCATGCGCTTTCGGGGCGCCCATACCCGCTTTTTGGGAACCGAATTCCGTTGGAATCTCACGGATGAAAACACGCGGTTCAACATCTGGTTCATGCAGGATCTTCGAACCGCCATTCAATTGGCCTTTTTTCACGAGACGGGAACGATTGCGGATCAGAGGACGGACCTCTGGGACGAAAGACGGCACTCGACGGGAATTGGCCTGCGCGCCATTATGGGCTCCGGATTCGTCTACCGCGCCGAGTATGCCACCGGCGAAGAGGGGAAGCAGTTTGTCCTCTTTTTCGGCTATCCCTGGGACGTCCTGTAGCGGTTTGTACAAAGTTGACCGTTGTCAAAGGAAGCGACCGCTACTCCCAGCGGAACAGATAGGAGGATATCAGCAGAAAAGCGAAACTCAATAGCAGCAGGATCGTCAGCTCCGGCATCACGTCGAGCAGGCCCAATCCGTCGATGGTGACTTTGCGGGCCGCAACGAGCATATGCGTCAAAGGAAAGATCAGCGCCAGCTTTTGCACGACGACATTGGTACCCTCCAGCGAAAACCAAACTCCCGAAAGAAACATCATCGGCCAGGTGACGAAGTTCAACAGGCCCCCGGCCAGCTCCTGGCTGTGGGTCTTGCAGGCTACCAGCAGACCGAGAGAGATCAGGCAGAAGGAGCCCACTAGAAAGACGATAAAAAAGTCGATCAGGGAACCGGATATGTATAGATCGATAAATAGGGAGGAGCCGAAGTAGAGAATTGCAGTGGTGATCATCACAATGATCAGTCGCGAAACGACCTGGGCCGACAGAAACTGGAAGGCGTTGATAGGAGACGCCTTCAGGCGGCGCAGAATCATTGCCTTACGGTAGCGCACGATAACGTATCCAACGCCGAACAGACAGCTGAACATCACGTTCATGCCCAAAACGCCGGGAAATACCCAATCCACATAGTCGATCTCCTGTCCCTCAAGTTCCTCCCTTGCAATTTGGCCATCGCTCCCCTCAGCTAGCAGCAGTTTTTCCAAAATGTAGCCCTTGGGGTTGCCGTCATTGATCCAGTAGCTGTTGGCATCGAGCGTATCGATCGCCATATCCAGCTTGTGCCGGGAAACCTTGTGAATCGCCTCGTCTCGACTCTCGATAGGGATGAACTCGATATACTCGATCCGATAGAACGGTTGGCCGCTCTGCGCTATCCCATCTTCGGACATGTGAAGCACTCCCACCTTGAATAGGTCTCGCGAAGAGTCGCTGAACATCACGGCGAATCCGAAGATAATGAGAAAGGGAAAGACAAAGTTCCACCCCAAAGTGGCCCGGTCGCGAATAAACTCCCTGTTTCTTGCGATCAGCAGTGCATAGAATTTTTTCATGGGTTATCTCCTCAGATCCTGTCCGGTCAGCTCCAAAAACAGATCCTCCAAAGAGGGCGTTTTGATGCGGAGTCCCGCAAGCGGAATTCCTTTTTCTATCAAATACTGTATCGTTTGTGTGATTTCATCGGTTTGAATTTCGATGTGCCGGTCTGTTTTAAACGTCTTCCAGGGAAGAGGGATCTCCGGTTGCAGCGCATCGGTCGGCAGAGTGAGCACGAGGCTGTCGAAATGTTTGCGCAGCAGCTCTTCCGGCGCTCCCTCGGCGATGATCCGGCCCCGATCCATAATCAATATGGTATCGCATAGATTGGCTGCCTCCTCCATGTAGTGCGTGGTCAAGATGATCGTTTTGTTACGCTCTTTAAACCTTCGAATCAGCTGCCAGCAGTTTTGTCGCGCCTGCGGGTCCAGGCCGGTCGTGGGTTCGTCCAGGAAGAGGACCTCCGGGTCGTTGATCAAAGCCAACGCCAGATAGAGCCGCTGCTTCTGTCCCCCGGACAGGCTGCGGTTGTCTTGCTGCAGGAACTCCTCCAGCGAGCACATTTCGATCACCTTCTCCAGAGGAAGAGTCTTCCGGTAGAAGCTG
>CAZLTI010000144.1:0-8198 GCA_964562335.1 uncultured Pseudomonadota bacterium | reverse complement strand
TGACGGTTTTGGGATTTTTACCGCTTCGTCAATAATACCTTCCGAAAATAAGCCCTCTTTTGTTAATACCATATTTCAAGGATAAAAATAGTAGTTTAAGAGTAAAATTACCATAATAATTAGATAAAATACAATATTATCAATTGATTAATTTGGTCCGACCCTATTAGACGGGTGCTATATCCGTGCGGTACGCTTATGAGGTATCGTCGTCAATCGTTTTTTTTGCATCGTAGAAACCCTTGTCCTTGGGGCAGGGTTCAAGTTCAGTCGCACCGTGATCATAAACCGACCCTCCCCCTTTTGGACGGTAATGGGAATCCGGTACCTACCGTCATGTCGACAACTGATTGGCGCGTTCTTTTCTTCGCCGAACTGGAGGAGGATTGGCGCTCAATCGATACTGGCACTTAACTTCGTTCGAACCCATCCTTTTCCAGGTTTTCGTCGATTGAGAGTCGACGCGACATTAGTTTCCGTTTTGCTGCTGTTTGCTTTTCCCCTAATCGGATTGGCAGGCGATTCGTTGGTCGGGCAGCCAGCACCCATGATCAACGGCAAAAACGCCAAGGACTTCGGCCTGCTGAAACTCTCCTCCTTGATGAAGTCGATCTATCGGGAAAAAACGGCGGAGGGCGAGTATAAAGAGGTCGACGGAAAGTATGTCTGGAGGGTCCGGCGTAATGTGGTGGTGGTCAATTTCTTTGCCACCTACTGCCTGCCCTGCATCAAAGAAATTCCGATCTTCAACCGGATAGCCGAGCGGTACCGCCATGCGGACGTCAAGCTGGTGTACGTCAATGTCGATCCCGATACCACCGTCGCAAAACTGCGAAGGCTGATTATCAAACATCGCATCCGGGTCCCGATGATGGTTCCCAACCAATATCACGCCGTCAAGCAGTATCAGGCCACTAGTCTGCCCAGGATTGTCCTCATTGATCGGCAGGGGAAAATCGTCGACGTGATGATCGGGCTGCAGGAGGATCTCGAACGCCGTCTTATCGCGAAGATCGACAGGTTGCTGTCGCTATAGATGACCGCAGGAGGCCGCAATAAAGTGCGCCAGGCCGATAATTGCATATAATGTAGTATTTTATGGCAAAAATCGTATTTTAAGGAAATATTTTGCCTTAATAGTACAATAAAATATAATGATATCAATAAATTGATCTGGTCCGACCCCATAATCCCCATAAAACTATGAAATTCCTCCCCAAATGGATAGCCTGGGAAACGACGGAGCGGTGCAATCTGACCTGCATTCACTGCCGATGCTCGTCGCATATGGAGAAGGACCTTTTTGCGTTGGACACGCGGAGCTCCTTCGCATTGATCGACAACGTCGCCTCCTATTGCAAGCCGGTTTTCGTTCTCAGCGGCGGCGAACCTCTGATGCGGCCCGATCTTTACGAGATCGTCCGCTACGGCAATCGAAAGGGATTCCGCATGTGTATCGCCACCAACGGAGCCCTGCTGGACGATACCCACTGTCGACAGATGGCCGAAAGCGGCGTCAAAATAGTCTCCATGAGCCTGGACGGCTCCACCGCCGCCGTACACGACGATTTCCGTAGAGTGCCCGGTGCATTCGAGAGCGTTCTGCAGGCGGCGGAACGGCTCAACCGCCACGGCATCAAGTTCATCGTCAACTCCTCCTTCACCAAGCGCAATCGCCACGATATCGCCGAAACCTTTCAAAAGGCCAAGGAGCTGGGTGCCATGGCTTGGTATATGTTTTTGATCGTTCCCACGGGCCGGGGAAAGGAAGCGACGGCGGAACTGATCGAAACGGAGGACTACGAGGATATATTAAACTGGCACTACGAGCGGGAAAAAGAGGAGGGAGATATTCTAATGCGTCCCACTTGCGCTCCCCACTACTATCGTTTGGTGATTCAGCGGAATAAGGATGCGGAAAGGGGAGAGAGGTTGAAGCGGCGTTCTCTTTCGTTCTCCACCGGCGGAGGGAAGGGGTGCATCGCCGCGCAGAGCATCTGCTTCGTCAATGCCCGCGGCGATGTCAATCCCTGCAGCTATCTGCCGTTGAGCGCGGGAAACCTGTTGGAAAGCTCCTTCAAGGAGATTTGGGAGGAGTCGAGGCTCTTTCGGGATATGCGGGATTTCGAATCCTACGGCGGACGGTGCGGCAAGTGCGAATATCTGAACGTGTGCGGCGGCTGCCGGGCCAGGGCCTACGCGATTGCGGGCGACTATATGGGGGAGGAGCCCTTTTGCGATCACGTGCCCCATCGGCTGCGAAAAGCCCGATAGTACCGTTCCCGGACGTATATGACCGTTCCGCCGATGTTTTTCCCGATACTGCACATTGTGTTGCACTTTTTGGTGCCCGCCGCTTTTGCCTTTTTTCTGGCATCGGATCGTTTCCGCTCCTATTTGGTTCTGATCTCGTCGATGGCGGTGGATCTGGATCACCTTTTGGCGGATCCGATTTACGATGCGTCGCGCTGCGGCATAGGCTTCCATCCACTGCATTCCTATTTCGCCCTACCCTTCTACCTGGTGCTCGCAGTATTTCCCAAAACCCGCATTTTCGGATTGGGATTGGTGATTCATATGGCTTTGGATTACGGCGAGTGTCTGCGTATCGGAAGCTGATCGATGTCTCGACCGTCCGTTAGCGCGAGAATTTCGCCTCCAGATCCAACAGATATTTTTTGCGCCATATCCCTCCGCCGTATCCCGTGAGCTGTCCGTTTTTTCCGATTACGCGGTGGCAGGGAACTACGATACCGATGGGATTGCTTCCGTTGGCACGGGCTACCGCCCGCACGGCGGAAGGGCTGCCGATCTGCTCCGCCTGCTCCTGGTAGGAGCGGGTCTCCCCATAGCGGATCGTTTTCAAAGCGTCCCATGCCCTGCTTTGAAGCGGCGTGCCGGATACCGCCAGAGGAACGGCAAACTCTTTTCTTTTGCCGTCGAAGTATTCCGACAGCTCCCTGTTCAATCGGTCGAAGTGGGGGTTCGCGCCCAAAACCGGAACGCCGTTTTGCGCTTTTACAACTCGTTTCAACTGTGTGTTCAGCATTCTTCGATCTGTGAATTCCAGCAGGCAGATTCCCTCTCCCGTAGCGCAAACCAGCATAGGACCCAGAGGCGTCGGTATTCTGGCGACGGAGATCAAGTTCCGGTCGGCACTTTTTTGGGGGGAGAGACCCGTCGTATTTTTAAAGGATTCCACAAATCCGCTGAGCGATTCGTAACCGGAAGCAAAAGCGCTGTCGGCAACGGATTCGCCCTGTTTTATGCGGGCGAAGGCATGGCCGATCTTGGAGTTTCTCATGTATGCCTGAAAGGTCAGTCCATGATGTTTCTTGAACCATCTTCTGATTCGGTTGGGTTCCAGTCCCCTTTTTTTTAGATCGGCGTCCGTCAGTTTTACATGCGGATCGGAATCGACCTCCGCAAGCAGAGGATCGAGCCAATCGGGAGTTTCCCCCTCCTTCGACAGAGGGCGACACGTTTTGCACGGTCGATATCCGTACAGTAGCGCCTCTTTGGCGGTGCCGAAATACTCGACGTTTTGGGAGTTGGGCTTTCTTGCCGTGCAGGTGGGTCGGCAGAATATGCCGGTCGTTTTGACGGCTGCGAAAAACAGTCCTTCGAAACTGCTGTCTTTTTCCGCAAAGGCTTTGTAGAGCACTTTGGCGGGCGGTAGTTGTCGTAACATTGCGTCGATCTCCAATTGTAGGTTGTTTTGCGAACAGTGGTGCCGAAGATGGGGAAATTCTATAGGATAGCGGATATCGCGCAACCGAAAAATTGACACCCTTTTCGGAATTTCCCCTATTTTCCTTCCGCCGGGAGTGGGAAACGCCGTTGCCGGCGTGTCGGCGGCGATAGGGTCAACTGAATGCGCTTGTTCGGTGCACTATTGTTCAAGGCGATTCTCAAGTTCCAATTTTTTTATCTGGAGCTCCTTCAGCTGTTTATTTAATCTATTGATTTCGTTTTTTACTTTCCGAAGCTCAGTCCGGTTTTTAACTTGCGACAATCGTTCGGCACCAAGTTTTTCTGCAATGTACGGCTCAAGTTGACTTCTCAAAAGTTTAAGATATGGATTTCCGTGGATAGAACCCTGCCGATATTCAAGCTTGCCTTCCCTTATTCCGTTCTCTATGAATTCTAAATCGACTCCGTATTCTTTATTTGCCGTTTTATCGCTAAGAGATGCTCCCTTGCGATTCCATTCGCCATATTCTGCCATGTTTGTTTCCTTTTGAAGTGCTTTACGTGATGACGACACCAAACGAGCGGAGAGCCCAGAGGGAGGAACGACCGGCGGAATCTTCCTGTATAGAAATCAATGGCTTCGTCATATAAGTTCAGTCTATAGACCTGCCAGGTAAGGGTCAATAGTAAAAAATACTAGATCATTGATTTATTAAGATAAATAGTACATTCTAGGCTGGAGTTTCCAAATAGGGAAAAAAACAAATAGATCGATATTCGATTATGCACCATTCGCAGTCCAATTCCTGGGCGGTCTTCGTGCGGCTCTATTTTCGGCCCTCGTGAAGCGCAAGGGCTTTTTTTTAGGAAGGAGATACCGATGAAAGATCCGATCGGCGAGCTGTTGTCGGGCGCGCGGCCGTTTTGCCTGATTCAAAAGCAGGATAGCGAAGAGATTCTAATTCTGACGGGTCGTGCGAGGCAGATCGACGCTATCGAACGGATACCCAGAAAAAGGGGGAGCAGTCGGGGACGGATTCTGTACGATACCGTCAGCATGGTTCCGTTTTGTCAGATACGGGAAAAGGGGTATGCGGCGAGAGCGGAGGGGGAGAAGATACTGTGCATCGAAATCACCGGGCAGGAGGAGATTCCGGTCGAAAATCTGCTGTCGCTGCTGCCGGAGGAAACCATCCGCATGCAGCGCGATGTCCGCTACGACACCACGGAAGGGGAGTATGAGGAGACCATTCGGAAAATCGTCGAGGAGGAGATCGGAAACGGCGAGGGTGCCAATTTCGTCGTTCCCCGCAATATGCGGGGCAGGATTGCGGATTTTTCCGCCGGAAAGGCATTTGCCATTTTCCGTTCGCTTTTGAAGAGCGACTACGGCACCTACTGGAAGTTCATATTCTACGACGGCGACCGATACTTCGTAGGATCCACGCCGGAAAGACATCTGTATGTGGGGAGGGGTCGCGTCAAAATGAATCCCATCAGCGGAACCTTCCGCAAGGACAAAACCTACGTCCGCAGGGAGCGATTCAAGAGGGATCTGTTGGCTTTTCTCTCCGACCGGAAGGAGATCAACGAACTGTTTATGGTCGTTGACGAGGAACTGAAAATGATGGCCAGGATGTGCGAGAAGGGAGGTTCGATCGTCGGGCCGCTGCTGAAGGAGATGTCCCGTCTGATCCATTCCGAATACCTGCTGTCGGGAGAGAGCGACAAGGATCTGTTCGAATTGTTTCGCGACTCGATGTTCGCCGCAACCGTAGTCGGCAGCCCGCTGGAAAGCGCGTGCAACATCGTTCGCAAGTATTCCGCAAAATCCCGCCGCTACTACGGCAGTGCAATGATGCTGATCGGAAGGGACGAGACGGGCGGGGATTTTTTGGATTCCCCGATTACCATCCGCATGGCGGAAATCGATGCGGATGGAGAGCTCGATATCGCCGTTGGAGCTACGCTGGTGAGGGACTCCGTACCTGCGGAGGAGGTGCGGGAAACGAAGGCAAAAAGCTCCGCTCTGCTAGGGAGCATCGTGCAAGGCGAACAACCGCCGCCGCAGGAGCCGATGCTGGCAAAACTGCACAACGACGACGAAATTGCCGAAACCATGGTGCAGAGAAACCAAAACCTTTCGAGCTTCTGGTTTTTCAAGCAGGAGAAACCGTTGACGATCAAAAGCGGCGGCAAAACGATCAGACTGACCATCATTCACAATGAGGACGACTTTGCGTATATGCTCAAGCATATTTTTCGTTCCTTCTCTATCGAGACGACGATTGTGTCCTCCAGAGACTATTGCATCGAAAGGGATAGCGGCGATATTACGCTGGTAGGTCCGGGTCCGGGGAATCCCAACGAAGGAGAATCGGAAAAGATCGGCCGGAACCTGAAAATTGTCGGCTCTTTGCTGGAAAGGGCCAGAAAGTCGATTTTTATCTGTCTTGGCCATCAGATTCTTTGTCGGACGTTGGGATACGAGGTCCGAAAGAAAGCCGTTCCCCTACAGGGGGTGCAGGAGAAGGTAGCCCTCTTTGGCGAGGAGGAGGTTGTCGGATTCTACAACACGTTTGTCCCGATAGCTGCGGAACTTGACAATGGAACGGAGATATCGAAGGTGCCCGAAACCGACGAACTGATCGCCATTAGAGGTTCCCACTATCTCGGCTTCCAATTTCATCCGGAATCGATACTGACCAGAAACGGATACGCAATTCTCAAGGATGCGGTTCGGTATCTGATTCGGTAAGGGTCCGGTTTCCGTCCGGCCCCTTTCCCGAGGCCGGTGTCTTCGGCTTGACATAGGACAATTGCATGGCGGACGATAGGCGCGTTCGAACCGTTTCTTCCCGCCAGGACGGAAAACTTTCAATTTTCAAGACCTTATATATAATGCCAGAGAAAAAAAAAGTGCCAGAGAAAAAAAAGGGGAAGCGTCCGACCGGACTGGAACGTCTCTTTGCGGCAGGGCTTGTCGATAGACTTTTAAGTCCCTTTGTGACCGTCTGGAGGCTTTTTCGCATCTTGTCGCAAGTTTTTGGAGTCGCTAGGAAAATGCGGATTACCAAAGAGCAAAGCACTAGAATCGACAGGCTGATACGGCATCAAATCAACGCGGTATTGGAGGAAAAGATCAGGGAATACAGTGTCGGAGATATTTCCAGAAGCGTTCGGGCGAATATCAACTCCCACTTGAACGACCGATTGAAGCAACTGGTTTGCAGCGCCGACAACATGGAGGTCCGCGAAAAGCTGTCGAAGTTGCAGGAGGAGCTACTGAAAGAAGTCGATCCGTCGGCAATAGAGGAAAAGACCAAGACAAGCATTCGAAGCCATGTCAACGAAGAGATCGATTCGTTTGCCCGTAGCGGCAACGCCGCCGTGCGGGAAAAGGCCAAGGCTTTGACGAGTCGGTTTATCGCAGCGCTGGATTTGGAGGTAGTGGACGAACCGACAAAGTCGGATATCGTCGCCTTTTTGAATGCGAAGGGGCTCGATTGGGCGAAAGGGGACGGCAATCCGGATGTGGAGCGAAAAACCGTCGAAATATTCAGAAATTATGTAAAATCCTTAAATAACGAACGGGTTTCGAAGGCGACCGAAGAGAGGATCGAACAGGTGATCAACCTGGCCGTTCAGAAGAGAATTAGCCAATCGGACAATGCGGACATAGAAAAGAGGGTATCCGATTTGACGGCGGATCTGATCGAAAAGTTGAACGACGGCTGCGTTTGGGAAGAAACGGTTGCGGCATTGAAGGGGGCTATCAACCGGGAGATGATCGACTCCGTCAACCGAGAACCCAAAGAGGGGATCAAAAGCATTGCGGAGGAGATACTCAATGGGCTGGTAGCCGATATAAAACGAAAGAGCATTCCGGAAGAGACGGTGGAAAGGGTCGGAGTCCAAATCAATAAAAAAATTCTGCGATTTGCCGACGAAACCTCAAACGAAATACTGACGGAAAAAGCCGAGGATCTGCTGCGCAATCTTATGGGTGAATACGATACTTCCATCGTGAAACCCAATCTGTCGAAAATCGTGATCGAAAGTCTCAACAAAAGGGCCCAAAACCTGTCGCAGGAGATGGACAGCGAGCTAATGACCGGCAAAGCCGAGAAGCTGTTGGATTCCTATTTGGGAAAATGCACGGACATCGAGCATGTCAGCGAGGAGTTGGCCACCAAGATCAGGAAGAGTTTGAACGAAATGATATTCCTTCAGCTTAACGGGTCGGATAGAATCGAAAAGGTGGCCTACCGCCTGTTTCGCAAGGTGTTGGAGGAGCAGACCGCCAGCGACATAGATCCGGTGATTCGCATGAAGATCGAAGCGGCCCTCTATAAGAATATGGTCAAAAGGATGGAGAGCTACGAAGAGGGAGAGGCGGAAAAAAAGGCAGGCGACATGTTCGGCAAGGTTTCCGACAGGCTGTCCCATCGACCGGCGGGAAGCGATCTTATAACGAATCGCGACGCCGGGAGAGCGAAATCCCT
>CAZLTI010000143.1:0-8208 GCA_964562335.1 uncultured Pseudomonadota bacterium | reverse complement strand
GCGGGAATCTGTAGTCAACTGGTTTTATTAGATTCCCGCCTTCGCGGGAATGACAGAAGCAAGACTTTTTACCCGTTCGTCATATTTAAGAACTTCCAAAAGCCATAGAATCCCACGAACGAATCGGAAAGGCAATGAACCGCGACAGCCGACCGCAGCGGCGGATGCAGAAGACAGGGAGCCCAACCTGGATCGATTCACACTGCCACCTGGAGATGCTGAAGGAGGAGATCGGATCGGTTCTGGCAAAAAGCCGAGAAATGGGAGTGTCCCGATTCGTTACGATAGGGACCGATCGCAGTTCCAATCGGCGGGTCGACGAATTGACGAAGAAGCATGCCGATGTGTTCGGAACGGTCGGATGCCATCCCCACAACGCCTCCTCTTTCGACGAGTCCCATCTGAATTGGATGAGGGGGAAGCTCGGTACGAACCGGAAGCTTCTGGGCATCGGAGAGTGCGGATTCGACCTGTATTACGGCTTTTCGAAAGAGAGGGATCAACGGCAGGTTTTCCTCCAACAGTTGGAATTGTCGGTCGATCTCAAACTGCCGGTCGTCGTACATACGCGGGAGGCCGAAAGGGAAACGATGGAGCTGCTGGAGGAGTTCGCAGGAGACGTGCCGACCGGCGTATTCCACTGCTTTACCTCCTCGTTGGATATGGCGAAAAGGGTGCTGGACATGGGATTCTATCTCTCCTTCAACGGTATCTGCACCTTTCCGAAGGCGGAGGGCGTTCGCGCGGTTTTGCAATATACCCCTCTCGACCGCATTTTGCTGGAAACCGACTCCCCCTATCTCTCCCCGGTTCCGGTGCGCGGAAAACCCAACTTCCCCGGAAACGTCTCGCTTGTGGGCAGCTTTGTCGCGGACTTTCTGCAAGTTCCGGCCGAAAGTCTGGCGTCCGCCGTCCGCCGCAATCTAACCGCTCTATTTCCCCGGTACGACCATGAAAATTAGACTTTTGCTCTTCGCCCATATCAAGGACATTGTCGGCGCACCGGAGCTGCAGCTGGAATTCGAAGGAGCATGCACCGGAAACGATATCGTGGACAGGCTGGAAAGGCGGCATCCGGCTATCGCCCCCCAGAGGCAGCATCTCAAAATATCGATCGACGGGGAGTACGCAAAACTGTCGGACGCCATTCCGCACGGCAGCGAGGTTGCGCTGCTTCCGCCGGTCAGCGGAGGATAGCATGTTCGTCGTCACGGAAAAGCCGATCGATCCGAATGCGCTCGCCGCTCGCGTCTCTTCGCCGGAGGCGGGCGCCATCTCCCTGTTTGTCGGCGTCACCCGCAATTTTACCGGCAGCGAAAAGGTGGAGTATCTGATATACGAAGCCTACCGCTCCATGGCAGTCCGTATGATGGAAAAGCTCGCCCGTTTGACGAAGGAGCGCTATCCCGTCGAAAAGATAGCCATTGTCCACCGTATCGGCAAAGTGGCAGTCGGAGAGGCAAGCGTCGCGATCGCTGTGTCCGCCGCCCACCGGGAGGGGGCGATTCGGGGATGCCATTTCGCCATCGACAAACTGAAGGAGATCGTCCCCATCTGGAAAAAGGAGTTTTTTCAAAACGGACGCCAGAAATGGATAGCCAACCGACAGCGATTCGACTAAAATTTAAGGTATCGTTCGAAAGCTCGGAATTTTCGCATATCCACGGCAGTTCGGATGCACCGGACCGCATTTCCAATACGCTATGGGCAGCAGGCACTATTTCATAACGGAGGATCAGAAGAAGGAATACGCATCCGGCGTTCTGCTTGGCCTGATGATCGAACAGAACTGCACCTTCTCCGTTTTGCTGGAGGGGTCCGATCGGGACCTGGAGCCAGTGTTCGTCTACATGCTGGGCAGGGACTACCTGGACGTGGACGGGAAGAACAGGTACGTCCCGACGCCATACGGAGTGGAGAAGCTGAAAAATATGCATAAAAGATACGAGGAGTATCTCGCTCATTTCGACATATACTGCGCGGTCGACCTGGAAGCGGGCATATTCGCTTTCGAGCGCGTTTTCGAGATGGACGACATCGAATGGGAATCCTACATCAGCGGAGAAAATTTCGTCGATTTGAGGATTGCCGTCGCCTTGTACAAAAAAATGAATCCGACGGACATCGTCTTCATCAGCTTTCTGAAGGAGGGGCAGTTCGAAACGGACAAACCCAACTGGCAGTTCGATCTTCTCAGCGGGCTCATATGGAGCGACATAGAGGAGATCATCGAAACCGCAGTACAGATCGAGGATTTGGGATACAAAGACGAAAACAACGAGACCGTGCCGGGAGAGGTCGTTGTCGAAGACATCGTATGCAAGGGAGCCAGTTTGAACGTCAAACTGCATGCTGAAGAGGAGCACCGGAAAAAAAGAGACCACCAGTTCCCCAACGACTTTTCCGACGCCGGCGAAGGCAAATACGAAGTGACCAACTTCGACAAATACTACGACCCTCACTACATCAGCCCGATCTGGCTCGTTTTTTGAAGTCCGCACGGCAGGCGGGCATACGCCTCGCCGCAACAGACTCCTTTCGCCGTCTCGGATCGGAAAAAGCGAGGCGGGAAATCCAACCATTCGAATGCCGTTGAACAAACCGACGATAGTCATAGCGGGTGCGGGAGAGGTCGGATACCACCTCATCGAAAATCTGCACAGGGAGGTTCCGGATCTGCTTGTCATCGATTCCGACGGAGATGTGCTCGAAAGGATAGCAGCCGCGTTCGAGGTGCGGACGGAGGAGGCGAATGTCATAGAAAGCAGACATATGAACCGCTCCTACCTGAAGGGGGTAGATCTGTTTTTGGCGATCACCAATTCCGACGAAACCAATATGATCGCCTGCAAAACCGCATCGGAGGCGGGAGTCGGAAAGACGATCTGCCGCATTCGGCAGATCGATTTCAGCACATCCGAAAGGAGTTTCTCGCTCGACGCCCTGGGCATCGATCAAGTGATCAATCCGGTTTCGCTGGTTGCGGAAAGAATCTACCAACTGGTGCAGTCTCCGGATGTGGTCGACCGCCACGAGTTCCTGTCGGGCGATATCTATTTGACGGGGTTCAAAATCCGGCAGTCCTGCCGCATCGCCGACAAAACGGCGGGCGACCTGGAGGAGGATCTTGCCGAACGGCTGTTTCGCATCGCCGTCGTCCAGCATACCGATATGGCGGTCGTCCCCTCGCGGACCACCGCCATCCGACCGAACGACGTTGTCTACTTCTTCTGCCGGGCGGACAAATTCGGCGAATTGAAAGCCTATCTGGGGTACGCGAAAACAAACGTCGCGGAAAGACGGATATTCATCAACGGAGGGGGACACATCGGCGTTCGGCTGGCGGAACGGCTGGAACAGGCCGGGCAGAGAGTCAAGGTGATCGAAAAGGACCTATCGCGCAGCTTTCACATTTCCGAACGACTGACGAAGTCTCTGGTACTCAACTTCGACGGAACCGATCTCAAGCAGCTGACTGCCGAAGGAATCGAAAACGCGGACTTCTTCATCTCGGTCACGAACGACGAAAAGATCAATCTCTCCTCCTGTCTGCTGGCGGCCGAGCAGGGCGTGAAAAGGACCATATGTCTCGTGCACCAGCCCGAGTTCATCTCCATCGTAGAGCAAAATACGCCGATCAGCCTGGGCATCAGTCCGCGAGTATTGACGACGAAGTATTTGGCCCGGTTCATTCAAAGATCCGACGTGCGCTCCTACTTTCCGCTCAGCAACAGTCAACTGGCGATTTTGGAGCTTGAACTCGACGATTTGACGCCGTGCCTCGGATTGCCGCTGAAAGACCTTCAATTTCCGCAAAACGTCGTCGTCGGACTGATCAAACGGGAAGGCGACATCCTACTGCCCGACGGAGAGCACGAGTTGCGAAGCGGAGACGTCATCCTGATCATCGTCCATCGACTGGACAAAACCAAAGTCATGGAGTTTTTTCAGCCGCTGGCATTCTGAAACCGGCGACGCCCCAACGTCCGCCCTCCTTTCGCATGCGGGCAGAGCGAAGCGGCAGGGCCCCAATATCAATTGCACCGGTCGATGCAATACGCCTCCATATTTAAGGGATTGGGTTTGATCATCCTCGTGATCGCCGCCGGCCTGCTGGTGCCGACGGCTTTCGCTTTCGTGCGGGCTACGGACCATCTTTCCGCCTTCGTCTATTCGCTTTTGGTTTCGCTGGGCGTCGGGCTCTGCCTGGTCGTTTTGCCGAAATCCAAGCACTCCTTGAAATTCCGGGACGGATACGCCCTGGTCGCTTTCGGCTGGCTGAGTGCGGGACTGTTCGGAGCGCTTCCCTACTGGTTTTCGGGTTCCGCCGCACAGTTTACCAATGCCTATTTCGAATCGATCAGCGGATTTACGACAACGGGCGCAACCATCTTTTCCGACATCGAGAGCCTGTCCCCTCCTATTCTTCTATGGCGCAGCATGACGCAGTGGCTCGGAGGAATGGGAATCATCGTGCTCTCCTTGGCGATTCTGCCCTACTTGGACCTGGGCGGAATGAGCATATTTCAGGCGGAGGTGCCGGGTCCCACGGCGGAAAAGCTGACCCCGCGCATACAGGATACCGCCAAGGCGCTTTGGCAGGTATACTTCCTCCTGACCGCCCTGTTGTCGCTGCTGCTCTGGCTGGCCGGCATGACGGCTTTCGAAGCGATCAACCACTCCTTCACCGCGATGTCGACGGGCGGCTTCAGCACCAGCAACTCCAGTATCGCCGGGTTTCAATCCCCTCTCATCGAATGGATTTTGGTGGGATTTATGGCCGTTGCCGGAATCAATTTCGCCCTTCACTACCGATTCCTGTTCAAGGGATTCCATCCAAAGACCTATTTCAGGGATTCCGAGCTGATCTTTTACGCATGCCTCATGGCCGGTGCGGCGGCGGTCGTCGCGACGGCGATTTTGCTTCGCCAGGGCGGCTCCGTCGAACGGACCGTCCGGGACGCGGCCTTTACCGTCGTCTCCCTTCTCACCACTACCGGATACGGTACTGCGGACTATCTTCTCTGGCCGGTCTTCTGCCAGTTCGTTCTGATATTTCTGATGCTGATAGGGGGTTGTGCGGGAAGTACGGCGGGCGGCATCAAGACGGTGCGGGTGCTGTTGGTTTTCAAATATATGTATACGGAGATGCTGAAGCTGCTGCACCCGAATTTGATTCGTTCCGTCAAGCTGGGAACGACAACCGTCGAAAGGAACGTCCTGGCCAGTATTCTTGGATTCATTTTTATCTATGTCGGCGTTATGAGCGCATCCATTCTGCTCGTCTCTCTGGAAACGCAGGATTTTTTGACGGCGGTGGGAAGCGTAGTCGCCAGTCTATCCAATATCGGTCCGGGATTGGGTACGGTCGGTCCGACTTCCAACTACGCCCACCTGGGATCGTTTACCAAGTGGATCCTTTCCCTCGACATGGCCATGGGAAGACTGGAGATCGTCACGATATTGATTCTTTTTCTTCCTCGCGCCTGGGTGAAATAGCGCCCCGGCGAAAACTTGTGGAACAACTTGCGGATGCTCTTCGCCATAGGAGGCGAAAGCGGAGCGCATCCGTTTGCAACCCGGTACGGCAGAGCGATGAAATCCATACTGGTAGCGGGAGGCGCCGGCTATATCGGCAGCCACGTGGTACTCTCCTTCCTACGTGCGGGTCACAGGGTAACCGTTTTGGACAACCTCAGCACCGGACGGCAGGCCAACCTGTTGGAGGGCGCTTCCTTTGTCCACGGCGACGTTCAGGATCGCACCCTGTTGCGGGATGTGCTTGCGCAAAACTACGACGCCGCGATCCACCTGACCGCCTTGAAGGCGGCCGGAGAATCGATGGAGTTTCCGGAGCGGTATGCCCGTCAAAACATATCCGGAACCCTGAATCTGCTGGAAGCCGTCTCGAATTCCGCCACCCGCTGTTTTATTTTCTCCTCTTCGGCCGCCGTCTACGGCGCGCCGGAGTTCCTCCCCATAAGCGAAGAGCACCCGCTGCGGCCCGCAAACTTCTACGGATTTACCAAACTGGAGATCGAACGTCTTTTGGCATGGTACGACAGGCTCAAGGGGATCAGGTTCGCCTGCCTCAGATACTTCAACGCCGCCGGCTACGACGCGAACGGAGAGATCTGCGGGCTGGAATCCAACCCGGCCAATCTGCTGCCGGTCGTTATGGAGACCGTGTGCGGAAAACGGGACCGTTTGCAGGTGTTCGGGAACGACTTCCCCACAAAGGACGGCACCGGAGTGCGCGACTATATCCATGCGACGGATCTGGCGGACGCCCATCTGAAAGCCTTCGAAACCGTCTCCGCCGACAGGCGGTCGCTGACGGTCAACTTGGGTACCGGCAGGGGGCACTCCGTGATGGAGGTCGTCCGCATGACGGAAAGGGTAACGGGAAGAGAGGTGCCGTTTGAAATGGTTGCCCGCCGCAAGGGAGACCCGCCGGAGCTGTTCGCCGACTCTCGACTGGCGAACCGGCTGTTGCATTGGACGCCGCAGTTCAGCGATCTGAAAACCGTGGTGGACTCCACATGGCAGGCATACAGGCGGCAGACGGTTTTACGGCCCCGCTGACCCCGGAGCCGAACGGCAGACGGAAGGGCGGCATCCGCCCCCTGTCGGGAGGAACGGATCCCCCATCGCGAATCCATGAATAGAAGAATCGACTGCATCATTCCGGCGGCAGGGCGATCCTCCCGAATGGGCAAATGGAAGCCGATGCTGCCGTTCCGCAACGGGACGATAGTGGAGCAGTGCGTGCGGAACGCGCTTGGCGGCAACTGCCGGATTTTACTGGTGGCGGGGTTCAGGGCGGAGGAGCTGCAAAGAGCCTTTCAAAGCGGACCCGATATCCGGCTGGTAACGAACGAATTCTACGACAGAGGAATGGTATCGTCGATCTTCGCAGGGATGCGCTGCGTCGAATCCGATCGGTTCTTCGTAGCGCATGCGGACATGCCGCTGATACCTCCATCCGTATATATCGAACTGGCGCGGAAGATATCGCGCCATATCCTGTTTCCCGGCTTTTTGGGCAAAACCGGACATCCGGTGCTGATTCCCAGTCGGCTGATTCCGCAAATACTGCGGCACGACGGCGCACCGGATTTGAAGAGCGTATTGCGGAAATTCCCCTGCGAAACGGTACCGGTGCAAAGCGGCGGCATTCACACCGATATCGACACGATGCCGCAATATCGCAGGCTGCTTGCCGAATGCCGCGAGTAGGGCCGCCGGTATCGGACCCCGGACAGCGGACTTTCAGCGGTCCCGCAGAACGGCGTTTCGCCGCTCCAGCTCTCGGCGGGAGCGCTGCAACCGAATATGGCTTTCGATCCTCTTTTTGACGACCGTCGGACTAAAGGGTTTGGTGATGTAGTCGACGGCCCCCAGCTCCCGCCCCTTGGATTCGCTTTCCGCGTCGTTCATCGCCGTAATGAAAATGACGGGCACGTCCCTGGTTCGCTCTTCTCCCTTGAGCCTTCTGCACACTTCGTACCCGTCCATTTCCGGCATCATAATGTCAAGCAGCACGATATCGGGGATCTCCGTTTCGACGGCCTTCAAAGCGCCCGGTCCGTCCACTGCCGCGCTTAGCTCATACTCCTCTTCCAGGGTATTGACCAGAATGCTGATATTGAGCGGAGTATCGTCTACAATCAATACCTTCGGTTTCGCCATGTCACTCAT
Source organism: uncultured Pseudomonadota bacterium (assembly GCA_964562335.1). Classification (GTDB taxonomy): domain Bacteria; phylum SAR324; class SAR324; order XYD2-FULL-50-16; family XYD2-FULL-50-16; genus CAZJUM01. The sequence continues at coordinate 507 of CAZLTI010000143.1, read as the reverse complement.
CCGTTCCCTTTTCCGAATCGAATCTTTCCATCATGCGGACGACACATGCGTTCGCATCGTCATACCGATAGCCGTCCATGTCGCTTTCCAACCGATCCAAGTCCCTATCGAATTCCGGCGGCCAGGAGAGGGCGTTCATTTCGCTCCAGACCGCTTTGCAGAGTTTGGGTTTGCGGAAGCGCAGCGGCTCCTCCAATTTTTTCAAGACGGCCTTCAGGGCGGAGGTATCGGACGGAGGGGAGGATGCCGTTCGGCGACTGGGGACTTCCGCCTCCTCATTCCGCAGAACGGCCAGGGAATCCAACAGGGCCCCCAATTCGCTGCCGAAGGCCTTTTGCCTTTTTTCCAATCCGGATCGGTCGGATCTCTGCAGCGCCCCTTCCAGTTCCGCAGCGACCTCCTGCAATTTCCGCGCTCCGACATTGCCGGCGACCCCTTTGACGGAGTGGGCGACAATGCAAGCCTGCGTCGAATCGCCGTTGTGAAGGGCCGTTTCGATGGCGGTCT
>CAZLTI010000142.1:0-8292 GCA_964562335.1 uncultured Pseudomonadota bacterium | reverse complement strand
GATGCCGTTTTTCACCTGAATGGGAACCTGTCTGACGAACGTTCCCATTCCCTGGACTTTGTACAGCACACCCTGATAGGTCAGGTTCGCCAGGCTCTCCCTCAGGGTCGACCGGCCGGTGCCGAGCTCCTTGATCAACTTGCTTTCCGTCGGTATCTGGTCGCCTGGTTTCAACCCGTTTTTTCCGATGATCTCCAGAATCGCCTCTTGGACCCGCACCTGAAGCGGCTTGTCCATCCGCAGTTTTATCACGATCGTTCCCTAAAATCCCTGCTGCACTGTTGGAGGCTCGCGGTCTCCTTCGACCGACTTGAGAAATCTGACGATTCGGTATCGAAAAACTATCCGTCCGATCGGAAAAAGAGAAAACCGGACAGAGCGAAAGTTTCAAAAAGGGTCCGGCAGGCGGTCGATCGTCAGTCGGTTGTCTGTCATCAGACAAATAAATTCGAGCCCCGATCAATTCCCCACAGTGTTTTCTGTCGGTTCGAAAATGTCAAATAAATTGTGGATATCTATTTATCTATCTGTTATTAAAAACGTAAGATATTCATTTGAGCGGCTCTCCGGTGGATCGGAAAGAAAAAGGGCAGAGGAAGAAAAAGTGCAAAAAATTTGAAAATTTGTCTGTTATCAGACAATTAGGGCCGGTCCGATTCGCCCATTCGGGCTGTTTTTGTCCATAATAACAGTTAAAAATCAGCTAGTTAACTTGTATAAAGAGGGTTTTTGCATAAAATTTGACTTTTTCCCCAATTGTCTTGAAAGTGTTCACGAGAAATTCTCTTTTCGACCGGACCAAAAAATGTCGCCCGAGAACTCGTCGCGACTTGAGAGCCGTAGTCGGGTTTTGGTCGAAAAGTCTTTTTTCGTTGCGGTACGGGAGGAGATGGAAAACGCATTGCCCAGTTTCGGCAGTGGAGCGGGTTCCGAACTTCCCCGTTTTTTATTGAATTCGACCCTATACCGGTCCTTCGGCGATCCTATGGCCCTTTTCGCCTAGGCGGAACGGCGCTTCGTTCGACTGCCGGGCGGTCGATGGGGTTGGAACAAAAACAATTGAGGAGGAAATAATGAAGAGACTGACTGTGCTGCTGGTATCGATGCTGTTTGCCGTCGCCGCGACGGGTGCCGAAATTCCGGGCGGCATCAAGGGAAAAAAGCTGAAAATGGCGTTGGTCAAGGAGTGGGGAACCGGAACCCATATGATCATCCATATCAATGGAACAAAAGCCGAAGCGAAACGATACGGGATCGATCTTAGCGTGATTGACGCGAACAATAACCTGGCCAAGATGGCGGAGGGCATTGAAAACGCCGTGACCAACAAAATGGATGCGATTTTGATCTCGCACGGAAAGGCCGATGCGTTGACGGGTTCCGTTACGAAGGCTCTCCAGGCCGGCATTCCGGTTATCGCGTTTGACAACGATTTCGACGTGCCCGCTTCGATTCACAAGGGAAAACTGGTTTCGCTCGACCAGTACGACCTGATGATGGGTCTTCTGTCCCAAATGGCGCTCGTACAGGCGTTGGACGGTTCGGGAAATGTCATCTACAACCGCGTAGCCAACGTACCCCCCACCGACAAGCGACATAGAATCTGGGAAGGCGGGATTCTGCCGACCTACCCCGGAATCAAGGTGCTCAATACGATAGACCTGGGCACGAACAATCCGATGCCGAGGGCTCAGACCGCTCTGGAGACGCTGCTGACGACCAAGTCGAACATCGACGCCGTCTATGCGGTTTGGGACGAGTATGCAAAGGGCTTCTACAACGCGATTGTGGCTTCCGGCAAAACCATCCCTCTCTTTTCGGTGGATATCTCGGACCAGGATCTGGCTATGATGCAGTCGAATCCGCATATCTGGAGAGCATCCGCAGCGGTCGACCCGACGGTGGTCGGTCAGGTGCAGATACGTCTGGCGCTGAAGGCTTTGGCCGGGGAAAAAATCCCCCGGTACTACTCCCTGAAGCCCGTTTTGATCAAGGTCGACGATTTGCCGTCGAAGAGCGTGAAGCGGGTTGGCATGTCCGATTTGGCCGAATACTACGACGGATGGGGAAGCACTACGGACTTCCTGGAGGAGTGGATGCTGGAGATGGAAAAGCAAAAGTAGTCTGTGCGGCGCCTCCCTTCCCGGAGCGGTCGGCTCGTGCCCGGCCGCCCTCGGCGCCTGAGCGCTCGGTTCGGTCGAATGCCGGAGGGGCGATTCGGCGAATCGAACCCGGATTCTTTTTTTAGGCGGTTCCAAGAGCAACCGAAACGGAAATATGGATAGCTTACTGACAAAAGGAGTATCGAAGGAGTTCCCAGGCGTACAGGCACTGATAGAGGTCGATTTCGAGGTGCGTGCCGGAGAGATTCACGCTTTGGTAGGGGCCAACGGGGCGGGCAAAAGCACGCTGATGAAGATACTCTCGGGCGCATACGAGGCATCCTCCGGCGATATCCTTATCGACGGAGAGAGGGTGGACATTCACGGTCCTGGCGACGCGAAAAGGAACGGTATCGTTATCGTCTACCAGGAGGTGGATACGGCCTTGGTGCCGCATTTGAGCGTCGCCGAAAACATTATGATGGACTACCTTGTCAACGAACAGGAATCCACTTTTGTCAACTGGAAGGAGATTCACAGGAGGGCTCAGCATGAGATCGACTCCCTGGGATTGAATATCCATTCGAAGCAGCTAATCGGCGATCTGACGCTTCACGAAAAGCAGATGGTCCTGATCGGGAGGGCGGTACTTCAGAATGCCAAATACCTTCTTTTGGACGAGCCGACGGCAGCTTTGAGCATTACGGAAACGGAAAAGCTGTTCGCACTGATCGGGAAGCTTCGGCGGGATGGGATGGGGATCGTTTTTATCTCCCACCGGCTGGACGAGATTTTCAAAACCTGCGAAAAGATCACGGTTCTCAGGGACGGCAGGCTTGTGGACTCCTTCGCCGCCGCAGAGACCAATATCGATTCGATCGTGGAAAGCATGCTGGGGAAAAAGATGGACAGCTCCTATCCCGAGATCGAGACCGATGTTGGAGAGACGGTTCTGGAAGTCAAGAACCTGTCGGGAACCGGCGATATCCACGACGTGAACTTTCATGTCAAATCCGGCGAAATAGTCGGATTGACGGGATTGATCGGGGCAGGGAAGACGGAACTCTGCAAACTGCTCTTCGGACTGGGCGAAATCGGTTCGGGAAGCGTTGCCGTAAAAAACAGGGAGCTGAAAATCGGCACGCCCAGCGATGCGGTGAAAGAGGGGCTGGCATTGGTTCCCGAAGAGAGAAGAAAGGAGGGCGTGCTGGTGGGAGAGTCGCTGGCGACGAACGTCACCCTGCCGACACTCGACGAATACTGCAGCAACTCCTTCATCAGCGCGGAAAAGATCAGGAGGAAAACGCTGGAGACCATAGAAAAGGTCCAGATCAAAACGCCGAACGAAAAGCAGTTGGTGGCGAATCTCAGCGGCGGGAACCAGCAGAAGGTGGTGATTGGCAAGTGGCTTATCTCGCAGGCGGAGATCTTTCTGCTCGACGAGCCTACCAAAGGTGTCGATATCGGATCGAAGGCGGAAATTTACTCGCTCATCAACGATCTGGCAAAGGAAAACAGGTGCATTGTCTATGCATCCTGCGAATTCAACGAGATTCTTGGTCTGACCCACCGAACGTACGTCATGTACAACGGCACTATCGTAAAAGAGCTGGAAACAGGTAAGGCATCTGAGGAAGAACTGCTCTACTATTCGACAGGGGGGAGGGATTTTGAAAAATAATAGGACGGCAAATGTAGATATTTTTGGATTTTTGTACAAGTACGGAACGATTGTCGTGGTTGTTCTGGCAGTCCTGTTTTTTTCGGTAGCATTGGAAAATTTCATGAATTTCACCAATATTACCAATATATTCAGATCCGTATCTATCGTTGCGTTGATCGCTATGGCCATTACCGTATCCCTTACGATCAACGGTTTGGACGTTTCCGTTACCGCAGTGGCCGGATTTGCCGGGGTGATCGCCGCCAAGTTCATGGTAATTTGGGGATACGGTCCTGTTCCGGCTATCGTCGTTCCGCTGCTGATGGGGATGGCCGTGGGCTGCATCAACGCTATCCTGATTATCAAAGTGGGGATTCAGGACCTGCTGGCCACGCTGTCCATGATGTTCGTACTGACCGGTATCTCCATCACGTTTCAGGACGGCTCGGCAATCTACAATTTCATGCCGCTCCCCGGCGGCGGGGGAATCGCCGAATATACCATCAGCAAGGCCTTCCTTTTTATCGGGCAGGGGGTGCTGTTCAGTATTCCGGTACCTGTCTATATCATGATCATCGTGGCCATTCTGGTTCATATCTTTCTGTCCTATACCAAACACGGACGCTATCTCTATATGATCGGGGGGAATGCCGAAGCCGCCAAGCTTTCCGGAATACCGATCAACCGGTACCGGTTTTTTGCCTATTTGGTATCCGGCTTTCTTTCCGCGCTGGCGGGAATCGTGTTGGCTTCGAGGTTGGGATCCGGAGAGGTCGATGCCGGGGCACCCTACCTAATGGACAGTATAGCGGCCGCATTCGTGGGATTTTCGGTATTGGGCGCAGGGAAGCCAAATGCCTACGGTACGCTGCTGGGGGCTCTTTTGATGGGAGTTCTCCTCAATGGCCTGATTATGATGGATTTTCCCTACTATTCGCAGGACATCATCAAAGGCATCGTACTGCTATTGGCTCTGAGTCTCACCTACTACAAGATGAAACGGTAGGAGCCGCCGCGTCCGCCGAATCTTCGAATCGCCATCCATGCCATTTGCCGTCGACCGATAGAGAGCGCCCGCTCGTTCGGGAGGTCGATCGTCGAGCGGTGGTTCGGCATTGGCTTGGATCCGACTGTCAACCGCAGTTCTATCGGAAAAAAAACCGCCATGATCGTACAGGACAAACACTATCGGACAATCTGGCTGAAGGAGAGCGATCCTAAAATCGTCCAGATTATAGACCAACGGCACCTCCCCCATCGATTTGTCGTAGAGGAGCTGACGACCGTCGACGAGGTTGCCGTTGCCATCGAGGAGATGCATGTTCGCGGAGCCGGACTGATAGGCGCAACGGCCGGCTACGGCATGTATGTGGCCGCCTTGAACGCGCCGAAGGACTCCTTGCGGGAATTCGCGAAAAGCGTGGAGGCCGACGGCGAAACCCTGAAAGCGACCCGCCCTACGGCCGTCAACCTGGAATGGGCCGTAAATCGTCAATTGGAGACTATGCGGGCGGCAGAGGGCAGCATCGAGGCCAGAGTCCGGGTTTGCCGGGAAACGGCAGAGGCGATTGCGGACGAAGATGCGAATTTCTGTCGTAGGATCGGTCTGCACGGCTCCGCCGTCGTCGAAGAGATCGGCCGGCGGAAATCGGGCGGCACGGTCAATATCCTGACCCACTGCAACGCCGGATGGCTGGCGTTCGTGGATTACGGTACCGCCACGGCACCGATCTACGCGGCCCACGACAAAGGGATCAAGGTTCATGTCTGGGTCGACGAAACCAGGCCGCGGAACCAGGGAGCCAGTTTGACCGCATGGGAACTCGGACAGCACGGTGTTCCGCATACCGTGATCGTGGACAATGCCGGGGGCCATCTCATGCAGCACGGACTGGTGGATATGGTGATTACCGGTACCGACCGCACGACCTATACGGGCGATGTCGCCAATAAGATCGGCACCTATCTGAAGGCCTTGGCGGCCAAGGACAACGGTATCCCGTTTTACGTGGGACTGCCCTCCTCCACCTTCGACTGGAAAATACGCGATGGCGTCGGGGAAATCCCCATCGAACAGCGCGATGCCACCGAGGTGAAATACATTCCGGGATTTGTGGAGGGAGAGATAAAAAGCGTCCTGTTGACTCCGGAAGAGAGTCCGGCCGGAAATTATGCGTTTGATGTCACTCCGGCGAGGCTGATAACCGGCCTGATTACGGAACGTGGCATTTGCGAGGCTTCGGAAGAGGGAGTATTGGGACTGTATCCGGAAAAAAGGCGGTAGATCGATGAAATACATACATACCGGATTGGTCTGCGGCTCGGAAGAGACTGCGGACCGCTTCTACCGAGACCTGCTCGGACTGAAAAAGCTGAATGTCAAGATACTGCCGGCCGAGCTTTCGGACAGCCTGTTCAAACGGCCCTTCGATTTGGCGGTGATCAACTACGCCAATGATGGAATTCATTTCGAGATTTTTATCTCCGACGGCGAAGATATCGTGAAAAATCCGGTGGGCCATACCTGCTTGGCGGTCGTCGACAGGGATGGACTGGTCTGGAACTGCAAATCGGCGGGAGCGGAGGTGATAGAGGTTCCCAAAGGAGAATCGACGGTGGTGTTCGTCAAAGATTTCGACGGGAATCTGTTTGAGGTCAAACAGTCCTAATCGGCGCCAAAGGGGTCAAGGACCCCTCTCTGCCCCGATGTCGAAGGGGAGCGTCTACCGAATTTCTATCGTTTTGGGAAAATCTTTATAGCCCGCATTGCGACCGGCTTTCAGTCTGCCCGCAGGCGGACGTAACGGTCGGGCACGGTTGGCGTTCGGTATGTGCTGTCGGCATACGTCAAATTTCGCTATCAAGTTTCATATGGGTCATGATTATTCTACCGATCTGCCACTCCGATTCCCATTTTCGAGCAGTGGATTCGAAAATCGAAACAAAGAGAGTGTCGGTCCTGTCGTTTGCATTTAGTAAAAAGTGAATGATTTTGAACTGATCCCTTATTCGAATGCCGGTTCCTTGAAAAGAGCCGGATTCCGACGACCACAGTTCCTTAACGACCTCTTTTTCGTTCGCAACATTGTAGACGAATCTAAGCGCATATTGCGAAGCCACCAAACCCGTTTTCTTTTTGATTTCCTTTATAACGTTCAGGGTGAATCCGGTTTCAAAGGTTTTCTCCTTTTCGAGTTTTTCCTTTGTGATATATACCCCATAAGTACCTTTCACCTCTTCGGTTTTTACATGCCATCCCTTGGGGAGCAAAAATTTGCAGCCTTTAGGGCCGGTGCTAGCCCAAGAAAAACCATCCGGAATGGTCGGTTGAGATTCCGCCGAACCGAATATCAGCAGCAACAGGAAAAGAGGGACGATTTTTTTTGCCGACCTCATAGAATTCTCCGATAACGGCTCTTTTTCCTCTCCGCCTATCAGCCGTTGACGGAAAAGCTGGAGTTGTAGTTGATCTCGCGGTTTCTGGAAAAGAAGCCGATGTCCAATACTCTGCCGATGTGGGGCAGTTTGTACCGGTAGGGATTTCTATCGTGGTCTAGGCCCTTTTCGCATTCGTGGATGAGGCAGGCCATCATGTGGCCGACCACCGGGGCGTTTTTGTACTGGTTGCCGCTCGTGCCAATGGCCATGTAGAATCCCTTCATGTCGGACTTGTCGTAGATGGGAATCCAGTCGTCCGAGCAGTCGTAGAGGTCCACCACCCCGTTTGGCTGGTTGGGTACCTGCAGGGATGGCAGGCGTCGACCCAGACGGTAGCATTGCGCTTTCCACTGCGCATCCGTAAGCTGATTGTCGCGTCCCGGACCGCCCTTCCCCGCATAGAATTCGTCCGCATCGACCCACTCCTGCGAATCGCACTCCGGATCTTCGCTGCCGATGAGGAACAGGTTTCCCGCCTCCGGCCGGCAGTAGCACCCGACATCGCCGTCGGACATGTGGTAGCCGTCGTTTAGGTAGTCGTATTCTTCCGGGGAGGGGCAGTACATCACTTCGTGCCGTAGCGATTTGGTTTTGATGTTGCACTGCTCCCATACGCCTTCCGCCATTTTGTTGATCTTGGCAGAATGCGGCCCGGCCGCATTGACCACGATTCCGGCATCGATTGCGGTGCCGTCCCCAAGGACGATGCCGGTGACCTTCCCCTCTTTGCTTCTCACTTTTTTCACCTCGGCATTGAAGAGAAATTCGGCACCCTTCGCTTCGGCCGCCCGCATGACGTTGTGGGTGGAAAGTGCCGGATCGTTCACGTAGCCGCCCTCCGGGCAGTAGAGAGCTCCTTCCAGCATTTTGCTCGGCTCGTCGAAAAAGGCGGGATCTTCCGGTCGCTTGACGGGCCAGAATTCGCGCAGATCCAGGATCGGGACCGCCCGCTTGAGCTTTTCGATGTCCCACTCCTCGTATTCGACGCCCACCTCGTCGTAGTTCTGCTTTACGACCTCCCACTTGTGTCCCTTGCTTTTGATCAGGATGGAGCCGATGTTCATGTATTTGGCCAGTCCCTTCTCGTCC
>CAZLTI010000141.1:2552-8348 GCA_964562335.1 uncultured Pseudomonadota bacterium | reverse complement strand
AAAAGTCGAAAATTGCGCAAATCGTCATTCCCGCGAAGGCGGGAATCTAATAAAGCAAGTTGATTATAGATTCCCGCCTTCGCGGGAATGACGGTTCTGGGATTTTTTTCCGCTTCGTCAAATGTAACGCACTCGGAATATGAATCGGTACACCCCTATTTTCGGAAGCGACTGGTTCAACAACAGGGTTTGGTTCCTTCGGGCGGAAGGGTGGGCTCCAATTTCTTTGTCATCTCCTCTTTGGTTGCCAAATCGGAGCGGTTCGATAGCAGAACCGCTTCGGGGGGTTCCACCCGCTCCAAAAGTCGGCTTTCGTAATCTCGAAACTGAGAGGGGGTAAATATACTGCCAAAGTTTAGCGAAAGCAAATCGTCGGCTGGATTTCTACCGTTTAGAGGATACATTTCGCAAAAGAGTTCCAGATAGTTCAATAGCGTTTCGTCGATGGCAAACTGGTCCGATCGGAGGGACAAATGGGCAATTTCCCTGCATAGATGCGGAAAGGCCGATACTCCCATGATGGAGGCCTTCCACTGCATATCGGACAGTTGACCGGCGTATGGCAGAAGCAGCTCGATGATTCTCTTTCGGGCGGTGGAGTCGTACAGCAGTCTGCTCAGCATGATTGTGGGTACTAGCCACCAAATGTGCGATTGTCCGTCGATAGCTCTGAATTCGAAAAATCCCTTGGGTCTGACGTTGGGAAACAGGGTCGTCAGATGGTCTTTCCAGCTGTCGGCATTCGGGTAGATGTCGTTGAAGCCGTTTTCGTTCCACTCCGCAAACGACACGCGATTTGTTCGATATCCCCATCTTCCCGCTTTGTCGGGAAGCATAATGACTTTGGCATTCATGGCAAAATCAAAATAGGCGGATTCGATATCCCTTCTCGTTTCGATGGCGGATAGGTCGCCGACGAATCCGGTTCTCGAATCGTCCAAATTCTGCCAGACCAGTGTACGATAGCTTTTCGCCCCGCTGTTTTTGCCGTCGCAAAATGGCGTGTTGCCAAAGATTGCGGCGATTACGGGCGTCAGCAGATTGCCGGCCAGCCAGCGTTCCATCATGATCTCTTCCCGACCGACATCCAGGTTGACCTGTGTCGAGCAGGATAGGCGCATCATTTTTTGGCCGTGAATCCCTACCGATCGGAAAAATCGATCCATATGGACATAACGTTCCTTGTCGATCTGCAATCCGATGTCGGCAACGGAGTACCAAGGATTAAATCCGCCGAAAAACAGCCATATACTCTCTTTGGACAGAACCCGATCTATTTGGGAGATATAATAGGAGACCTCTTCGACAACTTCCGGGAACTTGCACGAGGCCGATGAACTGTATTCCACTTGACCGCCCGGCTCGAAGGTGATGGTGCCGCCGGCACGGGTCAAAAAACGGGGCACTCCCTCTTTGGTGGGAGAGTGCCAGATCGCGTCGTGGTCCGAAAAACCCTCCACAAGCATGTCCAGAACTCCCGTTTTCCCTTCGGTCGTAAAGCGGGCCGCCTCGCCCTTTTCGCCTTTCCCTTTTTTAAACGGTGCGAACTCGACCTCGATCCCTACGCACTGTCTGTCGGACGTATGCCGACTGCCGAACAGATTCGAGATGTCCCGTTTGAGACGATCCGGCGTCAGTTGCCGTTTGTTGTTTGTCATCTGTAGCCTTTGATTGTTTGGTCGGTTTTTGGGGGAAACGGTTCCTCAATTTCCCGTTTCCGGGCGAGGTGTTTCGAACGCGATTGGGCAAAGATGGATCGGTCGTTTTCTGTCGACAGAGTAGGGGAAAAACTCGATCTTCGCCAGCAGAAACGATAGGAATCGGCTTTCTACCCTTCGATCAGTTCGATGGCGGAATCGTGGATTGTCAGTTCGATCTCTTCCCGCAATCCCGGAGGAGCGGTTTTGCCGGAAATGTCGAATGTCAGCTCGACGCCGTCGGATGTCTTCAAAGAAACCCTGTATTTGTCTCCCTGGAATATTCTGGCGACGACTCTTCCGCCCACTTTAAGCTGTCGGGACCCCTCCCCGGCGGAATTCGAGGGGGGATAGGCGGAGCGTTCCGGTCTAAGCAGAACCGTTGTTTCCTCTCCGGCCGAAAGGTCGTGTCTTTTATGGATGGTTCCAAGCGCGGTAACGATTTGTCCCTTTTCGTTGACTTTGCCTTCGATCAAGTTGCGAAATCCGAGAAATTTTGCCACTGTCGCGTTGCGCGGTCTCCTGTATATCCTTTCCGGCGTATCGACCTGTTCGATTTTTCCGTCGTTCATGATGATGATCCGGTCTGCGATGGCAAACGCTTCCGCCTGATCGTGGGTAACGAGGATGGTCGTGAGTTGCAGAGACTTGAGAATGTAGTGAAGCTCGACCGTTAGCTCCTCTCTCAATGCTCTGTCCAAAGAACCCAAGGGTTCGTCCAGCATCAGCAGTTTGGGGTTGGGGGCCAAACTTCGCGCCAATGCCACTCTCTGTTTTTCTCCGCCGGAAAGAGCGTTTACGTCTCTTTCCGAAAATGCGCCCAGTCCCACCAGCTCCAGCACCTCCCTTGCCCGGTCTTGATTCGAGGAGGATATTGCCGTTTCTTTTTTTTGAAACTGAAGTCCGAATGCTACGTTTTCCATTACGTTTTTGTGCGGAAACAGAGCGAATTCTTGAAACATCAACCCGAATTGGCGTTTGTGGGGGGCCAGATCCCGTATGTCTCTCCCTTCGAACATCACCTCCCCCGCATCCGGCGTTTCCAAGCCGGCAATGATCCGCAGCAGCGTGGTTTTTCCGCAGCCGGACGGCCCCAACAGTGCGACGACGCTCCCCTTCTCCAGGGTAAAGCTGATGTCGCGCAATGCAGCATCCGACGTCGTCCGCTTCGAATCGTGTGCAAACGACTTTGCAATTTTTCTCAACTCTAGGAGAGCCATTTGTCAGATTTGATGAACCGGTAAAAAGTCGAAAATTGCGCGGGAATGACGGTTCTGGGACTTTTTACCGCTTTGTCAGATTTCGTCTGTAGTATTTCCGCGCAGCCTTTCCAAAAGAATAAAGCCGCATACCGTCACAAGCAGCAGTATGTTCGACATTGCCAACGCCTGGCCGTAGTTGAGAGAGCCGGGCTGCCCCAAAAAGCGGTATATGGCCAGAGGAATCGTAGGAGAGTTCGGTCTGGCAACGAACAGAGTGGCGCCGAACTCCCCCAAGCTGATCGTGAAGGCGAAAATGGCCCCGATGACGACAGCGCGTTTTACTACCGGCACATCTACGTGAATCCAGACCCTCAAAGGCGATGCTCCCAAAACGGAGGCCGATTCCCGCAAGCTTTGCGGAATGCTGCGTATACTGGGGAGAATGCTTCTCGTTACGAACGGCAGGGCCACCAGCGTATGCGCGATCGGTATCAGGAGTATCGATGTCCGTAAATTGACAGGCGGCCTGTCCAACGCAATGATAAATCCGAATCCCAGCGTAACGGCCGATGTGGAAAGAGGAAGCATAAAAACCGCATCCAGAATCGAAGTCGTTCGACCTCCTCTCGATGCCAGTCCGTTGGAAAGCAGCAGTCCCAAAACGGTTGCGGTGACAAGAGCTGCCGATGCGAAACCCAGGGAGTAGAAAATCGCATGTGTCGGCGGCACGAAGAATATCGAATCCCTCCTGTCCGCAAACAAGGAGGAGTAGTAGACAAACGAAAACCTGTCCTCCAGAAGGAGGGATCGGACCAATAGAGCAAAAAGGGGAGCCCCCAGAAAAAAGAGGATAAATCCGGCATTCGCCACGATCGCCGCTTTTCCGAAACGGCGGATCGGCTTTGGGCGCGCTGTTTTCATTTTCGGATCGAGTTGAAGCGACCCCTTTTGGGAAGCTCCGGTATAGAGCCACATCACAAGGAAGGTAAAGACAATCTGGATCAGGGAAAGTGTCGCCGCCGCAGGAAGATTGAAGTAGTTGACGGTCTGCCGGTAGATCTCCACCTCGACCGTCGCGTATTTTGGTCCTCCCAGTATCAGTACCACTCCGAAGGAGCTGAAGCAAAGCACGAACACCAAGAGGGAAGATGCCAATAGCGCCGGTCTTAGCAGGGGCAGCGTTACCTGGAAAAAAACTCTGGCGGGACTCGCTCCGAGCATGGAGGCCGCCTCCGATATTTCATCGCGGATGCCTGCCCAAAATCCGCCTACGATTCTGAAAATTACCGAATAGTTGTAGAATACGTGGGCAATGAGGATAAACCAGATCGAATGGTCGATGCGAATAGGCGGTCGGGGAAGATGGAAAAGGCGCATCAATCCGAGATTGACCAATCCGCTCTCTCCCAACAAAGCCTGGAGCGCGGATGCCACCACGACAGTCGGCAATACGAACGGAAGCGTCGACAGAAATTTCAGAAGGCGCTTTCCGGGGAATTGATATTGGGAAAAGAGGTAGGCACCGGGAAGAGCGACGACCACAGCCAGCAGCGTGGAGAGCAGAGCCTGCCAAACGGTAAACCAAAAGACTCCGATGTAGTGGCTTTTTGCCAAGCGCTGCACAAATTTTCCGAAGTCCCACTCTCCGTCGAAGGAAAAACTCAGGGAGAAGATTCTGGCTATCGGATAGAAATAGAATAGCGCCAGGAATAGGAACGGGAGCAAAAGCAGCCAGAATCGATATCTCACCTTAACACGGCCTCGGTCCACATTTCGATCCACTCTTCTCGGTTGCGCTCAATCTCGTCGTAGGAGACTTTCATGGGATCGGCGGCAATCGATGCGTGATCGGCAAAAATCTTCGGTAGCTTGGCGTTTCTGTTGACGGGAAACACAAACATCTGAAGCGGCATGTCCTCTTGAAATTTCCTGTCCAATACGAAGTCCACGAACTTTTCTGCCGTCTCTCTCTTTTCTGTTCCTTTGAGGATGCCGACAAATTCGATCTGCCGGAAGGCCGTCCCTTTCGACAGGACTGCGCCCGTAGGAGCCTCCCGAAGCGGAGTTTCGGCAAAGAAAACCGTAGCGGGAGGGCTGCTCGCATAACTGACGACAATCGGTCGCGTTCCTTTGGATGCCGCCGTGAATTCTCCCCAATAGGCATTGTTCCAGCTGTCCGTCACCAACAGGCCGTTGTCTCTCAGCGATCTCCAGTATGCGGTAAATCCGTCCGCTCCGAAATGTCCGATAGTCGTCAGCAGAAAGGCCAACCCCGGCGAGGAGGTTGCGGGGTTTTCCACAACGGTCAGACCTCTATAGGCAGGATCGATCAGATCTTCGAGCGTACTGGGCGGAGCCAGCCGGCGTTTGGCAAACCATGCCTTGTCGTAGTTTAGACATACGTCGCCAAAATCCACCGGCAGCAGGCGGTAGCTGCGATCCAGCTGATAGATTTCGGGGATATGTTCCAGCAGGGCCGATTTGTACGGTTGGAAAATATCGGCGTTGAGGGCTCGGCTGAGGAACGTGTTGTCGACGCCGAAAAACAGATCCGCCATGGGATTCGATTTTGTCAAAATGGCCTGATTGAGCGCCGCCCCCGCGTCGTTGGCCTTCAAAAATCTGACGGTCGCCCCGCTCTCCCGCTCGAAATGCTCGATCGCCTGTTTGCTTGCGCTGAAGCTGTCGTGGGTCATGACGATCAGGTTGCCGGCATCCCCAGCCTTCAGAACAGAACCGACGACAAGCAAGGCAATCATCGGAAAAAAGACAACGAATCGATTTTTCATACCCTTTTTTTGCTTTTTGCGTCATTCCCGCGACGGCGGGAATCTAATAACTACAGTCAACTACAGATTCCCGCCGTCGCGGGAATGACAGGAGCAAGACTTTTTACC